>JAGWUI010000007.1 GCA_028868515.1 Gammaproteobacteria bacterium
AAAAATGTATTTAGTTTGATTGATGTACTGGATTATCAGGGTTATTGCGGTGCGGAATATCGTCCATCTACGGATACGGGACTGACGTTGGATTGGATGAACTGGGTGGAGAATTGATATGAAAAAATTATTTCTAATCAATGTTCTGATTATTTGTGGTTGTTCAACCACTAAAATACTCACGCCCCCAAACTATCAAACTGTCACGGTCAAACCAACTTCTATTCTTGTCATCGGTGCATTCCCAGATCTCAAAAGATCAGAATTTACAGAATCCACTGCATGCAATTTATTTCAAAATATTCCTTGTATTAAATCTAGAGGAAAGTTGAATAAAAAAGCCTATTTTTCATTTGGAATAATTTCGACTCTAGATTTGGAGGATAAAGAAAGATTGATTAAATATGATGCGGATCTTGGACTCATGGCTTTGTATCCTAAATTAGGTGTTTCTCATATATTATTAATATCATCTCTACCGCCATCTTACCAATCCCAGACAAATCACGAAACAATAGAACAATCAGGAGAAATGATTTCATACAATCACTTTTATGAAAAAACAAATGATGGTTATCTCTACCCTGTAACTGATTCAAGGGAAAAAATTAGAGTAGCAGTTCTTGATACAAAGAATTGGAATGTGATTTGGACTGGAGCTGTCGCGAGTGATATCGATATACATAATAATTTTGAAAAACTAATAAATGAATCCATTAAAAGCTTGGATCAACTAAAAATATTTCAATAAAATCAAACTAGCTTAAACCAATCAATATTGTTGTATATCAAAAATTAGGAAAAGCCAAGCTGAGGGTGGACAAATTTATAAATAATCTCAAATCCATCAGATGCAGCAAGCCAAAGCACATTGCACCTTACATAATTCACCCCAGCATCACCTTCAACCGCCCAACCAACGCCTGATTCTGCTCCGCCGTACCAATCGTAATCCGCAAAAACTCACTGATTCTCGGTTTGGCAAAGTGACGCACGATGATACCGTCTTCACGTAATCCTTTTGCCAGCTCTACCGCTTGATGCTGCGGATGACGCGCAAAAATGAAATTCGCCGTCGATGGTAGAATCTCAAAGCCTAAGCCACCCAGCTCACCCACCAAATTTTCACGTAAGCCAATCAAAGTCTGGCAAGTCGATTGGAAATACGCTTCATCTTCAAAAGATGCCACGCCACCCACAATCGCCAAACGATCTAAAGGATACGAGTTAAAGCTATTCTTCACACGCTCCAACGCTTCGATCAGATGCGCTTGCGCGAACACCATACCGATGCGTAAACCTGCCAATGCACGCGATTTAGAGACAGTCTGACATACAACCAAATTATCAAACTGATTGACCAAACTCACTGCCGACTCACCGCCGAAATCGATATACGCCTCGTCAATGACCACCACCGATTCAGGGTTATTGCTCAGTAGTTGTTTGATCTGATCCAAACTCAGCAACACGCCTGTCGGTGCATTTGGATTCGCCAAAATGATGCCGCCATTCGGAATGCTGTAATCATTGATATTGATTTGAAAGTTTTCATCAAGCGGCACTTGTACGGTTTCCACTTCATACAACTGGCTATATACAGGATAAAAACTATATGTAATATCTGGATACAACAGTGGTTTTTCTTTTTTGAAGAACGCCATAAACACATGCGCGAGCACTTCATCCGAGCCATTACCTAGAAATACCTGATTAGTCTCTAAACCATGATATTTAGCAATCGTTTGCTTGAGTACGCTGGCATCAGGATCAGGATAAAGCCGTAGCGCATCGCCATCATGACCCAGTGCAGTGATAATCGCCTCACGCACGCGTGGCGATGGCGGAAATGGGCTTTCGTTAGTATTCAGCTTGATCAGATTATTGATCTTCGGCTGCTCGCCCGGCACATACGGCACCAGTTCACGAACCAGTGGACTCCACAAGCGCTGATTTACATTTGAATTAACACTCATTCTGCATCTCCAGCGCGATAACGTGCTGAACGCGCATGCGCATCCAAACCTTCTTGTTGCGCCAATACATCCGCAGCATGCGCTAAAGGCTTACTACCAGTAGGCGAACAATGAATGATGCTGCTGCGCTTCTGGAAATCATAGACGCCGAGCGGCGAAGAAAACCTCGCTGTGCCCGAAGTCGGCAAGACGTGATTTGGACCCGCGCAATAATCCCCAATTGCCTCAGGTGTGTGGCGACCCATAAAAATCGCACCTGCATGTCGAATCTCAGGAAGCAACACTTCAGGATCATCAACGCATAATTCTAAATGCTCTGGCGCAACACGATTAATCACTGCCAATGCTTCGATACGATCTTTAACCAGAATCAACGCACCGCGATTTTTAATTGAAGTTTGGGCAATTTCAACGCGTGGTAATGTCGGTAATAACTTCTCTATCGATTGGGCAACTTGATCTAGCAATGTTGCATCAGTCGTGACGAAAATCGACTGCGCCACTTCATCGTGTTCAGCTTGCGACAACAAATCCATCGCCAACCAATCAGGATTATTCACACCATCAGCATAAACCAAGATCTCCGAAGGTCCTGCAATCATATCGATACCGACCTGACCAAACACCGCACGTTTTGCAGCCGCCACGAAGCGATTACCGGGTCCAGTGATTTTATCGACTTGAGGAATGGTTTCAGTACCGTAAGCCAGTGCCGCAACCGCTTGCGCACCGCCAATGGTCAACACGCGATGGACGCCTGACAAGTATGCCGCAGCAAGCACTAACGGATTCAACTCGCCTTTCGGTGCAGGCACAACCATGATAATTTCTTGTACGCCAGCAACTTGAGCAGGAATCGCATTCATCAACACCGACGATGGATAAGACGCTTTGCCGCCGGGCACGTAAATCCCCACGCGATCAAGTGGCGTGACTTTTTGACCGAGAACATTACCCAGCTCATCGGTATACTGCCAGCCGTCTTGCTTTTGCGCGGTATGGAAGCTACGAATACGTGCTGCAGCTAACTCAAGCGCTGTCTTGATTTCAGGCGTAAGCCCATCAAAAGCCGCTTTCAGTGCGACTTGTGTTAGCTCTAATTCAGCAAAGGTTTGTGCAGGATGATGATCGAACTGCTGGGTTAATTTCAGGACATGCGCATTGCCATGTGTGCGGACGTCATGGATGATTTGATCCACTGTCTGCACCAACGCAGCATCATTGACCGTTTCAAAGGCGAGCAAATCATTTAATTGCTCATCAAAATTAACATCAGCACTCGACAGGCGACGCATCATAAACCGCATCCACTTTTAGATCACGAAAAGTGCAATTTTAACTGGTTTCAGCACGAATGTGGGCGAGTTACTGTAGGGATTTGCATATTAGTCATCGATTTCCATAGTGGATGATCCGATAAAACACAATTCCTGAATCATATTAATCCTGATGTGAAATGTATAAAACATAGATTTTGAGCATCAAAACTTTTAGGATTAAAAAACTTTGTGCTCGTGATAGCCTGAAGTATTTGTTTATACAATGCAGAAAAATGGAGCTTTTATGGTGTTTCCGATCAAAAAAATCTCAATGATCATGCTTGGCTTAAGTCTGAGTGCCACATCATTTGCCGCCGAAGATATGGTCAAAGTCACAAAAGACAAAGATTACAATTTAGACGCGGATCTCAGCTATTTGCTCAACACCACTCAAAGCAGTGGCACATCGTCAGATACCAAGCAAAGCTTCGCCGGTAACATCGACTTCAAACGTATGTTTGGCACTTGGGGCGGTGAATTTAAAGCAAGTGCCGTGAACAGCTCGGATAGTAACACCAGTGGAACCGACGTTGAACAATACCTTGCCTTCGGCAAAATGACGCATAGTGAAGGCAGCTTCTATGAATTCGGCAAACTGCAATGGGAAAAAGATCTGACCAGTGCGTTTGATTATCAAACCTCTCTCACAGTTGGTTTAGGCAGAGAGCTCTATCGTGATGATGCGCAGTTCCTAACTGGTGAAATCGGTGCTGGGATACGTTATGACGTTGATCGCCTGCCACCACACGACAGCAAGACTGAAGCCATCGGTACGATTGCCGCGCACTATGAACGCCAACTACTGCCAACCACCAAATTTCTGCAAGATGTAGGATTTGATTACGGCTCCAAGTCCAGCACCATTCGCACGCATAGCGCACTGTCCGTCAAGATGACCGATACAGTATCAGCTCAAGTGAGCTTCGATTACAAGAAAATCAATGCTGACGTCGGTGGTTCACGCACTACCCTCACCGCGGTAGGATTAAAATATAGTTATTAATAATCAAGCGTGATCAAATCATCGCACGTGATCATTCTCGTGCGATTTTTTTTATGAATCATGAGCAAGAGCCGTCATGATTTTCTGATACTATCAAGCACGCTTCTATCCGTAACTCAACGCCTTGAAGCACAAAGAATCGCACGAGCAAACCGATCTGAATAGGACATTTCAAATGGCATACGACAGCAACAATATTTTCGCCAAAATCCTACGTGGAGAAATTCCATGTACCAAAGTCTATGAAGACGAATACACGCTCGCGTTTATGGACATCATGCCGCAAGCTGACGGTCATACTTTAGTGATCACCAAAGAACCCGCTGAAACCATCCTCGACTTATCTCCAGAAGGCGCTGCTGCGTGGATTCATAGCGTGCAAAAAGTATCGAAAGCAGTCAAAACTGCAATGGGCGTTGATGGTTTTGTGCTGATGCAATTGAATGGTGCTGCCGCAGGACAAAGCGTTCCACATGTGCATTTCCACATCCTTCCTACATCTCTCGGCACACTCATGACGCGCGCTCATGGCTCACAAATGGGCGATATGCAGAAGATTCAGGGGTTTGCGGAAAAGATTAAGGCTGCACTTGCAGAGTAGGTCAGAAAATATGAATAGTTGGGGTATTCCTGCTTGGCTTGAAGATGAAGTTAGAAATCGAGATAAGACTTGTGTCTATTGTGCTGTGGAAATGGTTGAAAAAATGCCCCTTGGCGGCTCTCGCAAGAATGTAGCAACTTGGGAACACATCATCAATGACGAGAGTATTGTGACACGTGAAAATATTGCTCGGTGTTGCGTTTCTTGCAACTCAAGCAAAGGCAATCGGAAACTTTCCGTTTGGATTGAATCTAGTTATTGTAAGAGTCGTGGAATTAATAGCGATTCGGTTGCTGATATTATCAAAACAGCTCTACGAGCTGAAGTTCAA
Source organism: Gammaproteobacteria bacterium (assembly GCA_028868515.1). GTDB lineage: Bacteria > Pseudomonadota > Gammaproteobacteria > Pseudomonadales > Moraxellaceae > Aquirhabdus. The sequence goes on from JAGWUI010000007.1 coordinate 5,231, forward strand.
TCCAAATAAAAACGATACTTGGAATTTCCAGCATCGTTTTTTATGTTCTGATTTCCGCACGTTTCGACAAGCTCAACGAGCTATACCGTATTCAGTTCACTGAGCCTGTCGAAGTGCTAAAATTTAATCTGAATCAACCAATCGCCGCCTCAATCCCAGCGAGAATCGGACTCAGCACCGCTTGCTTACGCTTATAACTGGCTTTATTCACAATCAAACGCGATGAAATTTTGGCAATTTCGTCAAACGGAGCCAAACCATTGGCACGCAATGTATTTCCAGTATCCACTACATCGACAATCAAATCGCCCAGACCCACCAGCGGTGCAAGTTCCATCGAACCGTAGAGCTTAATCACATCCACTTGCTCACCACGACTCGCGTAATACTGACGAGTCAGGTTGATATATTTCGTGGCGATTTTTAAACGACCTGCTGGTTTCGTCCACTTGCCATCCGCATCGACACGACCTGCGGTCATGAGACGACAATTCGCAATTTTGAGGTCAATCAGTTCATAAACGTTCTGTGCACCGTACTCCATCAGCACATCTTTACCCGCAACACCAATATCCGCCGCGCCATTTTCGACATACGCAGGTACATCACTAGCGCGTAGAATCAAGATTCTGACCAAAGGATGTGTCGTTGGAAAAATCAATTTACGGCTTTTATCTGGATCTTCAAGCAGCTCAATGCCAGCATTCTTCAGCAAAGGCAGCGTTTCTTTCAGAATCCGTCCTTTGCTCAATGCCAGCGTTAAACCATGATCAAAGTTGCCCATTACGGCTTCAGCAGTTGCATCAGTCATTTACTTTACTCGTTCAATCACAGCACCTAAGCCGCGTAATTTCTCTTCAACATGCTCGTAGCCACGATCAATATGATAGATCCGATCTAAAATTGTTTCGCCTTGCGCTGTCAGTGCAGCAAGTACCAACGACATAGATGCGCGCAAATCGGTTGCCATCACAGGTGCAGCTTGAAGCGTCTCAACGCCCGTCACAATCGCGGTATGACCATCGACCTGAATCTTCGCACCCATACGGGATAGCTCAGGCACATGCATATAACGATTTTCAAAAATCGTTTCAGTAATCGTACCTGTACCGTCAGCGATCGTATTGACGGTCATGATCTGTGCTTGCATGTCTGTTGGGAATGCAGGATGTGGTAACGTGCGGAAACTCACCGCTTTCGGGCGTTTACCGCGCATGTCGAGCTCAATCCAATCCGTACCAGAAGTAATGGTTGCACCCATTTCCTCAAATTTACGCAGCACTGCCTCAAGCAGTCTAGGATCTGTATGTGTGGTACGCACACAACCACCCGTCATCGCCGCTGCCGCAAGGTAAGAACCCGTCTCGATGCGATCTGCAACCACGCTATAATCCACACCAGACAACGAATCAACACCATGAATCGTTAATTGATCCGAATCAATACCTTCAATTTTCGCACCCATTTTGACCAATAAATTCGCCAAATCAGTGACTTCTGGCTCACGTGCGCAGTTATCTAAAATAGTTGTCCCTTCCGCTAACGTTGCTGCCATCAGCACGTTTTCAGTACCACCCACGGTGACCATATCAAACGACAAGCGTGTACCTTTCAGACGACCATCGACTTTGGCATGGACATAACCATTTTCGACACGAATTTCCGCACCCATCGCCTCTAACGCTTTCAGATGCTGCTCAACAGGACGCGAACCAATCGCACAGCCGCCAGGCAACGACACTGTCGCTTCGCCATAACGTGCCAGCAAAGGCCCTAAAACCAAAATCGACGCGCGCATGGTTTTGACCAATTCGTATGGTGCAAAACGACTATTCAAGGTGCTGGCATCAACATGCACAGAACCACTGGTCTTATCTCGTTGCACTGTAATTCCCAGACTTTCCAATACCTTAATCAAGGTTGAAACATCTTTAAGATCAGGGACGTTGCTCAGCGTAATTGGTGAACTCGCCAAAATCGTCGCAGCAAGCAGCGGCAACGCAGCGTTTTTCGCACCTGAAATTCGTACTGTGCCGTTTAAACACGCGCCGCCTTGAATCCGAAATTTATCCATTGTTTAAATGACTACCTGCTATGACTTACAACGATCCTGATGCCCATGAATACTGCGATAACACATAATACTTGGCGTAATCGTCAAATCAGTTAATAAAAATATCTGTTAATAATCGAAAAATAATGATCTTAAAATCATCACAATATCGAGAAGAATCCAAAAAACTTAACCAAACAAACTTGCTTTACGCCACTCTTCTGGCGTCAATGCACGAATCGTCACCGCATGAACTTCACCACTTGCGATGTAACTATTCAACGGCGCATAAACTGCTTGCTGGCGTGCAACAGGACGCTTTCCTTCAAACTGTTCATCCACAAGACGTACCTCAAACTTACCTGCTTGCCCCGAGGTTGCAATATCTGCTTTTGGAAATGCTGCTTGTAGAAGCTCATGTAAAATTTCAGGAGTCATGCTGCCACTCTATAGGATGAATAAATAAATTAACCCAAGCAGGTTATCGTGTGTACTGGATATAGTCCAGTCACTCATGTCGACATACTCAAGTATGTGCGCACTTGCGATTGACGTTAACCGCTTGAAGTTGCATATTATCAATATTGAACTGCTAAGCGACAACAGCCACTCTTAAAAGCAACCGCTCTTAGAACAAGTCCATGAACACGGAGCTCATATGAAAAATACTGCTGAGCTATTATATCAAATTCGCGGACTTGCGCGCAGCGTTGTTGCCTTTGTCTTTGTGTATCAAGGACTGGTTCAAAACATCATTATCAACACCCTATCTCAAGACAATCCGACTTCAGCAGAAGCATTCCAACACGCGTCTTGGTTTTTATATATTGATGGTCTCATCGAAATCGGTTTAGCCGTATGGCTCATTGTGTCGTTCAATCACAAAAAACCACTTTGGAACGCTATCGGCTTTATGTTGTTATCGATCTTGATCGAAATTTTATTTTTTGACGTTCCGATGGGCAATGCCTTACTCATCATCACCCTGATAGCACTCATCTACATCGACTTGAACATTCTTGATTTTCAACGTGAAAGAAGCGACCCACGCAATTTTGGTAAATATATGCGTGTGACCCGTGATCGCATGCTCTATGAATTTATTAAACGATTAGAACTCAAAGATCTTCCTCACCTCATGCATACGCTGGCGCAATCTCGGGTCAAACGTCATCTGAAAAACCGTCGTCAAATCAAACGTCGTACCGAACTCTCCGACTCACCTGAACTCACAGATCATCAAGACAAAGCTATCTTCAAAAAACGAGCCCCGAGTGACCGCAGACAATCTAATGACGAACTCAGCGATGGATTTGATCGATCAGAATAAATTCAGCAAAATTTCACTTCAAATCTGAACCAAAAAAATTATCCGTATATTTAAACTCCACCGCGCCACCAGCGACATGATCACGTACCAAAGGTCTGAGATACCGCATTTGCACATCACCATACATCGTCGCAAATGCAACATCCTTCGCATCCGTTCCTGTACCAATCCGCACAACTTTATTTAAAGGCGCCATTTTGGTGGCATCAAACAAAACCCATTGTCCATCCAAGAATGCCTCAAAAAATGCATGAAAATCAGGCGGAGGATCAGGAAATTCAGCATGACCAAACACAAATCGGGCAGGAATATTCAGCGCACGACAAAACGCAATACCTAAATGAGCAAAGTCACGACACACACCTGCGCGATTCACCAAGACATCACGCGCAGTCGTAAACGCATGACTAGAACCCAGCTCATACACGATATTATTTTTAATCCAACTACAAATCGCCTCAACACGCGTAAATCCACGTGGCAAATGACCAAAAGTCCGTTGCGCCATCGCACTCAGCAAATCTGACTCACAATAACGACTAGGCAATAAATACTGCAAAACATCCACAGGAAGATCTGCTACTTCCATCTCTCGTGCACGCGCATTTCGCACTGGCATATTCAATTCAACCGTTGCACGATAGCGAATCTCGACTTGACCTGCTTCAGCACTAAATCGAAATAAACGATTCTGCCCAGTCACATCTTGAAAAAACTCAGGTACTTTACCCATTAAATCCAATGATTCTGTCACAATCCGTTGCCACGGATGATACGCAGCATGAATCTGGATAATAAATTCCGTCTTTTGACGAACCTGATAACCTAAGCCACAATCTATATCGACAATTCTCATATCATTCTCAGCATAATAAGACACCCAAAATGTCATTAAGCACCCTACCAATCATATAGATATCTGCTGATGATCAATCATACTTGCATAAAAAAGCTCGGACGAATCCGAGCTTCCAAAATAACATCATAAAAACTTATTGATTTAACCTATTGACTGAATAACCAGAACTTACTCAATGGCAAATTCCTGATGATGCGTCTGATTGCTGTGGCTCTTTAAACGTTCTTTATGGCGCACAATCTGGCGGTCTAACTTATCAACCAACAAATCCAGTGTGGTTTTCAGTGTATCCGCCGTTGCTGCCGCAAACAGTTCTGAGCCAGGCACGCGCAAAATAACCTCAGCTTTATGATTTGCTAGGCCTTTTTTGCCATTATAACTAGAATCTGTATGATGATTTTCTTTAGAAAAAATCACTTGCATGCTATTGATATGATCGAAATGACGTTCGACTTTGGCTAATTTTTCGTGAACGCTTGATTCCAATTCTGGAGAAACACCCACATGATGACCACTAATCTTGATATGCATATAAACCATCCTCGCAATGTGACGAAGACATGATTCTCAAGTCGAGCGGCCATTCATCTTATAGAGCAGACTGGTCGGGGGACGAGCGAATCACGTATTCGCTTTTAGCCTGATTAGTCGGCTCGTGCAGATCCGTTTTTAACAAACTTCCATTTACCTTTAAACGCATTCTTCAGAAACATTTAAAATAAATAAATTCATATAAAACAACATCTGACGCGAGTCGGACGGGTTCACGTTACTCTTGAGGTAACACCTATAAGATTTCACATCGACTCAATTAAAGCAAGCACCAAAACATCTATTTTTACATTTCAATGACAACGACATGTTTGCTTACAACAGTGGTTACAATAGACGTTTTCGTTCACTCGAAGACGCAATATTGAGAGACTCTCGATACTTAGCGACTGTCCGCCTAGCTACATCAATTCCAGCTTCTTGTAGTTTTTCAGTGAGTGCACTATCAGATAGTGGTTTTTTAATATTTTCTTCTTGAATCATTTTTTTAATCATTGCGCGAATCGCAGTGGAAGAACACTCTCCACCAGCACTCGTCGTCACATGGCTCGAGAAAAAATACTTCAATTCAAACAAACCACGCGGCGTGAGCAAATATTTCTGTGTGGTCACGCGCGATACAGTTGACTCATGCAAATCCGTTTCTAAAGCAATATCTCTCAAAATCAATGGTTTCATTGCTTCAGGGCCATGCTCTAAAAATGCACGTTGATGCATTACAATACAAGTCGCAACCTTCAATAGCGTTTTGTGGCGTTCATCAACGCTTTTAATAAAATTACGTGCTTCTTGCATATGCAGGCGTAAATATTGATTTTCTTCGCTCTGATCAGCGCGCTTAATCATGCCCGCATAATACGAATTCACCCGCAATTTCGGCAAAATATCAGTATTGAGTTGAACTTCCCAATGTTCGTTCTTTTTACGAACTATCACATCAGGAACTTGATGTTCGCGCTCATTATTTTGAAACTTCAAACCAGGATATGGCTCAAGCGACTTAACCAGCGTCAGCGCAGCGCGCAGTTCGTCTTGGCTTAAGCCAGTTTGCCTCATAAGTTTTGGAATATCATTGACCAAAAGCAGTTCATGATGATTCATCATCTTTAATGCATCAAGACGCGAAGGCGTACCTTCAGGTAGCGCGCGAAGTTGTAGGCACAAACATTCACTAAGATCCCGCGCACCCACGCCCGGTGGATCAAAGTTCTGAATTCGCTTCAGCACAACTTCCAGTTCGGCAAGCTCAACTTCTTCATCAATATCTAATGCATCGAGTTGATTTTGCGTCGCTTCAAGCAATTCATCCAAACTGGCTTCTAGATAACCGCGCTCGTCAATTCCGTCAATAATGCATTCCGCCATAATCCGATCAACAGGACTAAATGGCGTTAGATTCAGCTGCCAGCGAAGCTCAGACCAAATCGAATCGCTGACTGTGCGCGTATCTTCACGTTCATCAAACTCAGGCGTTGCCATGGCTGTAGATTGATGGCTGAACACATCATCCCACTGTGTATCCACAGGAAGATCTTCGCCAAGGCGCGTCATTCCCATTTGTTCATCTAATGAAACGGTTGCGGCACCATCCGCAGACTCGCGACCATCATTAAAATCGGCATCAGCACTATATTCTGAATGGGTTTCACTCGATTGGTAATCTACATTATTGTCTTGAGCTTCAGAGACTTGTCCATCCGCAGACACTTCAACCGCTTCGAGTAAAGGATTACTATCCAGTTGGCTTTGAATTTCTTGCTCAAGCTCAAGCGAAGACAGCTGCAACAGACGAATAGCTTGCTGCAATTGTGGCGTAAGCGATAGCGAATTCGAAACTCTAAGTCCGACCGATAACTTCATCTATGTCTCATCCAGAACATCTTTAAAACTACAATAGGCACATCAAGATCTTTCATTACAATCAAGCACATCAAGATCTCTCATTGATGATTCACATCTCGACAACAAACCCATTCAAGACAAAAGGTATATTTTTAGAAGTATACAACCGAAACTCGCGCGCGTATGCAATATATGTGCCTTCTATACATTTTTATTTTTGGATATAAATCAGCGAAAACCTAACCACCGGATGGAAAACACGCATCCAACATGACCCATCTTTTTAACTATAGGCATCACGCTGCATAATTTTTACAAAAATAATGATCTAATGCCCATTCTACAGAGCGAATACCGTGATACAGAACTAGAAAATTAACGGAAAGTAACATAAGCTGACACCTCAATACAGAACGCTCAGTTTTTATATGTCGAATACACAATTTTTAGTCGCACTTGGAATTTGTATCAGCCTATCATCAACCATTGCGGCTGCAGAAACAGCGACCCCGTTGACCGTCGATAATTCGGCGGCATCTCAACCTGCTCCGACTCAAGATACAACTACAACAACTGAATCTAGACCCACACTGATTCAAAGATCAGTTGACACCATCGGTGAAATTGGCAATCGTTCAATTGAACAGGTTACCGCTCTCGGAGCAAAGATTGCCGTCAATGCAAATGCATCACAACCAGATTCTGTCAAAGATCCATTTGAGCATTTCAATCGAAAAATTTATAGCTTTAACATGAAGCTTGATCAATACATCATGCTTCCGGTCGCACGTACTTATAAAAAGATCGTCCCTACACCAGTTCAACATGGCGTGACCAACTTTTTTATCAACCTCGGAATGCCATGGACAGCGGTCAATAATTTGCTTCAAGGTCACCCTGGCACATCGGTTGAGTCATTAAGCCGATTTGTGATCAATACGGCAACATCCTTAGGTTTCTACGATACCGCTACTTATCTAGGTATCGATCGATCAGATGAAGATTTTGGACTGACCTTAGGTAAATGGGGCATTGGTTCAGGGCCTTATGTCATGCTGCCATTTTTTGGGCCTAGTACCGTGCGTGATACATTTTCACGCGCAGTCGATCAGTTTGGCGCACCGCAAAACTATATCCATAACACTTGGGAATCTCTCGGCATTACAGGCGTAAAATTCGTCGATCAGCGCGCCCAACTCATTGGTTTAGAAAACTTTGTGCAAGGTGATCAATACACGCTTATACGCGATGTCTATTTGCAAAAAAGACAATTTGATAAAGGAGCCACCTCCTCCCAAACCAGTAATAGTGACGATGGTTTTAGCAACAATGATTTCGGTGATGATGGCTTTGGTGACAGTGATTTTAGTAGTCATGATGCCAAAAGCAATGCAACCCCTCAAAGCTCAACCGCACAAGCGAGCACGAGTGTCGCCACACCCGATACGCCTACAGATTTAACATCTGCTAGCGCCACACCACCAGCGCAATTCTAGGTCAACGTTGTCTTACTATTTGATTGATTCAAAAAAAGACGAGTGTCATGCTCGTCTCAAGGCAGACTTACCTCATCTCACAGAGGTTTCACTCGAAGCAGTCCAGCTCCTTCCGCCAGACCAGCTCATTATTGCGGATGTTTCACTCTATCTCACTCACCAGTGGCCACAGCCAACCATTGTTTTGGCAGGAAAAACTCAAGGTGATGAATTAGCTCAGGCTTGGCAACGTGGCGCATGGGCAGGATGGATTCGAGAGCAATTGCCCGAAGCGCTTGCCAGCATTATTAAACAGCTTGAAATGCAGCATTTACATCAAAGCGACAGCCGAGACCTACCTGCCGCAGCACGCTTACAACAACGCCTCATTCCCGCACCACTCGATATTCCAAACTACAAAATCGAAAGTATCTATCAAGCTGCCAGTGCGCTTTCGGGCGATTGGCTGGATTATTGGATCACCCCAGACAATCGATTATTGTTTTATCTTGCTGATGTAGCAGGTCATGGTGCTGCCAGCAGTCTGCTTACAGGCTGGCTCGCGGCTTTTCATGGTACAGAGCATTCTCCACAAGCACTACTGAGCAGGATGAATCGACTTCTCGTCATCCAAAATGCAGGAAAGCACATTACTGTACTCTGTGGATTACTCAATCCGCATACACATCATCTGGAATGGTGTAGTGCGGGTCATTATCCACCACCCATTTTAATCAACCCTGATCGAACCACGGAAATCCTGAATAGCAGTAGCTTTCCTCTGGGCTTAGTGACTGATCTCACTCTCACAACCCAGACCACGCAGCTCAAGCCTGAATCACAGCTTCTTTTTTGCTCCGATGGTGCAATCGAAATTTTTTCAGGTGGAACATCAGAGCAACTCAATCAACTGATCGACGCAATCGCGCAACGTACCTTCGATCCACCCACCCATTTATCTGATGATTTAACAATTTTATCGCTCAGTCGCACTGCATAAATATCAATTTTTTGCAAACTTCTACGTCTTATTTCATCCAACTTATTCTTTAAATTGAAACTATTCTGACATCTAAAACACAATTTATTCGAGATAAAACTGAAGATGTTTTAGGCTTTATTCTTGCTGAAAAGCGTTTTTTTGTGCAATAATTGTGAATCCAAATGTGAGTGCTTGCATTTATATGTCAACTGGTCGTATTGAGTATGCTGTTCTTCAAGGAACGCATGTGTTCAAATTGGTCGGCGAAGTTCGCGCCATGACCTGCAGCAGTCTAGACCACCTTCTAGACAAAATCACACAAGATCAAACGCTTACTGGCGCTCTTGTAGATTTGACTGACACAACTTTTGTAGATAGTACAACGCTAGGCGTACTTGCCAAGCTTGGTCTACACTTGCGCACTCAGCGCGGCATTCAGCCTATCATGTTATCGACCAATCCAGACATTACAACACTGACCAACAGTATGGGTTTAGGACAAGTTTTTGTCATGCTGAACTGTAAAACAGCATCAGCTTGCACATTGACGCTTCCTGAAGAAGAACCTGAAGCCAATGCTATGCTGGAAACAGTGCTTGAAGCACACCAAACCCTGATGAATCTCAACGAAAATAATAAAGCCATGTTTCAACCTCTCGTTCGCCAACTCGAACAAGAACATCGCCAAAATCAATTACAACAACAATCTAAACACAGTTTCCTCTCCTGCGCTCAACGTCACTAATCTTCTCTAAGTCTCCATTCATACCATCTTATAACAAGTAAAAAAACGTCTAGACGATTTATGATTCAGCGCTTTGATGCGCTTTTCCACATAAATCGTCATACTCCAAATATTCTCTCGACATCCGATTCCATGAGCATCACCATGACTCTACCTCGTCTCGCTGCCATTCAAATGAATTCACAAGATCAGATCGACCTGAATCTGACACATGCACTTGAACTCATCACTCAAGCTGCGCAAGCAGGTTGCCAACTCGCAGTGCTTCCTGAAAACTTTGCCTGTTTTGCGCCAGGACAACAGCGCAATACAGCTGAACGATTTGATGACATCATTACAAACGTGGCGCAGTGGGCACGCGAACTAAACATCTGGATTGTTGCAGGATCCGTTCCCTGCCCTTACCGACCCAATGGACAGGCAGTTCCCGATCAACGCGTTCGCTCCGCATCACTACTCCTCGATCCTAGCGGTAAAACGGTTGCACGCTACGACAAAATCCATCTGTTTGATGTCTCAGTCCAAGATGGGATTGGTCAATACCAAGAATCTGCAACGTTTGAAGCGGGAGATCAAATCATCACGGCGAACACACCTTTTGGCAAACTCGGCTTAATGGTGTGTTACGACCTCCGCTTTCCAGAACAAGCGATCACGCTACGCCAGCAAGGTTCAGAAATTCTCACCGCACCATCTGCATTCACACATCTTACAGGCAAGGCGCATTGGCAACTTCTACTGCGCGCACGCGCTATAGATTCACAATGCATTGTCATTGGCGCGGGACAAGGTGGCTGGCATGGATCACGGCAAACATGGGGTCATAGCGCAATTAGTGATGGTTGGGGTGAAATACTCGCAGAAAACCATAGTGAAATTCCTGCCTTAGTCATGGCAGACTATGATGCTGCAGCCCTCCACGTGCGACGAACAGCGATGCCTCTCATGGCGCATCGATAATCACCATTTAACTCAACTTTTGTGTTGAATAATTTGTTTAATAATTGGGCAACATCAATCATCTAAATTCACGAGACTCTTGTTTAGCGCAACATCGAGCCGTAAACTGGAAGATTGGATGTAGTTTTGGAAAGTGATCTCGTGGTATCGACCCTAAATACGACTCAAGAACTGGATACCGCCAACGCAGCAAGTGGCGCAAGCACAGCTCATCATACAGACCCCTTAAGTGGTAAAACATTACCTCTGGACTCTGTAGGCATTGTCGCGCCTCGCCGAGAGTCCTTTGAACAACCGCTATTATTAGAGACTGGGCGCACACTACCGCGCTTTGATCTCATGGTTGAAACCTATGGTCAACTGAATGATGATGCATCCAACGCGATTTTGATTTGTCACGCCCTATCTGGTCATCATCACGCCGCTGGATATTATCCTGGTGAAAGCAAAGCAGGCTGGTGGGATAGCTGTATTGGTCCAAACAAAGCAATCGATACCAATCAATTCTATGTGGTTGCGCTGAATAATATTGGCGGCTGCAACGGCTCTACAGGCCCAACTTGTCCAAATCCAGAAAACGACAATAAGCCCTATGGTCCTGATTTTCCTTTAGTAACTGTCCGTGACTGGGTTAATGTTCAGGCATTACTGGCTGATCGTCTCGGCATTCAAGTCTGGCATGCGGTGGTCGGTGGTTCTTTAGGTGGTATGCAAGCCCTACAATGGGCGGTTGATTATCCGCACCGTTTAAAGAACTGTGCCATTATTGCCAGCACACCCAAACTTTCTGCACAAAACATTGCGTTCAATGAAGTGGCGCGTCAGTCCATTCTCTCCGATCCCGATTTCCACAACGGTCGTTATCTGGAACAAAAAACATTTCCAAAACGTGGGCTAATTTTGGCACGCATGGTGGGTCACATTACCTATCTATCCGAAGACGCCATGAAGCAAAAATTCGGTCGAGACCTCAAGTCTGGCGACTTCATGCATGGCTATGATGTTGAATTTCAAGTCGAAAGCTATTTGCGCTACCAAGGCGAGCAATTTAGCCGTAATTTCGATGCAAATACCTACCTCATCATGACGAAGGCTTTAGATTACTTTGATCCATCTCGTGATCATAATAGTGACCTCAACAAAGCACTTGCGCCTGCAACTTGTCGATTCTTGGTCGTCTCGTTTACAACTGACTGGCGATTTGCACCGAGTCGCTCGCGCGAACTGGTTGATGCCCTCATTACCAACCAACAACCCGTGAGTTATATCGAAGTTGATGCACCGCAAGGCCATGATTCGTTCTTATTCCCCATTCCTCGCTATGTTGACACCTTACGCGGCTTCCTAGGCAAAGCAGAAAGTTCCCATCAAGGTCAGAATATGACAAATTCTGACACGGAAGCTGAAAAAACCGCACCAAAATCAAGCAAAAATCCAGCGCAGGAACAAACATCATGAGATTGGATCAACAACTCGCAGAACGTTGGATAAAACCAGGATCTCGTGTACTGGATCTCGGTTGTGGCGATGGTGAATTATTGGCGCACATGGCAAGAAAACTTAAAATCGATTGCTATGGTCTTGAAATTGATGAAGATAAGATCACAACTGCGATTGGACATGGGCTAAATATCATTCAACAGGATTTAAATGAAGGATTAGGTCGTTTTGCGGATCAAAGCTTTGATGCCGTTGTTATGGCACAAGCCTTGCAAGCGATTAAAGCACCAGACCAAATGCTATTAGACATGGTTCGCGTAGGACGTGAAGCAATTATCACTTTTCCTAATTTTGCCCATTGGAAAACGCGTAGCTATCTTGGATTTCGAGGAAGAATGCCTGTTTCTGAGGCTTTGCCTTATATGTGGTACGATACTCCAAATATTCATTTGTGTACGTTTCGTGATTTTGAGTCCCTTTGCCATGCAAATGGGATTAAAATTATTAACAGACTTGCTGTCGACGGCGATCAGCAAGGTAATTTTTTTATGAAGCATTTCCCCAATTTTTTCGGTGAAATTGCGATTTATCGAGTGAGCCGCGCATGAAATACACACTGACCGCTTTAATATTATCACTGGGTTTGACGGCCAGTATTCCTGCGTTGGCGGAATTGAAATCACTCGTTCCAGAAACTGCGACTGAAAGCACCAACTATGCCAGCATGTCTGTTCCTGATTTACAGACTGCCGCTCAAGCAGGCAACGTTCGTGCGCAATTCTTTTTGGCAAGCCACTATAAATATGGTCGCGGCGTACAACAAGATTTAACCCAAGCCTTTAACTGGTATTTGAAAGCTGCTCAACAAGGCGCTGCGCCTGCACAGCTGAACGTTGGTCAGATGTATGCCGAAGGCAAGGGTGTGACAGCCGATATGAACCAAGCCAAATATTGGTTTGGCAAAGCCGCTAAACAAGGCGACAACCGTGCAAGCTATAACTTGGCACTGATCGAAGAACGTAGCCAGAATCTCGCAAACGCTTATCAATGGTACGATCTGTCTGCACGCGATGGTATGCTTGATCAACGTATTAAGGATAAAGCTCAAGGCAAAATCCGCACATTGGCAGCAAATCTATCACAACAAGATATTCAAGATGCCAAAAACCGCGCAGATCGTTGGATTCAAACGGATGATGGTACAAGCGGTCAGTAAGCTCCGATCATCAAGAAAAAGTCCGACAAGTTCGGGCTTTTTTATTGCTGAAAATTTCACACTCGCCTTTCACCATTCTGATGATTACAATTCATCATTCAACTTTTTCAAACGATATCCTCATGCTTTCTCTCGCCGACAACACACTCATTCTTGCCAGTAATAATCAAGGCAAAATCAAAGAGTTTTCTACACTCTTTGAATCCGCAGCATTACCAATTCAGGTGATTGCACAAGGACAATTAGGGATCAAAGATGCGATCGAAGACGGCTTAAGTTTTGTTGAAAATGCTCTCATCAAGGCGCGTCATGCGGCAAGAGAATCTGGCAAAGCTGCTCTCGCCGATGATTCTGGCTTGTGCGTGCCGATTTTGGGCGGCGCACCAGGGATTTATTCGGCACGCTTTGGCGGTGAACATGGTAATGATATGCTAAACAATCAAACCTTACTCGAAAAGCTCAAACCTTTGCGCAATGGACAGCCGATTCCAGCGATGTTTGTTTGCGTCTTGGCAATGGTTCGTCATGCGGAAGATCCATTACCACTGATTTGTCAGGGTATCTGGCATGGTGAGATTCTGGAGGAGATTCGCGGTGAAGGCGGATTTGGCTACGATCCTTTGTTTTGGTTGCCAGAGTTAGGGAAAACTAGTGCTGAACTAGAAAAGTCGGAGAAAAATAAGATCAGTCATCGGGGGATGGCGATGGCGCAGTTTCGGGCGGCGATGTTGGATTCTTAATTTATACGATACTGTATCTTCGCCGCTGATCTGTTACTTCATTAATGTAAAACCCAATATTAAAAGGAGTAATATCCAGCCAGTTCGGAAAATGACACGATGTTTACCATACCCAACAAAAATAAAAACAATAGGAATAGCTAACATTCCAATATATATCAATAAAGCTAATTTATCTGGTGAACTTGAAACAAACGAACCTTTAGGATTTGAAGCAAGATTATCTGGCGTAATATTCGAAGTTATTATAACGAAAATTATGAAAGCTATCGAAATTGCCAAGATTCGACTCAACCACTTTAATAAAAGCTCACGATTTATCATTTTTTATTTAATTTATCCACTCACCAACCATCCTCACCACCCCACCCTCAACAGGTCTCCACGTCTTTTCCGCAAACGTATAGCCCTCATCACCGAGCACCAATACACTCGAAACCCGCGTGCCATAAATCGGACTATCAATCCGAATCGACGACAAAACTTCTTCCATCTCAGTACCAATGCCCGTATTCGGCAAATCCGCGATGTCGGCTTTGGTTTCATCATTCAACAAATTAAAACCGCTGGCGACAAGCAAATCATCATTTGCCGTTAAATCTAACGCGCTAAACCCTTGAAATAAGCGCTTCGTTTTAGGCCATTCCGTGTCGAGCAAGGCATTACTGAGCGTATGAATACCTTGACTGAGTGTTTGAGGTGGTGTGCCACGATTCCCCAAAATAGCAGCATCAGTAAACGTACCTACAATCAAATTAAACCCCGCATATTGCGCTGGATTCACCGATTGTAGAAATGCCAACGGTTCGCTATCACCTTCTAAATAATCCGCGACCAACGCACCTCGCGTTATGGCATTTGGCGGTGGATTTTCTTTTCGACGAAAATTAGTAATGATCGCCCAACGACCCGAAGCCGTGATTCCCAACCAAGTACCGCCTGACTGTAGATCACGACCCGCAATAATTGAGCTTTGAGGCCAGATAGAAAGCGGCGCAGCATCACGTTGATAGAACTCATCCCGATTTCCAAATAGAACAAGTGGTTTATTCGGCACAGTCTGCCACGCTAATACAACAATACACATAATCAGATCGACCAAATAATATTTTCATAATCGGAATAAGCTAGAATGCCACCACTTTGATTGAGATACAACGAGCTGTCTATGCTGACCTACCCTCAGATCGACCCTATTGCACTGGCCGTCGGCCCGCTAAAAATCCATTGGTATGGAGTGATGTATTTGCTTGCATTCGCCACCGCCTATGGACTTGCGTTATTTCGCACGCGCCAGACAGAGCGTGGCTGGACGGAAGAATACGTTTCTGACCTCGTATTTTATGGTGCGTTAGGCGTGATTCTCGGTGGTCGAATTGGCTATATGTTGTTTTATCAATCAGATGCTCTATTCAGCGATCCAACGTCATTATTTAAAGTCTGGCAAGGCGGCATGAGTTTTCATGGCGGCTTTATTGGTGTGATGCTGGCAATGGTCTTTTTTGCCCGTAAACATGGCAAAACAGCATTCCAAACCCTTGATTTCATTGCCCCTTGCGTTCCAACAGGACTCATGTTTGGACGAATTGGTAACTTTATCAATGACGAACTGTGGGGACGTCCAGTTATTGATCAAACCTTCGCTCTGGCGATGCGTTTTCCGAGCGATCCGCAGTTTTTACTTCGCCATCCTTCGCAGCTTTATGAAGCGACATTTGAAGGATTAGCCCTATTTTTGTTATTGTGGTGGTTCTCGTCAAAGCCGCGCCCACGCATGGCTATTTCAGCACTATTTTTGTTAGGCTATGGTGCAGCACGATTCGGCATCGAATTTTTCCGTGAACCTGATTTTGACCAACATTTATGGTTTGGCTGGATGAGCAAAGGGCAGTTATTGACCGTGCCAATGCTCGCGATTGGCTTATGGATGCTCTGGTATGCCTACCATCGTGGCATTTATGATTGGGGCAGCAAAAAGAACACGCAAGAGGGCAACGCATGAAGACTTACCTAGACCTGCTACACCACGTGTTAACACATGGTGTGGAAAAAACAGACCGTACAGGCACAGGTACGCGCTCAGTGTTTGGCTATCAAATGCGCTTTGATCTGCAAAAAGGTTTCCCAATCCTCACTACCAAGCGTGTGCATTTTAAATCAGTTGCCGTTGAACTCCTTTGGTTTCTCAAGGGCGATACTAATGTCAACTATCTCAAAGACAACGGCGTGACCATTTGGGATGAATGGGCAACCGCAGAACAATGTGCGCGTTTTGGTCGTCAAGAAAACGATCTAGGGCCTGTTTATGGCCATCAATGGCGTAACTTTGGCGCAACCAAAAATCCTGATGGCTCTTACCAAAAAGATGGCTTTGATCAGATCTCTTGGCTCATCAACGAAATCAAAACCAATCCAGATTCACGCCGTTTGATTATATCGGGCTGGAATCCTGCTGAAGCAGGGCAAGTGGCTTTGCCACCCTGCCATACCTTATTTCAGTTCTATGTCGCCAACGGCAAACTCTCTTGCCAGCTCTATCAGCGTAGTGCGGATATTTTCTTGGGTGTACCATTTAATATCGCCAGTTATGCGCTGCTAACGCATCTCATCGCTCAAGTCACAGGATTAGAAGTCGGTGAATTTGTCTGGACAGGCGGCGACAGTCATTTGTACAGCAATCATTTTGAGCAAGCGACACTGCAACTCAGCCGTGAGCCATTGCCTCTACCAAAATTAAAGATCAATCCAGCGATTACCGATATTTTTGCATTTGAATATGCTGATTTAGAGCTTGAAAACTACCAGCACCATCCTGCGATTAAGGCGCCTGTCGCGGTTTAAGTTAAAAAGTCAAAAGTAAAATCCCTCCCAACCTCCCTTTGCAAAGGGAGGAGCTTTAACTCCCTCCTTAGAAAAAGGAGGGTTGGGGAGGATTTTACGGTATCAGCAAACCCTAGAATTTGATTAAGGATCGTCAATGATTCACCATTCCATCGAAATCGTCCATGTCGTCGCTATGGATCAAAAAAACTGCATTGGTGTAGATAACCAATTGCCGTGGCATTTACCTGCCGATTTGCAGCATTTTAAGCGCATTACGCAAGGTGGTGTCATTGTTATGGGTCGTAAGACTTTTGACTCACTGGGGCGTGTACTACCAAATCGCAGTCACTGGGTTTTAACTCGTCAAAACGATTGGTCACATGATGGCGTACATGTCGTGCAGACACTGGATGAGCTGATTCAGGGTGCAAGCACGGATGCCATTGCGCGAGGTCAATCGTCGATTTATGTGATTGGCGGCGGAGAGTTATTTACTTTGACGCTACCTATCGCAGACCGATTGGAAATCACGCATGTCGAACTCGATGTCGCAGGTGCAGCTCACTATCCTCCGATTCCTGAGGAATGGGTAAAAACACATACAGAAAGTGAACAAGCTGATGAAAAAACAGGTGTAAAGTTCCAGTTCATCACCTATCAAAAAACCAAATAACCCCTGACTTTCCTGCCATTTAAGGAGAAGATCGTGACCAATCAAGCGAATACTGAAACTTCACTTGAACGTGCTATTGTCGGTGGAGGCTGCTTCTGGTGTACTGAATCAGTTTTCCGCGCCGTTCGTGGCGTCAAGAACGTCACCAGTGGCTATGCAGGTGGCGCACGTCCAAACCCCACCTATGAGCAAATCTGTAGTGGCGCAACAGGTCACGCCGAAGTGATTGCCATTGATTTCGATCCTGCTGTGATTTCTTTTGAACGCATTTTGGATATTTTCTTTGCCACCCATGATCCAACCACGTTGAATCGTCAAGGCAACGACATGGGAACACAATATCGCTCGGTGATCTTTTATTTAAATGATGCTCAAAAACAAACAGCGATCACGAAGATTGACGCATTGAAAGCTGAAGGTGTGCAAGCAGTCACGGAAGTTTCGCCTGCGCCTACATTCTATCCTGCGGAAGATTATCACCAAGATTATTATGCAAAAAATCCAAACCAAGGCTATTGCAGCTTTATGATTCCACCGAAGTTATCGAAGCTTAAAAAATACTTTGCAGATGATGTTGCTTAAAGATTTGATTAGACAAGGAAAGTCGAGCATGACCGCAGCAACATTACTTTGGGGAGTTTTATTCAGTAGCATTGGTTTAGGCTTCTTTATTTACGGCAAGAAACAAAAAGCCAATATTCCCTTTGTTTGCGGAATTTTGCTGATGATTTACCCCTACCTTATCTCCAACAGCACAACCCTACTGGTGCTGATTGGAAGTATATTAACGGCGATTCCATTTTTGATTCGCCGTTAGTTTATTGACATCATTTCATCAATGCGTTGGATCACTGACAAACGCCAGATCAGTTAAGCCCGCTTGGCTTGCACGCGCCAGCACTTGCGCCAGCGTATCGTATTTCGCTTCACGATCCGTGCGGATATGCAATGAAGGCTTAGTTGATTGATGTGCAGCGGTATTCATCCGCTGTGCAAGATCATTTAGCGTCACCACGTCTTGATTCCAATGAATCACGCCTTGCGCATCAATACTCAATGTCACGACTTCAGGTGGATCTTGAATGACCTGAGCATCTGCTTTTGGCAGATTCAGCTTCACTGCAGGATTTACAATCGTTGCCGTGACTAGAAAAATAATCATCAGCACCAGCATAATATCAATCAAAGGAATCAGATTGATTTCGCTCATCCCTTCTTGTTCATCATCACCCAGATGAAAGCCCATCACAGACCTCCGGTTGATGCTTTAGATTGGCTTGCTGGTTCTACATCTTTGGATATCAATTGCGCAACCAACAAGCTATGTGCTTGATCATGTAGTTGATTCAACAAAATCTTATTCAAACGCACACACGCGTTGTATGCCAATACCGCAGGAATCGCAACCGCCAAACCCATCCCAGTCATGATCAATGCCTCACCGACTGGACCTGCGACTTGAGCCAAACCAGCCTGACCCGTTTGACCAATCGCTGCCAGCGCATGAAAGATTCCCCATACCGTACCAAACAACCCCACAAACGGAGAAATCGAAGCAATTGACCCAAGCACTGCGACACCACGTTCTACACTTGCGCGAGTACGCGCGAGCTGCTGGAGTAACACTTGCTCGACCACATCCTTGCAATGCGCTAAAGACAAGCCTTTGCTTTGTGCGCCAGCTTTCTCAACTGCAACTCGTAGATCATTCGCAGCCGTCACCTGAGCCTGACGCGTTGCCAAAACACGAACAATTAAAATCGTCCACGTCGCAATTGACATGATCAACAGCACGATTGACAGTGATCGACTTAATAAATCAGCGTGCGCCCAGAAATCAGAAAAGTTCATATTTTTACCTTTAATACATTTAAATAAATCACAAATTTAATCATTCATAGACATCACATTGATCTAAGCACTTAATCATCTAAAGTAAATGCAATTGGAATCAATGTATAAACAGCCTGCGCCGCACCATTTTCACGGTAAGGTTTAAAACGCGCTTTTTTGACAGCCTGTATTGCCGCTCGATCTAAAATTGTACTACCAGAAGTCTTTTGTACTTTAGCATCATCAACCGTTCCATTGATATTAATCAATGCGCGAACAATGGTTGTACCAGTAACGCCCGCTTCACGCGCTGATTCAGGATAAACCACATCAGGTGGTACAAGATATGCGACACCTTGTACATCTTTCGGTGGTGCAGGTTCAGCCTTTTGCGGTACAGAAGTCGCTTGTGTTGGTATCGTAGCGACTGGCACGGATGGAGCTTCGATGGGTTTCTCAACTTGTGGCACAGCGACAGGTGTCACTGCTGCTTTAGGTGCAGCCAAAACTGGTAAAGGCTTAGGTTGTGGTTGTTCTTTAACAACTGGAACGACTTTAGGTTTTTCAATCGGTTTAGGAGGTAAAGGCTTTGGCTGATCTGGTGTGATGTTGACCAGATGCACAGCAATGGTCTTCGTCGGTAGAGCCTGTTTAGATGCGGATTGAATCTGGATGAGTCCAAATAAAACAAGTCCATGCACAAGCAAAACCACACCCAAAATCACCAAAAGGCGCTTTGTATGTGTGCCAGACTCCTTTGACCCCATTCGCTCTATCCCTATTTTATTGATTTCCGTGCTGAACATCGCTGAAGACATACTCAAGCCTCTAAATCATGATCAACAAAATATCACTCTTCAGCTATCGTCATTTTGCCTTAACATCACGCTCAAATGATTTATTTGACAGCCAAATCAACAAAGCGCAACTATAAATGATAACGAGTCTCAATTGCAACCAGGACATTTGAAACAACATACCTTGATTGATCACGATCTAAAACCACATTGACCGTCACAAAAAAGCTGGAAACTACCATGGGGTCCAGCTTTTTTACACATCAAATATATCCTTACGGAGATACCGTAACCTGCACTTTTCCAATATTGCCTTGACTATCAGTCCCTGTGAATGTTACAGGACATCCGCTACTTAGTGTGCAATTACCATTGTAAGTAAACCGATAGCTATTGGATGCAAGCTGGACATAAGATAGTGAAACGGCTGACGAACCCGATGCATTCACAGACGACCAACTGAGCGGACTTGTTGAATTGTAATTTTGCGACCCGCCAGAGAAAGTCACATCAAAAGTTCCACCAACAGCGACAGTCGAAGCCGTGCTGGTTAACTGCACCGCAGTGATCGGCAAAGTCGTAAACGTCCATGTCTGAGTAAATGCCACTCCACCCGTTGTTCCAACAACTGTCACAGTATAAGTTGTATTGGGTGACAATGGCGCTAAAGGCACAAAAGCCGCACGATCATGCTCATTTGCCAAATTCGCATCAGCCGCATACGTGCCCGCAGTCGCAGTCAATACATTACCCGATACACTACCGCTTGCACTTTTCACGGTAAAACTGCTAATCACCAATGCACGTCCATCGGTTTGAATCGTGATCGGGAAGCCTGCTAGTGCCCCCGTATTACTGCAGCCAAGTGGGCACGGATTTTCATCCACCAGCCAATCGATAAGCACGTCAGTCTGACCACTGTAAGGGTAAGTAATGAAGTTGCTATAAGTATTTGCTTGATGCTGGCTGAGATCAATCGTTAAGATTGTCGGAGGAAGATTAGGATTTGCACTCTTCTGCCACGCAATGCCTGCATTGGTGAAATTAGAAAGCAAACTCATCCGATGATAAACCGCATTAAACAAACCATCGACAATCGACGCACCCGCATTCGCTGCCAATGTCGCATCATTACTCACCACAGACGTCGCGATCGATGTTTCGGAAAAATCTTCACCGACCATGCTGTCCGTATTTCCTGTCGCCGCAATCCGCGCACTGACAGTTGTCCCTGTAAAACATGGATTCGTCGATACTTCATCATGTGCCCGAGGGTCAACATTTGCAGAAGGTGATACCAATAAACTCAGGTAATTAGCATGATTCCCTGCTGCTGTTGTCAAATTAGCATCAGCACTAAAAAGCAGGGGCGATAATGATGCACCAGCAAATGTAACATTACGATAATGATTCAATTGAGCCAATGCGCCTGAAGCAATGCCGCCTGTTTGGGCGGTCAAACTACATGCTGTCGGTGTTGTAACGGGTGTTGGCGTAGAAACCGTAGTCGTAGTACTCGTTCCTCCACCACCGCCACAGCCTGAAAGCACAGCAATACAGGCCAAAAGTGATGGCATTGAAACGATCTTTATTCCTTGGATTAATCTAAAATATGTCATTGCCGTACATCCGTGTTGATCATTAAGCATCCTCGCCCGATCTACATTTTACGCTCTTTTTTCACAACTACCTCACAATTATTGTGTCAAAAGACTCCGTATAAACGCCTAAATCTGTGGCTTGGCAGGCGCTTGTTTTGCTGCCGGTGATGCCTTGAACGCTGCGATCGCACGATCAATTGTTGCCAATTGTGCTTGCGCCGCACGCTCGCCCTCAAGAATACTCTGCTGGCGACTATTCAAATCAAGCACGCCCACAGCACCGACATTTGGTGTAATCACAACATTAGCCTGAGCAAGCTCTTTATCAATGCCCTGCTGCCCCATGATATTTAAGGTTTGATCCAATACCCCAAATACATTAGTCGATTGTCCTGGTTTCGGACGTGCAGAAATATCCACAGCAATCACCACATCAGCACCCATTTGCTTTGCGGCGATCACAGGAATCGGACTCACCAAGCCACCATCCACATATTTTTTTCCAGCAATCACCGCAGGAACAAAAATATTCGGAATACTGCAAGATGCACGCACAGCCTGCCCAGTATTACCACGTATAAATATCGTTTTTTGCCCTGTTTCAAGCTGTGTTGCCACCGCTGCAAATCGAATCGGCATCTGTTCAATCAACTTGTTCCGCACTTGTCGATTAACATAATCCTGTAATTTTTGACCAACAATAAAACCCTGACTACTCAGCGTGATATCCCGAATATCAGACTCTTGTAATGCCATAGCGGTTTCTTGCAATTTATACGATGTCATCCCACTGGCGTATAAGCTGCCCACAAAACTCCCTGCGCTTGTGCCAGTAATAATTTGTGGATGAATCCCATGTGACTCAAGCACCTTAATCACACCGACATGAGCAAACCCTTTTGCACCACCACCACCAAGCGCAAGTGCAATGATAGGCTGGCGCGCTTGCACCACAGGTTCTTGTGGAGTAGGCGTCGAAGTACAACTGATCATTGCCAAGCTCAAACTTAAGCCTAAGCCATATTTAATCAACGAAGAACCATATAAACGCATTACAAAGACTCGCTCAATCATTAGGGCGACAAAATACAATGAGCATTTTGACCAAGAGTAGCGATTATAGGGATATTTAAAGAGTTTCACAGGGTCTATGGGATGTCGATAACAAACTAAGAACGATTAGAACAAATACACATTTTTTAGATACAGCTCTTTTCAATAGAACAATATAATTCACAGTTGATAATAATTCTCAATTACAATATGATTCTCGAACGATTCACACTGCTACTTTTAGGCTGATCTGTCATCGATCATCCGCTTAGAACAGACAATATCAATGCATTGATACACTTATTGGAATATATGCCCATGCTTACCTCAACAAGTACGCCTAAATTCGCTTTACGTCCATTAGTGACCCACTTAATCATGGTCAGCGGTTTAAGTGCATTGGCTTTTATTCCAAGCGTGGTCATCGCACAGCCCACCGCAAAACACATCGTCGTACAACAATCACGAAACCAACAGCAAGATCATGTGTATCAAGATCGCTTTCATCAAGATTACTTCCACCAAGATCATGTGTTAGGTACATCACTGGATATGCTCGCCATCGGAGCAACTCCAGCGCAGACCAAACAGGCTTTTTTGGCAGCAATTGCAGAAATCAATCGCTTAGATCGTGTACTCAGTACATATCGTGAAGATAGTGAAATCAGCGTGTTAAATCAGCCTGAGAATGATGAAAAACCACTGGTTATCTCAAAAGATTTATTCGCCGTCCTGCAAGCGTGTGAAACATGGCGCGAGCAGACATGCGGTGCATTCAGTGGTCGCATGGGGCAACTGATTGAAGCACATCAAAACACTGATGCATTAGACGAAAATAACCTATCAAAAGAACAACTGGCCCAAAACATTCATCATGCCGAAGTCATTTTAGATGCAACCATGCTCAGCGTCACTCGCCCACAAACCGTTCAGTTTGCCACAGATGCTTTAGCAAAAGGTTACATCATCGATCGTGCGATCAGTGCCGCACGTCAAGCCGTACCAGAGCTCTCAGGACTCATGGTTGATATTGGTGGGGATCTCAAAGTCTGGGGGAAAGCGCCTCGTACATCAGGCTGGAAAATCGGCTTACGCGATGCAGGACAGCGTGCAGAAAACCTTGCACCCACACAGGTACTTCAATTAAAACAAAATGCTGCAGTGGCATTCAGTGGACAAGGAGCACGTGATATCGTCAGAGAAACAACGACAGACTCACACCTCATTTCACCGCAATCAGGCCAAGCACTCAATCACGTCGAACACAGTGTTGTTGTAGCACCACACGCTACGGATGCGGATGCACTTGCAACCGCCTTAGCAGCCATGACACCTGCTGAAGGAATGGCATTGATTGCTAGACTTGAGAAAACCGAAGCAAAGGTCACATTAACCAATGGTGAAAGCTACAGTTCGGCAGGTTGGAATGATCTCGTTGCAACAGAACAAGATTACGGCACAATCCGTACCGTTGCCAATTCAACAGGCACAACCAGTTCTACGATATGGCCATCGGGCTATAATGCCATCCTAGATTACGACATCCCCAAACCCACATCCTCTAACTATCATGCACCTTATGTTGTCATCTGGGTGACAGATGCAAGCCGTAAACTGGTGCGTACGCTTCATGTGTTTGGCCCACAAGCCAAATGGATGGATTCCAATTATATTTGGTGGAAACGCTATGGTCGTATGATCGATAACGTCGACACCATCGCCCAACCTTCACGCGCACCAGGACATTACACGGTCAGTTGGGATGGTAAAGATGACGCAGGACAACGTGTTCCTCAAGGCAAATACACCCTGCACATCGAAGCAACACGCGAACATGGTGGGCACAGCTATTCAACCTTTGACATTGATGCCGCACCTAAGTCTAATACGCAGAATTTACCTGCAAAAGACGAACTGGGCGATCTCAAGTTCCGCTTTGATCGAGCGATTTAATGACGCGTAAACGCACTGAACAATCTATCCATGCAGAAGAAGCTCGGTTGCACAAACCGTCAACACGAGCCATTCTGCATCGATTAACATTCAGAAAATCTGATTTTTATCGTAATGCGCGCCACGTTCACGCTTGGCTTTCTGCATTTGCATTTTTAGCTCTAACATTCTTTGCAGGAACAGGCTTACTACTCAACAATCCCAACTGGTTCGCCACACCCTCTAAAAATATCAACATCCAAGTTACCATTCCCAGCACAGTTCTAACTCAAGCAAAGACTCTTGAAAATCCTGCACCACTACTACTCAATACGGTGCGAGAACTGACCAAATCACAAACGTTAGCAGGTGCATTTAAAAGTAGCGATCTTGTTGATGGTGAAGTTGATATTCGCCTAGAAGGCGCAAAAGGCCACACAGATATCACAATCCCACTCGATACTGGACTAGCTGACATCACCATCACCCCAGAATCCACGCTTGATACACTAAAAAACCTGCATCGAGGTAAACATGTTGGCTCACTGTGGAAATGGGTCATCGACATCAGCGCGATCATTATATTGATCTTATCTTGCGCAGGTTATGTTCTTTTTTTCAGTCTACGCAAACGCAAAACCATCAGCTTATGGCTAACAGGATTATGCTTTGTGACTTTAGTGAGTGCATTTATTTGGGGTGTGGTTTAAGGCGTTTATTTTCCAAAAAAATAACGTTCACTGAGCGAAGTCGAAGTGGCATCTCAGCCTGCATTCTTATAAAACCTGCACATTTCGACGGGCTCAATAAGCTGTTGAGCCTTTAAGATTTTCTCCAAGAAACTAATACAACTACGCCTTCCGTTCCAATAAAAAATTCGCTAATTCCCGCAAAGCATCTGCTCGCTCATCAAATCCTGCTAACGACTTTAACGCCTGATGATGCAAGTCCACTGCACGCTGCTTCGCAGCCTCCAGACCTAACAATGATGGATAAGTCGACTTCTGCAATTTCTCATCCGAACCCGCAGGTTTACCCAAATCCTCTGTTGTCGCCGTCACATCTAGCACATCATCCTGCACCTGAAAAGCCAAACCAAGCGCATAGGCAAATTGATCTAAATCAGTCAAAACTTCACTTGTTACAACGCCTGCTGCCAAGGCGCCCATACGCACAGCCGAGCGAATTAATGCGCCTGTTTTATGCACATGAATCGCTTCTAATTCTGCCTCTGCAACCTGCTTTGTTTCCGCAGCCAGATCCATCACCTGACCTTTAACCATATGGCTAGATGCCTGCGATAAACTCTGTACCTGTTGCAAGGATATCAATGCATTTGGAGCGACATCCGTATCATCAAAATGTTGACTTGATAGCACATCAAACGCTAACGACTGCAGTACATCACCCGCAAGTAGCGCATTTGCCTCACCATACAACACATGCGCGGTCGGTTGCCCGCGACGTAACTCATCGTCATCCATACACGGAAGGTCATCATGCACTAATGAATAGCAATGGATTAGTTCTACCGCAACTGCGGCGCGCCTTGCTGCGGCATTCAACACATGGCCATTGGCCTGACATGTTGCATAAACTAACGCAGGGCGTACGCGCTTACCACCTTGTAATACCGCATGACGAACTGCTTGCTTTAAAACATCAGGCCAATCCTGCACATCGATCACAGACAAGAGATCTGCGTGAACCTGCGCTTGAGCATCGGACAGCACTTGTGGAAGATTTAAAGCCTGCTTCATTAACACACCCTGTTTTTTAAATCATGAAACTCAATTTTTCATGCGACCACAATTTCAATTGCGCACAATTCTAACAAGAGATTGAATAAAATCATTCAACATTTTGCACATAAAAAAAACGCACCCAAGGGCGCGTTCTTTTGAATCAGTAAACTGATTACTTCGCAACTTTACGTTGTGGTAATTTTTCGCGGATACGCGCAGCTTTACCAGCCAAATCACGCAAATAGTACAATTTAGCGCGACGTACTGCACCACGACGTTTCACTTCGATACCAGCGATCAATGGTGAATGAGTTTGGAAAACACGCTCAACACCTACACCGTTAGAAATTTTACGTACGGTGAATGCAGAGTTGATACCACGATTTTTAATCGCAATAACAATACCTTCGTAAGCCTGAGTACGCTCACGGTCACCCTCTTTAACTTTTACTTGCACAACAACAGTATCACCAGGCGCGAACGCAGGGATATTTTGTTTCAATTGAGCTTTTTCAACAATTTGAACTAATGGGTGCTTGCCACTCATTGTCTGTACTCCAAATGTGTCACATGATTACTCGATAAAATCATCAAAGGAATCACACAACTGAGGACAGAGGCTATCGTTGTGTGGATCAATATCCACAAACAGGCGCATATCTCTCGTTAAGTTTATTGTCCACACGTTTTATCGTGGAACACACTTGATGGCATACCATCATCGACTGACAATTTATTCCGAAGAATCATCCCTTTCAGTCATGGGAATACTTTAAATCACTGCACTTTAGAATCTTGCTGGATAGCCACCGCATCCCTTGATGCTTCTGCAATCCATTTCTTTTGCTGCTTGGACAGCACGACGTCTTTTAACAATTCAGGGCGACGAGTTTCAGTTCGCGCCATACTTTGTAAAAACCGCCATTGCTCAATCTTGAGATGATGACCGCTTTTTAGCACCTCAGGCACATCTAAACCTTCAAACGTATCAGGTCGCGTATAATGTGGACAATCTAGCAAACCAGTTACAAACGAATCCTGTTCTGCCGACGCATTATCGCCCATCACATCAGGCAACCTGCGAATCACACTATCCATCAGTACCATTGCAGGCAGCTCACCACCTGTCAGCACATAATCACCAATCGACCACTCTTGATCGACATACAACTGGATGATTCGCTCATCAATGCCTTCATAGCGACCACAAAGCAAAATCAAACCATCGTATTGCTGTAACGCTTTGACGCCTGTTTCAGTCAACTGACGACCTTGAGGCGACAAATACACCACAGGAACATTCAGCAAACCTTGTGCGGCAGCTAGGCTTTTAGCATGGCGAATGCTATCTGCCAAAGGCTCTGCCAACATCACCATCCCAGGGCCGCCACCACAAGGACGATCATCCACTCGGCGATACGCATCATGAGTGAAATCACGCGGATTTAGAAATGTCAGACTCGACTGACCACGACTAATCGCACGACCCGTAATGCCAAAATCACGTACCGCAGCAAACATTTCTGGAAATAGGGTAATGACTGCAAACCACATAAGTCCCCCATTTTTCAGAATTGCTGATGAGTCCTAACTATCTCAATTAATAATCCACACCCCAATTCACATCCATACGACGCGCAGTCATATCAATGTGACGGATAATATCTTTATGCCAAGGAATCAATCGTTCAGCCTGATCAACACTACCAGCAGCAGGATGCACAACGATGACATCGTTTGCCCCTGTCTCAAACAGCTCATGGATTACACCAAGCAACACTGGAACTACAGTCGAATCATCAGAGCCACTTGGTTCATACGCATAAACCTGTAGTCCAACTAGATCAGACCAATAGTATTCGTTGTCCAATGCGGCAGGGAGAGACTGACGATCGACCCACACTGTCGCACCCATCAACAAATCAGCAGCATTACGGTCTAGAATGCCTTCTAAAGACACGACTAAACCTTTGCCTTGAGCACGCCAACGCTTGACTTTCATTTGACGTAAGCCATTGCGAGTTTCCACCCACCACGGCTTATAACCAAAGATATTACTGATTGGATCTGTATCTGAATACAACCAAACCCAGCCCTGCAAACCATAAGCAGCGCGTAATTCCCCGACCTTAATTCGATCTACAGGCGCGACACTATCAGGCTTATTTATTTCTGACGACATCTGGTTTGCACTCACACACTTAATCGCACACTAAGCCCAAAGACTATAGAAAAGTCTTAAACAAAGTCGCGATTATGCACCAGCAGCAGCTTGCTTAGCCAATGAAGCAACGCGATCTGAAGGTTGTGCACCGTTACCAATCCAGTATGCATAACGATCAGCATTCAAACGTACTGCTTCTGCTTGACCTTGTGCTGTTGGGTTGAAGAAACCAATACGCTCAATAAAACGGCCATCACGTGGATTACGGCTATCAGTCACGATGATTTGATAGAACGGACGCTTTTTGGCACCACCACGGGCAAGACGAATAACGACCATGTACGACACTCACTCTAAAATTTCTAAGAAATACAATATAAAACAGCGACAAAATCAGGTGGACTGTGACTCGCGCTATGCAAATTGACCAAGCACAGGCACAGTTATGTCCAAAAAGGGGGCTATTCTACGTTATTTTTAAATAAAAGAGAAGATACATAAGAAGCTTTCGACAAACTTAGGCTGATTATTTACCAGCCCATGTCGTTGTTGCAGTCGGTAAACCGTTTATACAGAGATTTGCTGAGTCTCCACTCGGGTTATCCCAACAGGTAAAACCTTGATCATTGAGGCGTAATAGACCATTGTTCACCTGTTTCGTCGACCCTTTTGGGAACGCTGTCAATGTCCACGCGCCAGCAACCGTTGTATCTAGTCTCAGTTCATAAAGTGCAATACCCGATTGAGGATAGACAGCTGATCCTCCATAAATCGCAGGATTACTTAACGTCGTATTGTAGTCGTTATTCGTCAGTTTATAAGCAGCCAATTTTTGTCCAATCTGCACCATAGCTTTTTGGACATCGGTTCGATTCGCTCGAATGGTGTATCGTCCATAAAAAGAAACCGACATTGCAGCAATTATCGCAACTATTGCAAGCACAACCATCAATTCCAGCATTGAAAAACCCTGCTGTTCGTGATTACTCCACTTATTTTCTATTTTCTGACACATAACTAACCTCACTAGGTTTAAAACCTAAATAATGTATCTACAGATATACACCAGCTTATTTCCAAGGCACACTCTTATTTAAACCGCTTGAACACAGTGCTCCATTAGGTGTCGTCGGAGGGTTTGTTCCGAAAGTGAGAAGAATGTCTTGGATGCGGTCAGTAAGGGTTCCCGCAGTCATACAGCGTACACCTTGACTATCCAGCACCAATCTTGATGCACTGCCCATCAATCCTGATGGAGCACCAGTATCTGTAGGATCTCCTGTGAATGGACGGGCAACCATAACCCAACTTTGCCCTGAGCATCCTACTATGGGTGTCGTTGGATTAAGGGGGGTCCGACATGCACCATCCATGATGAGGATACGATATTTGTAATTGAGTGAAGTACTCCCATTTGGGAGCAAAATCGACTTATTGGCATAATTCCCTGTCGACGACTCATAGCCCATTGAAGGCACAAACCCTGAATAGCTTAAATTTTTAGCACGCCAACGCTCAAGTTCACTGGACAAACCTTGCATTGTACTTTCAGCCAATGAACGTTGCGCAGTTTGAACATATTTGGCATACATTGGAGTAGCGATTGCAGCCAATATGGACAAAATGACGATAACGACCATTAGCTCTATTAGCGTAAAGCCACTATTCCCCTTACTTACAACGGTTTGCATACTAATTCACCCGTGCAGGATTAGGTTGTTTTTCATACCAACGAATTGGCACTAATTTACGTTGACATGTCCATGAACCCAATCCACCTTGATTCCCTATGATCGTAAATCCTGGGCAGACGTTCTTTCCTGATGCTGGATCACTACCCAATGATAAACCTCTAATCCCTGCTCCAATTAGATTGTTTGAATAAGTGATTGAACCATCAGCATTCGTAGTTTTTGTAACTGGCTGACCACCTTGTAACTTCTCAGCTGTCGCATCCACATGACCACTACCATCTTTCAACAAACAAGCCCCATAAGGTAGACAAAATGACTCATTAACTGACTGTCCAATAACGCGAGGGGTACACGATGAAACCGCTGCCACATCTATTCCTTCGGGGTCATAGACAGGGACATACAGTTTATTAGTGATTGCAAAGGATGGCTCAAACACCTTCATACCACCCATCGTTTTACCACTCACTTGTGATGCACCTGAAAGATCAGATCCTGCAGAGGATACTGAGCGATACCAGCCTGCTGTAGTGCTTGACGTTGCCCCCCCCACAGGAACAAACGTCGCGATCAGATTTGTCGTCGAAGGAGTAGATTGAGGATTCTGCAATAAATTTGCCAAAGTCAAATCCTGAGTCAACTTAGTCTGACTCGGATTTGTCATCAGCGTAGGGCTAACAAAATCACGATCAATGATTCCGTAAACATTATTATTTGTTCGAGATATACCTAAACCACCATCTCTTGCAGTCAATATATCAACTGGATTACTGCGATCACCAGATGCAATCGTCAGCAACTCAAATGCAGCACTTCCATTAAGAGGTGTCGCCGAACTTGGAGAGGCGACCTGCGTCTCATACGTCAGTACAGGGGCTTGATAAAACCGTGGTACATTGCCCGCAGCAATTAACGAAGAAGAAGCAAAGTTAGCTAGTCGAGTCACATTAACGTTAAAGTTATCTTTAAGCGTACCAACTGCATTATTGAAATCGGCACGAAAGATTTGTCCACCTAAATCTGCAAAATAAACTACATCAATCAAACCATCCGCATCACGATCCACCACACCAACAGGCGCGACAATACTATTAATCATGCTTGGAACAGACTTAAATTTTGCAGCAGTACTTGGCATTACTGCTGGTGCAACACTAGATGCTTCCCAAATCAGATCACCCGTCGCCGCATTAACCATATAAATTGCATTACCTGCTGCATATTGGCTACCTGAAGGTTTAAGACAACCATTAATACCTGTCGTCGCATTTAAAGAAGTATTGGTTGGGTAAAAGAATGCATCCTCATAACAAAAATCATAACCACCACCAAAGATCATCACGCGAAGAATATTATTACCAAAACGCACATTTGCCAGAACTGGTTTCGCCCATGTTTGTCCTAAGCGATCAAAGCCTGGTACCGAAGCATTAATCTTAAACAATAATTTAGGTGTGAAACCTGACGTACTCGGTAAAGTGCATGCTGATCCTGTCGTGGTCGCATTACACAAATCCAGACCATAATAACTACTGCCACCCATGCGCATACCACCATACAGATTCATTTGAGTCGCAGTCAGCGTAGTAGTGCCAGGACTGCCACTCTTACTTGCCATATAAAGCGAGTCAACCACCAAAGGCCCATCAAACCCCTGACTCGGTAATAGCTGTTTCAGCGTAGGTATAGCCGTTTGTGGCGCCATCGCGCTTGTCGGTGCCGATGCTAGGTTGGTAGCACCAGGTTTAAGTGCCTGTAAATTAACAGGATTACCCAAGGTTTCATCATTTGGAACAAAAACCATTTGTTCCTTGCCACCCGTATCTGTCAATGCAGAATTCGTCATCATATCAACCAAATGCAGCGCACCATCCATTGATCCAAAAGCCAATGACTCCTTTAAACCACTCTCCTTACCATTTGCATCAATGCTTCCTTGATAAGTTAAAGACACTGGTGCTGAGTGAATGGTTGCACCCAGTGCTTTATAGGGCTTAGTAGGCGGAGTCAAAGTTGTAGGCAATGTTGCAGAATTTAAAGGCAGTTCATAGCCCAAAAAATTCAATATTGCTAATCTCTTACGAACTGGATTTATTCCGTTATACGGTGACTGATTCAACATTCTCAATACGTCATTTTCATTGGTATTAGTCGTTGCGTCAGCAGCTGGCTGAAACGAAAGCAAAGGTGAACCGTTTGCTGAGCTTTTACCTGTACCCGCTAAATCTATATCCGAAAACAATGGTCTAAAAGCTGTCGGCGGATTTGATCCCACAGGCTGATTGTATGCAGTCGGCACTGTAATTTGACTATAAACACCCGCACCTGGATAAACAATGTTATTGGCCGTGCCATCAACAACCAACCCACCGTCAGGTTCAGCACTCGGATTCGGCGCAGGACTTGTCACAGGCTGGGGCACTAAAAGATTATTCCAAAGCTCTGTTGTTGTTGGAATCAGATTACCTTTAGGGTCAGTTCCTCCAGTAACAAAACTACCGTCCGTATTAAGAACAAACTTATTATTTTTATCTGTCAACGCCCCTTTCAAGACATTATATTTCTTGACATTTCCACTCCACGTTACCACACTAGGATTGGTCGGATTCGGTGATATTCCTTGAAAATAACCAAAAGGTTGAAAACCATTCGGATTAAGGTTGTCAATCGGCACCGTTGGCGATCCAGTAACCAAAGGTGCTACGTTTGCCATTGATAATGTTCCAATAAAGCCGAGTACACTACCCGTTACATCAGACGCTTTTTGCGCATTATAATACCCGCCACGACCATAGGAACCATTGGTCGAGTTCCAACCTGTACAAGCATCATTGCCTTTATCTGGTGTGCGAGAACCCAGCATACAGGAATTAAAAGTATCTAAAGGAATTCCTGTTAAATTATTTGCTTGTTGAAGCGACGTAAAACTCGACCCGAAGCCTACAAAGGCTGTGAGCAAAGACTTCCCGCTTGGGTTTCTCGTCGTATCATATAAGGCTCTAGAAAATTCACCAATACAATTCCACGCTGCCCAATCGTAACCCGCACCATTGTTCTGCAAGACACCTGTAGTCCCTGTTGGACAAGTAAAAGCTGAACCTTTACTTCCTAAAGCAGACTGCATTAAAGCTTGTGCATTAGGAACACCATCCGCATTTGGCTGACCATCAGACAAGACATAAACACCCTGTCCATTACAAGAAATATTGTTATTCGGCAAAGGCGAAAGATAATTGGTCGTAGGGGTGAGTGATGTTGTTCCTGTCGGAAAAATGCCAGGATAAGTGCTGTTATTAATCAACGAATTCGCCATACCACTATCTGTGGCTCCTGACGCTACAGGGACTTGCTGAAAAGTCGAACTGTAATAAACTGTCGTTGTTACTATGGTTTGCTGTACACATTGAGCAAACTTACCATACCTATCACAAGGAGAAGAAGTCGAAACTGGCACAGCAATACTCGAAGGATCTGGTAAAGTTCCTGTCGAGGAAACCGTATAGGCGGCATAGGGAGATGTGCTACCAGTACCTGGTGTTGCTGCAGCGACCCAACCCGCCGCGGGCAACGTACCGCTCTGATATTGGCTATCCGTACCAGTAAAGGTATCTCCATTACACAACTGCACCTGATTTACTGAATCCGTCGCAAGCAGGTTATTACAAGAATAATAGCTATTGCTTACAGATACTGGCGTAGGATCCGTTTGCCAAACTGAGTTGGAGTAATCCCAACATCTACTTCCAGACCAATTATACTGACTGCAAACTAGGTACGCCCATTGTCTGGTTGTGGATTTAACCAAAACAGAGTCGACTGCAACTGGTACGTTTGTATAGGCTACTGTTCCAGTGGTATTAGTACCAAGCATATATGCCGCGGCTTCGGCGTATGCATTTACTGTTGGCGTTCCGCCACTCGCATACAACTGCGTAATGGCATAAGCAAGCTTACAACGTTGATTAGCCGTACCATTGGCAACTGCTGTGCCTGTACATGCTGTTGCAGAGGGTGCGCCCAATGCCGCCGCAGGAACTATAATTTGTCCTGTAAGACCATCACCATTCGCACTAAAATTACCCAGTCCCATCACAACATTATCAAGCCCCCCTGTTGTGCTAGACAATACATCCATCATACCCTGCTGAAGGCGAGTAAAACGCGTATAATACGTTTTCCCACCTGACACACAAGACCGCCAAGAATAGGCAGGGATGTACTGACCATTTGTAACGGTTGCAGCTACAGGATTACTACTCGGCCAACAACGGACATTATAGTCAGCTGGGATTGACCCATCCCCCATACTTCCCGTGGTATCCAACATCATCGTTAAAGTCACTTGACCATTATTGCCAGGCTGATAAATCGCCAAATCATTCGCATACCCTACTGATCCGATCAACACGCCCACCAAAAGCAGTCCAAACGACCGAAAAAACATTCGATATTGCTCATTCAATTTACGCATATCCGTATCTCCAAAGTCTGTCTAGCACGTCGTACCAGCAGGACATAATGTTGCAATGGCGTTATATTCTTGGACTTGAGTATTTGCAGGAACACCTAAGCGAGATAAACAATCTGTCAGCGATTCTGGTGCTGTGCTCGGGTTGGTTTGCAATTGCAAGGTATTATCACTAATCCGACCTGCTGTGCTACCATCAGTACTTCCTAGACACGTCGTTTGTACTGTGCTTACGGGCGTATTTGAAAATGCAGGCAACATTGAGGTCGCCGTGATTCGAACCCGCTGCGGATTGGTCACACCACTAGGCAGCTGAGCCGACCAAGTGCCTTGAACCAAATACGCCCCAATTGGTGCAGTATCTCGAGGCAAAGTAACTGCAACTTGAGTAACTGCAGCTTTACGATTACTACCGAAGTCAGCCGTCAGATCACAAAACCCTCCATGACCGCCATCCAACAATGTCGCCTGATCAGTTGTACTCGCAGCAATTACGTTGGTATTCTGGGATTGTGCAAAGCCCTGTGTCGTCGCAGGACGGTAGCAAAATACATACTCAGCTGAACTCACACTACTACTTACAGCCGCTTGTTGGTTGATCATTGCAAGACCTATGGCACCTGCAGCATTTGTCAGTGTATTTACGTCTGTTTGTGTAAAGCCATTAAGCACTGTATCTGACGACTGAACCAACAGTTGTCGAACTTGAGCATTGGTTGAAATATTCAGCGTCGCCAATCCCTGCCTCATGGCATATACGCCTAAGACTGTGATTAACAATAAAATAAGTAGTACCGCAATCAAACTCGAACCGCGTTGATGACGATCAGGAAAGAGTAAGCCTCGGCGCAATTGCGCATCGTAAGATTGAATATTCATCATGATACTGACCCCAATGCATTGCGCAGTGCAACCGTCGTGACATAGGGTTTTCGCACGAACCCACCCGCTGTAGATGTTGGTTTAACTGTTTGATCAAACATTGTATAGGTCGCAGAAGTCTTTACTGTCGCACTTCCTGTATTATCCAAAGACCGAACCAATGCAGCAACCTGAACAGAAACAATCCGTGGTTTAGGAGCAGTTAGTGCCATATATTGGTTAATGCTGTAATACGCCATGTTGCCAGAACTAGTCTTAGTCCCTAACATAAAATGCAAATAATCAACCCGAGACATAATCGTCTGACCCGCGCCACCAAACGCCGTAGCACAAGTCGTAGGCGTCGCAAATTTCGTACAGACCACTGAAGGCACAATCGCAGCTGGTGATGGAGGCGCAGAAGACGCAGCTACAGAACCTACCGGGGCTGGCGTTACATTAAGACCAGAAATAATGATACCCGCATCACAAGCCAATACCAGATTGGCATTACCAGAAGTCGTTGCAGGTCCTACACTATCTGCACGCAGAAAGAAACGCTCAAGCACATAATCTCCAGCACTTACGGGATTGCCAGCACAATTGATCATCGCAGCAGGCGCTTGATATAAGATCGTCAGCTGATCGCTCGCAAGTGCCGCGCCTCCCGACGTAGTTACATTTGAAAGACCTTGCCATTGGTTCGTCGTACCCAATGCATCGCCATCACCATGGCTAAGCAACCCTGCAGGCAAGTAGGATCCTGGCGAGTAAGTCGTCCGAACCAGAGGCAAATTTGAATTTAGACTGGATGATGTGTCCGCAGACAACACTATTCCACCCATGGTGGTATTGTCCGTCAAGTTTAGATAATTAGTATTTCCAAAATTCGCCAAACGAATATCTTTGGACATGAAATCAAGCCCAAACAATCCGTTATCTTGCGTATCCGAACCTGCTTGCTGCAAGCGCACACCGATAACACCACTAAAAAATAATTGAGATGCTGCAGCAACAAGTAACAAGCCCAGTGTAATTGAGATCAACAATTCAATTAAAGTAAACCCTGCACTTGGGCGCACGCCTGTATAAACTCGAACATTCTCATTACAACAAGATGATTCTAATGATGGATTAAACATTTTAGTATGCCTCCATCATGACACATGTCGCTGCCGCATTATAACTTCCTGTTGACTGCATACAATCCGCACTACCCGTTCCAATGGTTGGTGTCGACTTACCCCATGCTGCAAGCAAGCACTGACGGTTACTGGTCGTATCACCTGGACAAGTTGTCATATTGATTTGAATACCTAGACCATTTGCAGCAAGCGCACTCTGATAAGCATCCCAAGTCGCCATAGCAGTGGGACTGCAAGCCGTCGTCACATTATTACAGGACGTAGGCGCTGTGGGCGCCGAGCTCGAATTAAATCCACTAACTGCCGCAGGATAGCTACTTTGCCCAACAGAATCAGAATTCGCGCGGATCTCTTCAGCCAATCCACGCAGAACAAGCATTGCTTGCGAACGATTACCGGCCTCGTACGTAGCTTCAACTGCTCTCACTTGAAGGATCGAAAAACCCAAAACCCCAATCGCAAGCAGCAACATCGCAACCAACACCTCAACCATACCAACACCCTGTTGTTGAGCACGAGAACGATGCGATCTAATATTTATGGACATTTCGCATTCCCCACAGTATCCGTTGTATCTGGATCACGACCAGAAAATGCTCGAACCGTACCAAACGCCCCAACCAACACTGTATAACCATCTATACCCGACACCGCACTATCACAAATCCGGAAAGAAACTTGCGTTAAAATGTCACTCGTCGTCGACTTAATATTTCCAATATATCCGTTCGGAAAGAACCGCAAACCAATGGTTGCATTTGGTGACACCGCTGACGGTGATGTCCCGACAGTAATAACCGTCTGATCTGGTAGCGACACTTGAATAGGATAGTTATTTGCAGTGCTGTTTGCGATCGAAGCAGC
This sequence comes from Gammaproteobacteria bacterium, assembly GCA_028868515.1. GTDB lineage: Bacteria > Pseudomonadota > Gammaproteobacteria > Pseudomonadales > Moraxellaceae > Aquirhabdus. Next base: position 43,078 of record JAGWUI010000007.1, read on the forward strand.
TGTCGTTGTAGTGGTTGGACAAGTAGTCGCGGAAGCCGCCACACATGGCGAAACGACATACCAACTCAGTTGAGCAGCAGTTAAAGTTGCGATCGTTGCCGCATTCGCTTCCGCAGCAGGCAAGCTGGGAGATCCTGTTCGACTTGCGACAGGCACATTCCACGTCGAACTATAAGCTGGCCACAACTCTACAGGTCTACCGATCGAAGCCGCCAAAGAACGCGCCTGCAAGATAGATGTGCGCAACTCAAACGCAGCAGCTTGAGTACGGCGCATAGCCAAGGATCGAGTAACTGACGGCGCTGCGATTACTGCAATTATTGCAGCAATCGCAATTACCACCAACAACTCGACTAACGTAAAGCCACGAACCGAGTTTTTTAATGCGCCACGAGAAATCATGACAGACCCTTCTATAATGCTTTTTATAAAAACAACAACCGCCCTATCCCGAACAGCACGAATCACATACTTAAAAATACACTTAAAGTGACATAGACACCAATTAGTTACGACAAAAACAACGAATCAACAGACAAACAACAGTTCACCTCAAATGAAGCGTAAACCAGTTCTCACTCTGTGAAAACTTGATTTAAAATTAGTTTGCCTATAGCAACCCCTTAAGGCTAATTCGATTCAAATGGATTATCAACCATAACGATTGGTTTATTTTCAATTTGAACAGATAAATCAGAATTCTTTAGTGCCGCAACAATGTCATTCCATTGCGCTTGGAGTGCCAACGCCTGCTCCAAACCCTGCTGATCTCTTGTGATCACCGATTGACCATAAATCGCAATCCGATCAACGTGATTTTCAAAAGTCAGCCCAGCAATATCTTGTGATGCTGCTTCATCAGCAAATGGCTTAAAAGTCATTTCTTTACTCCACTCACAGCTAAAATTTTATGAAAAAAATCGTTCCACAAGCTCAAAAGCTACAACTTATTGAACTAAATCATAATCCCGTACGCCTAGCAGATATAAGATTCCATCTAGTCCTACACTAGAAATTGCCTGATCTGCATTTTGTCGCACTAGAGGTTTCGCACGGAAGGCAACACCAAGGCCTGCAATCGAAAGCATCGGTAAGTCATTAGCACCATCGCCTACAGCGATCACTTGTTCAAGGCTAATCCCATGCCGCTGCGCCAGCTCGCGTAGTAATTCCGCTTTACGTGCCCCATCAACGATACGACCCGTAACTTGACCTGTGACTTTACCATTTTCAATATCAAGATGGTTGGCATGAATCTCATCGATACCTAATTTTTTCTGTAAGTATTCAGCAAAATAAGTAAAGCCGCCTGATAAAATCGCGGTGCGGTAGCCCAGTGCTTTAAGCGTGGATACTAAACGCTCTGCACCTTCTGTAATGCGTAAATTTGCAGCAATACCCGCCAACACGTCAGCATCCAAACCCTTCAACAAAGCGACACGCGCTTTAAAACTTTGCCCAAAATCAAGTTCACCTTGCATGGCACGCTCAGTAATTGCCGCGACTTGTTCACCAACACCCGCAGCAACTGCCAATTCATCAATCACTTCTTGTTCAATGAGGGTTGAATCCATGTCAAAACAGACTAAGCGACGATTGCGGCGATAGGCATTATCTTCTTGCACTGCAATATCAATCGACAGATTACTCGATAACATCAGACATTCAGCACGCAAACTCTGCGCATCAGTCAGACGACCGCGTACGCCCATTTCAACACAAGCACGACCATTAAAATCAACTTCAACCAGCTTATCCAAGCCTAGACGACCCGACAATCGTTGCAAGCGGTCAATATTAAATCCATGTCGAGCAATAACGGCTGCAACTGCTGCAAGGTGTTCTGGCGTTAAATGACGCGCGAGAACCGTCACGATATAACGTGTTTGCCCACCTTCTTTCACCCAATTTTCATATTGTTCTGTAGTAATCGGCTTAAAGCGCACGGCAAGCCCAAGCTCATGAGAAACCAGTAAAATTTCTTTCATCGCCAATGCGGATTCGATCTCTTTCTTGCTGGCAGTAACCAACGCGAGTGAAAGTTGATCGTGAATCACCGCTTGACCTATGTCCAGAATATCCAGATCATACTTTGCCAAGACTGCCATTAATCTGGCAAACTGGTTTGGCTGATCCGCCCCTAAAAATGACATTAAAATGATTTCGTGCATTGCGCTAAGCCATACTTGAGTGACAATATGTGGCGAATCATAATACATTTCTACCTTTAACGCTTCGGAGCTCGTGTGAACGCACCTCGTCAAGGCTTATTTGCCTCCATCGTCGCTATTAGTTTTGCGCTACATACCGCTCTGATTGTTGAAGGTTCTGTGCATCAATTAGCATCCACACGTGATGCTCAAGGACAATTATTAATCCGCCAACTCGCTGAAGATGCAACGTTAAGTGTCGCTCGACAAGACACCGTATCCTTGGCATTACTAGCAAATCGCTACAGTGAACGCGCAGATGTGGTGTCATTACGTATTTTGGCAGCTGATGGACATGTGTTAGCTACAGGTGGCAGTGCACCTTCGCGTAGTGGTCAGTTATTCCAACAAATTTTGTTACAAGATCGCACACAAAGCGGGCAAGTTGAACTCACGCTAGCGGAAGCGAGTCTTGGTGAAATCATTCGTTTGCAGTGGTTACCACTCTTACTATCTTTCTTTATCCATGTATTGTTATGGCTATTTTATCGTGTTGTCGCACGACCTAAACTCTCTTGGTCATTATCCGATCAAACCAATACAAACACTGCTGATGAGGCAGATTCGACGACTCACGAACCAAATACCCCAGCTGTACCAGAACCGAGCTTGCAGCTAAAAACTCAAACTGCACCTGCCGCAAATGCTGCGCCTGTGTCATATCCTGTGATTCTTCGTGTGGCTTTTGATGATCCGAAATCTTTACTGGAGACGCTCACCCCTTCAATCGCACAAAAATACTTCTCGCTCTGCCAAAAGCTGCTTGAAGAAGCGATTCGAGTATTAGGTGCAGCGATGCCAAACGATGGTGAACCCACCGAACTTAGTATCGTTTCACCATTTGGTATGGAAGGCGCTCTCGTCGGAGTCAATCAAAACTCCGCGCCTGCTTTAGGGCATTTGTTGTTGTTGGCGCAGCTTATCAATCTTTTGAGTGATGCTGTCTATCGCCGCAATCGATTGGAAAAACGCTTTGCGCTGCATACACGTACAGCGATCACAGAAGCGGATGACACCTCAGATTCAAAAACCAAAAGTAATCTATTAATTCAACAAGCTAAAACAAATGATGTGCTGATTCATGCATCCAATAGCAATCTATCACGCCTGATCATTCAATTTAGCTTAAGTGCAATGGAACTGGCTCAAGAAAGCAAGGATAACACTGCCGTCAATGAAGCCATGCGTCTCAATGGTTTACGAAACGAACAGGCTCAGTTGATTGAACGTGTACGCGCACAAATATTAGGAAAACCAACAGAATAAACTGACCATAAGGCAATCTTATGATCAATCCTCAATACGCCCAATGCGGGTAGCCACAAGGGCTACCCTACATCTTAGGGTTCGATTTAGTTATTGATTTGCAGCCTGATCCATTTTTTTGGCCTGTGCGTCATTTGCATCTAAGGCTTTATCAAGTTTTTGGCGCATCGCTGTCCCATTGTAGCCAATGGCATTGGCTGCCTCGACACTGCGGGTTTCTGGACGACCAGTATCACTCACGATCGGCTTGGGTGGCTCTTGTTTGGTACACGCAATCATTCCCAAACTCAAAACAGCAATCACGCCAGACACTGCAACAATACGGATTCCGTTGTTCATTGATTCTCTCCTTAAATACTTTTCTAACATTATTTTAGCAACATCAGAAGAATGCCACATATGGCGTAGGTGTGCTACTCGGCGTCACTTTTCCTTCAATTGCGGTATACACTGTTTTTCCAAAGAAAAATGGAGAACCCCAAGCAAAAGTATTTGTCGTACGACTAGTCGCACTGCCACTTGGCCCACCAAGATTACTAAAAGCCGTGTTATAGGCATTCTGATTAAACAAATTGATGGCATTTGCGATGCTAAAAGACGTTGTTGAAGATGCAGCATTACGACCCACTAGCGTTGCAGATAAGTTTAATGTTGATGCTGGGCAGAAGAAGCTCGACGCATTGCCACTACAGACCGTGATCGCATTATTGGAATTTGGAACAGCAAAGAAGTTCGTCCCACTATCAATATAGCTCTCTGTATAGCTTGCGCCGCCATACTGTGTTGTCAGCTCAAAAGCGGGTGAATCGACTGTTAAAACACTAGCACTCCCTAATCCATTATTGTTCTGCGTTCCAATGCCAAAAACGAGATAGCCATTGACCGATAGCGCACCTGAACTTGGAATGGTCGGAAAGACAATTGCCGAACCATTATTATCGACCGCAAATAACGTAATCGGATTCTGTACTTGAGCACTCACGGGGACTGTGGTAGCAGTACAAGTTTGCGGTGTCGGACAACTATAGTACAAATTATTCTGCGCAGTACCATTTAGATTGGTCGCAACACACCCTGATCCACAATCTTGAGCACCATTTCCGATGCCCAAAATCCCATTCGCAGCAAAACTTTGAACCGTATTTCGTGCAGTTCCTGTATTGGAGCATGCAGTCGGCACTGTACTGAAATTAGAACTACCAATCACTTGAATCGGTAATGAATTTGCCGTCTCTCCACTAATTCTTAAATCAGCGGTTTGTAATGGCCCCCAACTATAACCATCAACAAACTGGATGCACTCAGCTAACGGATTGTTATGTACATCAACACGTTGAGGCAAGGTGAAATTTGTCGGTAATGCAGACGCAAAAACCCGTAATCCTGATGAACCTGTATCCACAAGCACATGATCGACCGACGTACAAGTTTGAGTTCCTGGCATACAGAGAGTAACTGTTGTATACATGAGATTTGCAATAGACGGCCTAGTATTTGGTGGAGTTACTGCTGCTGGGCCTGCATCTATCGTCAAATTCGCAACATTAGCTGCCGCTGCAATAGAAGTAGTCGGAGCTGATTGTACTGGTGTGGGTGCTGTTGGTATGGTTGTTGTTGGATTGTTAACAGCTTGAGGTTGATTTCCACCTCCCCCACCTCCGCATCCAACTAACCCGAGCAAAGTGCAACCAAGAATTGCGGAAAGTACGCCAATCTGTGACATCGTCATCTTTTGCTTCATTTCCTGCTTCATTTCAAATCATCCAAAGAAAAGCCATTCGGAACTAATGCTGGAATGTAAGCTTTGCCATGAAAATTGCGCAATCGACCTTCCGACACCACAACCACTGAATCCTGATCAACAACTTGAGTTTGGCGTCCAGACGAGCCGCCCTCCACATCAAGATAAGTTTTAAAATAATTGCCGAGCAGTTGGTGTAAATCCGGTTTAAACAGACCGCGCCAAGTTAGCGCAAACACAACGCCATTCGTCGTCACATATTCAGTGATCAAATTTCCTGCATCATCATGCATTTGTTGGGTCGAATAGTTGTTTGTCGTTGAGTTTGATGTCGTCAACACAACATGTCGCAATACCGTTGCGGGAGTCGAATCATTCTTGAAAGAATCTACAGTGCCGCCGAGCCCTGCTAGCGCATAGGTCGGCAACCCAACCAGCACACTCAACAATAAAAATATTTTTTTATTCATAATCATCACACAGAATTGGAAATATTGACGTTTAAAATCTAGATATTAGAAAAAATTTCTCTGATATGAATATCGTACAGCATTGCAGCCATCTTATAACTAATTATGCAACAGTTCTATGACCATCACGCACAACCATAATTATCAAATATATTCAACAGTATACATTAAATCAAACCTTATTCCCCATGAATTAAAAATCTGCTGGGTCATCAGTTTTGGCATACAAAAATCATCAAAACGCTTAAAAATCAGCTAGAATAGTCTCCCTAAATTCTAGCCTCGCCATGACACACATCGTGACGCATATCGCCATAAGGTCTTTTTCATGACATCAAATCCCATCAAACTGAATACAGTGGAAGAATTGATTGCTGACATTCGTGCGGGTCGTATGGTCATCTTGATGGATGATGAAGACCGCGAAAATGAAGGCGATTTAGTCATGGCAGCGACTCATGTTCGCCCTGAAGACATTAACTTCATGATTACCCATGCGCGCGGACTGGTCTGTCTGACTCTTTCACGCGAACGTTGTGCTCAGTTGAATTTACCACTCATGGTCGAACGCAACGGCGCCTCACATGGTACAAATTTCACTTTGTCCATCGAAGCCGCTCAAGGCGTAACCACAGGGATTTCCGCCGCAGAACGCGCACGTACTGTACAGGCAGCTGTTGCACCAATGGCAAAACCTGCTGACATCGTCCAACCAGGGCATATTTTCCCACTGATGGCTCAGCCTGGCGGCGTACTTCATCGTGCAGGACATACCGAAGCAGGTTGTGACTTATCGCGTTTGGCAGGATTGGAACCTGCATCTGTCATTTGTGAAATTATCAATGAAAACGGTGAAATGGCTCGCCGTCCAGATCTTGAAGTTTTTGCTGCAAAACATGGCCTTAAAATCGGTACGATTGCCGACTTGATTCAATATCGTATGCTCAATGAGCAAACCGTTGAACGTGTTAGCACTCAGCCGTTTAGTACAACGCATGGCGAATTTACATTGCATCGCTACAAAGAACACGGCAGCTCAGATACCCATATCGCTTTGGTGAAAGGCAATCCAAAACAAGGTGTGACCACCGTTCGTGTTCACGGTCTAAATCCTCTGCGTGACTTACTTCAAGCCCAGTCCAAAGGCAAACCTACATGGTCTGTCGATGCGGCACTCAAAGCCATTGCTGAAAGCGAACGCGGTGCATTGGTTTGGATTAGTCAGGGCGAAACCGTAGATTTCGGCGCGGCACTTGATACGCTTGATCAGCCTACCCCCGCAGTGTCATCCGCACACTACCGTTCAATCGGTGTGGGTGCGCAGATTCTACGTGATCTAGGCGTCAAGCAAATGCGCTTACTCAGCTCACCAATTCGATTTAACGGTCTTTCGGGCTTTGGTTTAGAAATTGTCGACTACGTTCTACCAAATGGTACGACTGCCAAAGCATAAAACGGTTAAACTTAGCACTATATTCTTAAATATTGTTCAATTGATCAAAGGAAACACACCATGACCATTCAAGTCATTGAAGGCCAACTGCACCAAGGCAATGAAGGTAAATACGCGGTTCTCGTTGGACGTTTTAATAGCTTTGTGGTCGAAGCGTTGCTTGAAGGCGCATTAGACACGCTGAAACGTCACGGCGTTGAAGACAAAAACGTCACCATCATCCGTGCACCAGGCGCATGGGAATTGCCTTTAGTTGCTAAAAAACTCGCAGCAAGTGGCAAATATGACGCGATTATCGCTTTAGGCGCGGTGATTCGTGGTGGTACGCCACATTTTGATTTTGTTGCAGGTGAAAGCGCAAAAGGCTTGGGCGTCATTGGCTTAGAATACAATCTGCCAGTCATTTTCGGCGTGCTTACTACAGATAGCATCGAACAATCGATTGAACGTGCGGGTACAAAAGCAGGCAACAAAGGTGCTGATGCCGCGTTGACCGCGATTGAAATGGTTAATTTGCTGAAGGCGATTTAAGGGAATGGCACAGCAACCGACAGGTATAAACGATTCTAAAAGCAAGAATCCAACAACCTTCGCCGCAAAGCGCAAATCTCGTCGCTTTGCCATGCAAGGTATCTATGAGTGGCTCTTGACCAATAATCCTGTACATGAGATTGAGGCACGTACGCGTGCTGAAAACCACATGAACAAGACCGATGTGGTCTATTACCACGAATTGTTGACTCAAACGATTGCTGCAAACGAATCGTTAGATGAAATTTTAGATCCTGTGATTGATCGTGAGCTTGAGGCTTTGAACGTCGTCGAGCGGGCAATTTTGCTGCTTGGCGCGTATGAAATGCGTAATCGCTTGGAAGTTCCGTATGCCATCGTCATTGATGAAGGCATTGAATTGGCAAAGCATTTTGGTGCAACCGACAGTCATAAATATGTCAATGGCGTCCTCGACAAACTCGCGCGCCAATTACGTCCAGAAGAGTTCGCGGCTGGAAGTGCTGCACGCCAAGCAGCTCAAGAGTCTGATGCGACTGACGCAGATCAGAACTAATCATTCGTCATGGATGAATTTTCGCTGATTCAACGCTACTTTCAACGAGAAAGCCAACGAAAATCACAGCAAAATTCATCTATAGGCATTAATCTCGGCATTGGTGACGATGCCGCGCTCCTCGCCCCGCCTGCCCATCACGAATTGGTCATCAGTACCGATACACTGATCTCAGGTCGTCACTTTCCTATCGAAACAGATGCTTATTCCATCGGCTGGAAAGCTGTCGCGGTTAATCTCTCAGATCTTGCGGCAATGGGCGCGACTGCACATAGTATTTTACTTGCCCTTACTCTCCCCAACGCTGAGCCTGATTTTTTAGAAAAGTTGGCTCAAGGAATCTTTGCGTTATGTGATGATGCAAATGTCTCTTTGATTGGCGGCGATACCACACGCGGAGAAACACTGAGCCTCACAGTAACCGCACTCGGCTGGATACCCACAGGACAAGCGATTGTTCGTAGTGGCGCACAAAGTGGCGACCTCATTGTGGTATCTAATACAATTGGCGATGCCGCCTACGCACTGAAAAACCTGCAAGACCAAAAGCTCAATCAAACTCTAAGATCACGCTTAGATCGCCCTACGCCTCGTCTTGCGCTAGGTAGCGCTCTACGCGGCTATGCGTCAGCCATGCTCGATATTTCTGATGGTCTGGCTCAAGACTTAGGACATATTCTCACTGCCAGCAATGTCGCAGGACGAATTGATGTGGAAAAAATACCATTCTCACCGACTCTCACAGCATTAGATCTTGAGCAACGCGCAGCACTTGCGCTGTGTGGCGGCGATGACTACGAACTATGCTTCACCATTTCTCCACAGAAATTTGCTAACCTTGGGCAAGTTTGGCAGCAACAAGACTTGCCACTGACTGTGATTGGTGAGATCGTACAACACACGCCAAACACCGAACGATTAACCGTTTTACACCACCATCAACCTTTTCATCTCAATCTCAAAGGATTTAAGCACTTTGACTGACCTATCCTCTGATACGCCAATTTCTAAAAAGAACATCAGCACAGGCACTGCCGAAATTCCATTTAAAAATATGAATATACTGGACCAATTGTGCTGGTTTCTTGGTGTTGGTCTAGGTTCAGGCTTGTCACCCAAAGCACCTGGCACAGCGGGATCATTTGCCGTACTGTTCTTTGCTCCACTTTGGATGTATTTAGGTCTGCAACCTTCTCTCTGGATCATTGGCATTGCCGCGATTATTGGGATTCCGATTTGTGGTAGAACAGCACAATTGATGGGTGTGCATGATGATGGGCGTATCGTCTGGGATGAGTTTGTAGGGCAATCGATGGTGCTGATGCCAATGTTGGCTTTGGGTCACCTCAGTACATTGAACGGCATGACTTTACTCAATCTCTTGATCGCATTTGCACTCTTTCGACTGTTTGATATCTGGAAACCGTGGCCAATTCGTTATTTTGATCGCAGTGTACATGGCGGTTTTGGTATTATGTTCGACGATATTTTGGCTGGACTCATTGCCGCATTGGCAATGTGGGGTTATTTGCTTTTGATTTAGTCAAACAATACAACCACGATTAATTAGCAAATTATTGATTTAATAAATCATTGAAAAAACACTGGAGAAAACCATATGACGCTCAGTGTCATTATTTTAGCAGCAGGCAAAGGGACACGGATGAACTCGCGCCTACCCAAAGTATTACAACCGCTTGCTGGTAAACCCTTACTGGGACATGTGCTTGCACAAACTGCTCGAATTGAAGCTGATCGCGTCATTACTGTCTATGGTCATGGTGGTGATATCGTTAAAGCTGCATTTAACTGCCCAACGCATGCCGAGCAAACCATTGAATGGGTTGAACAAGCTGAACAAAAAGGCACGGGACATGCGGTGCAAGTCACACTACCAGTCCTACCTGAAGCAGGTAAAAGTCTCATTCTATACGGCGATGTGCCGCTCGTTCGTGCAGATACCTTACGCCGTCTTTTAGATGCCGCAAATGGCGGTTTAGCGATGATCACGCTCGATCTTGATAATCCAACGGGATATGGTCGTATTGTCCGCAATAGCAAAAATCAGATTATTCGCGTCGTCGAACAAAAAGATGCTACAGAAAAAGAGCGTGCAATCACCGAAGTCAACACTGGAATTTATGCTGTCGACAACGCACTCTTGCATCGTTGGTTACCTAACCTATCCAATGAAAACGCTCAAGGTGAATATTATTTAACTGACATCGTGGCTATGGCAGCAAAAGATGGCATCAGTATCGGCAGCATTCAGCCGACCTATGCCTTTGAAGTTGAAGGGGTCAATGATCGCCTGCAATTGTCTGCACTGGAACGCCAATGGCAGCGCCACCAAGCCACTGATTTGATGAAAGCAGGGGTCACCTTGCTTGATCCTGCACGCTTTGATTTGCGTGGGCACTTATCAGTCGGACAAGATGTGCAAATTGACGTCAATGTCATCATTGAAGGTGATTGCTATCTGGGAGATGGCGTCACCGTGGGCGCAGGTTGTCATTTAAAAAATGCTAAAATCAGCAGCGGTACAAAAATTCTACCATACAGCATCATTGATGACGTCACCATCGGGTCAAATGCATTCATTGGACCATTTGCACGTTTACGACCAGGCACCGTGCTTGCGGATGACGTACACATCGGCAATTTCGTCGAAGTCAAAAATAGCCGCGTTGGTGATGGCAGCAAAGCCAACCATCTGTCCTATATTGGCGATGCACTGATTGGCTCAAGCAGTAACATTGGTGCTGGTACAATCACCTGTAATTATGACGGTGCAAATAAACACCAAACTGTAATTGGCTCACAAGCCTTCATCGGCTCTAATAGCTCACTGGTTGCGCCAGTCAGTATTGGTGATCAAGCCACAGTTGGCGCAGGCTCAGTGATCACTACAGATGTTCCAGCAGGTTCGCTCGCTGTTGCGCGTGGCCAGCAACGAAATATTGCCAACTACAAACGACCTGTCAAAAAGTCATAGGACTTATGACATCAAGATGACATAGAATAATGGGCAGCTTAACCCCATAAACCAATAGTCAGATCAACCAAGCCAGAGCATTCATCTGGAATTAGTTAGGAACGAAAACGATATGTGTGGAATTGTCGGTGGTATCGCGGAGCGCAATGTCGCACCTATTTTGATCGAAGGACTCAAACGCCTCGAATATCGTGGCTACGATTCGGCAGGTCTAGCACTGATTGAACAAGGTGAAATCGTTCGCGAACGCCAAGTCGGTAAAGTTGCCATCCTTGAATCTGCTGTTCAAGCACAACATCTGCACGGCACACTCGGCATTGCTCACACGCGCTGGGCGACACATGGTGCGCCTTCAGTAGCCAATGCACATCCACATAGATCAGGCACCATTGCGGTTGTTCACAACGGTATTATCGAAAACTATGCATTGCTCAAAGCTGAGTTACAAGGTGAAGGTTACGTCTTTACGTCACAAACCGACACCGAAGTGGTCGCGCATTTAGTTCACCGTGCAATGAAAAGCCATGCAACCTTACTCTCTGCGGTTCAATCGGTCATTCCGCTGCTGCATGGTGCTTATGCGCTTGGCGTGGTAAATAGCGAAAATGCTGACGAACTGATTGCTGTTCGTGCTGGTTCTCCGCTGGTCATTGGTTTAGGTATCGGTGAAAATTTTATTTCCTCCGATCAAATGGCACTCTTACCCGTGACCAACCGCTTTATTTACTTAGAAGAAAAAGACGTTGTCCGACTCACTCGTGAATCCATTGAGATTTATCAAAACGGTCAACATGTCAGCCGCTTATCACATGAAATCGATGCCAGTGATATCTCCAGTGAAAAAGGCGGTTACAAGCATTACATGCTCAAAGAAATTTATGAGCAAACTGACGCTCTGACACGCACCTTGTCTGTGGGTATCACCGACAATGCACTGCATGATGATTTCTTGGGCGAAAAAGCGAAGAAACTGGCTAATGTGAAGCAAGTTCAAATCATTGCCTGTGGTACTAGCTACCATTCTGGCATGATCGCGCGCTATTGGTTTGAAAAACTGCTGAAAATGCCTTGCCAAGTCGAAATCGCGAGCGAATTCCGCTACCGCGAACCTGTGGTTCTACCAAATACTTTGGTCGTTTGTATTTCTCAATCAGGTGAAACTGCTGATACTTTGGCTGCGCTGCGTGATATCAAAGCGCAAGCAGGTGCAAATGATGACCTCGTGACCTTGGCATTGTGTAACGTCAAAACATCGTCACTGATTCGCGAAACTGACTTGCACTTACTGACCCAAGCGGGCCCAGAAATCGGCGTAGCATCCACCAAAGCGTTTACCACGCAATTAGCAGCACTGATGCTGTTAGTTCTCAAAGTGGGCCATGAACAACGCAGCCTCGCGCCAGAGAAATCAGCAGAAATCATTGCTCAGCTATGGCATGTGCCAATCGCAGTGAGTGAAGCATTGGCGCTTGATAGCCAAATCGAAAAAATGTCTCACGCCTTCATCGAAAAACGTCATGCATTGTTCTTGGGTCGTGGTATCGAATACCCAATCGCACTGGAAGGCGCATTGAAATTGAAAGAAATTTCATACATCCATGCTGAAGGTTATGCCGCTGGTGAGCTGAAACATGGCCCACTCGCACTTGTGGATAAAGACATGCCTATCGTCGTGTTGGCTGCGCAAGATGACTTGCTCGATAAGCTCAAATCCAACATGCAAGAAGTGCTGTCACGTGGCGGCGAGCTGTTTGTATTTGCCGATGTCGATAGCGAAATCAAATCTGAAGATCGCGTCCATGTACTTCCAATTCCGAAGATCGCTGGCTTGGTCGCTCCGATTGTGTACAGTATTCCTGTGCAATTGCTGTCATATCACGTGGCAGTGCTGCGCGGTACGGACGTCGATCAGCCACGCAATTTGGCAAAATCAGTCACAGTAGAATAATTAAGTTCAACTGTTAAGCATCAATGTGATCAGACATAATAATTATTAACCAAGCATAATAGTTGTTAACTATGACAAAGAAGTTATTAACAACACAAAATTGTTGTTAACTAGAAAAAGCCCAGATATACTGAACGAAAAGTATACTGGGCTTTTTAAATGGCTAAATCTCAAAGTGGCTTAACCGAAATACAGATCGCTAAACGCATGAAGCAAGGACGTGGACAAGGTTCCGGTGCTTCATATAAGCCATGGCTATTAATTAATGAGGTTCCCTCTCAGGGGCTATCGCACCGTATCTACTCATTTAAAACAAAACGCGTTCACCATCTATTATCAAACCTTGAGCTTGGTGCTTTTTTGACATTAGATTGGATGGAACACGTTCAAGATATCCGCGAACAATTCCCTCTCCGACTAGATGAAACGCTTGAGATTGCATCAAATTGTGGTATCAAACACCCAAATGTTCGTGGCATCAATCAAGTCATGACTTCTGATTTTCTAGTCGATAGTTCATCTCATAAGCAATTTGCTATACAAGTCAAACCACTGTCGGAATTAAAAGATCCGAGAACGATTGAAAAACTGGAAATTGAAAGACAGTATTGGCAAAGCAAAAATATTCCCTGGTTCATCATGACTGAAAAAGAACTTAACCCTACAGTTCTTGATAACATCAAATGGTTATATTCATCCCAGAACGATACAAAGATTAATGACCAGCTCATTGGATCTTTGAAAAATTTTGAGTTTTCCTGCCAACAGAACCCTCAAATGAGGCTTATTGATATCTGTAAATTTATTGATAGAGAATATCAGCAAGATATCGGACAATCTCTGACTGACTTAAAGCAGCTGATGGCTCATCGGCTGGTCAAATTCGATATCACCAAAAATTTTAAAGAATTGCGTGTGCAAGACTTTAAGTTCTACCAACCTCAACTTGTTGAAGGATTCCTCAATGTGGCGGGTCAATGAAGTTCTAAAATTAGATGATCAGCTTTACCGAATCCTCGCTATAAATTCGGGGATGATCTACTGGATACAAGTTGATACTAAAAATGCATTACCTGAAGTATTCAGAGCAGAACAGCTCTATGAATATCTAGATAACGAACGTTTAATACGATTTCAAGATCCCTATATATACTTAATTAATGAGGAACCTGCACTCGATTCTATCGCCTTTTCTAAAAGAGATAAGGCTTATAATGTCATTAAGGAACTTATCCAAGAACCAAATCACTTTGATCCATCAATCCGAGCAGGCCTTATCAATAGGATTAAGTCATCTGGTCTAGTTTCCAAACCCACAATTTATAAATATCTACGAAGATATTGGCAAAGAGGTCAAATCCCCAATGCTTTATTGCCCGATTATAAGAATAGTGGCGCTCCGGGAAAAACTCGTACAGAGACTAATACCCAAAAAAATGGCCGAAAACGTAAATTTGGTGATGGCGAAGGATGTCAAATCACTATTGATATAGAAAGGCTATTCAGAATTATTATTTCAAAGCATCTACTAAAGGACAACCCACTCAAAACTACGGAAGCGCATAACAAATTCAAAGTACTATACGCACAATATTATCCAAATGAGGAAACTAAAAATTACCCTACATTAAGACAATTCCGTTACTTCTATCATCGGGAATATACAAAACCACAACTCGTTGAGGCCCAGTCTAGCCCTAATAATTTTAAAAAAGATAAGCGCCCTTTATTGGCAACTGCAACATCTAGTGTTCTTGGCCCAGGAAGCCGCTATGAAATTGACGCAACTATCGCTGATCTCTATTTAGTTGCGAATGATGATCGCAGCAAGATTGTTGGTAGACCAACGGTTTATGTAATTATTGATGTCTTCAGTCGTATGATTGCTGGATTCTATATCGGACTAGATAACCCTTCATATGCGATTGCAATGCAAGCTGTTTCTGTCGCTTGTAGTAGCAAGGTTTCTCTCTGCAAAGAATTTGATATAACAGTTTCAGACGAAGAATGGCCTGTAATAGGTTTACCAAGTGCTATTCTCGCAGACCGAGGGGAAGTGCTGAGCGAACAAGCCGAAACATTAGTAAATGGCTACAACATCCATTTAGAAACAGCTCCCCCACGACGAGGTGATGCAAAAGGAATTGTAGAAAGCTGTTTCCGAACGATTCAGGCTGAGTTCAAACCTTATACTCCAGGTGTTGTTGAAGGAAATCGAATTAAAAAACATGGTGAAACAGACTATCGACTTGAAGCAGTCTTAACCTTAAATGAATTTACACAAATTATTCTTGAAACGATTATTTTTCGCAATAATTTCCATGTGTTAGATAAATATGATCGAGATGAGGATCTGCCTGAAGACATCCCTTCTATTCCACTCTATCTCTGGAATTGGGGGATTGAAAACCGTATGGGTAAACTTCGTACAGTCGATGCGGAACAACTTCGTGTCTCTTTACTTCCTCGTACAAAAGTATCTATGTCGCCTTTAGGAATCAATGCATGGGGCTTATATTACAATAGTAGTGAAATCTTACGAGAGGGTTGGTTACATCGTAGTGAGGAGATACAACGTCCTCAAAACCTAAAGGCTGCATATGATCCTAAAAATGCCAATAAAATCTATCTATTTGCCAGTCCTAATAGCCAGACTTATTGGACTTGTTCATTGGCCATTCGGAGCCGAGCCTATACCAATATGAGTTTTTGGGAAGTCTGGGAAAAACAATATTTTGAGAAACACGTACAAGCGAATGCTAAACACGAAGAAATAACGCACCGAATTGCTTTCAATAAATCGGTTCAAAAGATCATCGAGAATGCTAAAAAGCAAACCCCCAAGGCAGATCAATCCAATTCTGAAAGAATTCGCCAGATTCGGGCAAATAAGAAAGACCAAAAGCAGAAAGCTAATCTCCCACTATTGGAGAAAAATGTACAAATGGCAGACATTATAAAATTTAACAAACCAACAGAGGAGGAGGATTATAAACTCCCATTCTCGCCTGAATTATTTAATGATGAGGAGTAACCTCTTATGTATCCATTAAAAGTGCAAGCCATTTATCAAGACACTGGGGTTCCATCCTATCAGGGCAATCCATTTATTGAAGCATTACCGCCTCCTCAAGAAGCTGTAAATCAAACTAAATCTCTGAAAACAGCAGCCATTCATTCTTTTACTGACCTTCTCAAACCCAAAGTTATCCGCTCGCATTCAATTGCTCGCATTGGTGATGAGTTTTTTCAGCCACTCAACAATCACACACTCTTAACAGAAAAAGTCTCTCTCATGATCCGTGGTGGCTACGTAGGTAGAAATCCTCGTACAGGTGACCTTCAAAAACATTTGCAAAATGGATATGAGCGTATACAAAAAGGTGAGCTCACAGCTTTTAGATTTGAAAGCGTAAAATCAACTGCTCAGAGTATGCTACTCATTGGCTGTTCTGGACATGGAAAAACTACATCATTAATCAGAATTCTATCAGCATTCCCTCAAGTTATTTATCATCCAGATTTGAATATCGAGCAAGTCGTTTATTTAAAAATTGATTGCTCACATAACGGTTCTTTAAAAGAAATTTGCTTAAACTTCTTCCGTGCGTTAGATCAGGTCTTAGATACCAGTTATGAAAAACGGTATGGACTTAAACGATATAATATTCAGGCACTACTCACAAAGATGTCTCAACTTGCGAATGCTCATGCTTTAGGATTATTAGTAATTGATGAAATCCAGCATCTAAGTCGCTCAAAATCTGGTGGGTCACAAGAAATGCTCAACTTTTTTGTGACTATGGTTAATACAATTGGTGTTCCCATTATGTTGATCGGAACACCCAAGGCTCGCGAAATTTTTGAGGCTGATTTACGCTCTGCTCGTAGGGGCGCTGGCTTTGGAGCTATTTTTTGGGAACCCTTACCAGAATATATTAATGATCAAATAAATCCTGAATGGGTGGCATTTACAAATAATCTTTGGAAACAACAGTTACTGAATCAAAGAGATGAGTTCCTGTCAGATGAAATCAGGCATGTTTGGTATGACTTAAGCCAAGGTATCCTTGATATTGTTGTTAAATTATTTGTACTCGCTCAACTAAGAGCTTTGGCCGTTGGTAAAGAACGAATTACCTCTAAATTGCTACGTCAAATTTATGATGAGGAGTTAAAACCCGTTCATCCTATGTTAGATGCATTAAGGTCAGGTAGTATCGAAAAGATTGCACGGTACTCAGATCTCATCGTACCCGATATGGATCGAAAAATTTTTGATTTTCAACAGAAAATTCAGAATACCCCTATTGATACAACAACTGAAGACTTTTTAAACTCATTGTCTACAGAAGATGAGCGTCGTATCTATACAATGTTCAAAGATGAATATGAACATCCCTTTCTCATTCAATGCATCAAAGCAGCATATCAGGATCATCCAACCACAACACGACAACAAATAATCCCGATTATTTTTTCCTTATTGTCTACTGAGACGTCTATCTCAAATAACCCCAAATCCAAAGTAACTTCAGAAAAAGTTGAATATATAAAACTTCAACAATGGGATACCTTACCCCAAAATGACTTACGCTTTATTTATTCACAACATCATGAGGAAGATATATTACATCAGATACTTACAAAAAAGCTCCTCATGCTTGATGTCAATGGTTTGCTTTCAGGAGCAAGATATGTGCCACATTTCAAGATGGGGTCAATGGATCAGAGGCGACAGCTATAAATATCGGGGAGAAATTAATCCAGAGTATGCGGCGTAATTGTTCAAACTCTTTGGGGAATTCCCAGTTTATTAACACTGCGGCTTGATCCAGTGCACGCGGCTTGTTTTCTAACAGTTTTCAGTTCTGTTGACCTTTCATCGTAACCATAGAAGTGACGATGAAAAACACAGCATGCCCATGTAGTTAATGGCTTTTTTCTCATATCGCGTCGCTATTCGACGGTAGTGCTTTAGCTTGTTAAACATGCATTCTACGGCGTGTCTTTCCTTATAAAGCCAAAAATCACACGAAATTTCTTCTTTTCGATTGGATTTGGGCGGAATGACCGCTTCAATTTCTTGCTCTTTTAACCAATCACGAAACTCATTCGTATCGTAGCCTTTATCGGCCAATAAAGCATCGGCTTTGACATTCGACATGAGTGGAATGGCATACTTGCATTCAGCGGCTTGACCACCCGTCAGGATGAACTTATGGGTAAACCCAAAGCATCACAAAGTGCATGGATCTTGACACCAAAACCGCCTTTAGATCGACCTAATGCCTCATCGTCGGCATTACTATTTGCTGCGCCCGCCGCACAAGCATGTGCTCGAACAACAGAGCCATCTATAGAAACACTCTGTGAATCATAATGTTGAGTGAGATAAGTTTTTCAACAACCTATCCCAAACACCTATTTCACACCAGCGCGAAAACCGTTTAAATACACTATTCCATTTACCATACGATTTCGGCAGCGTTCGCCACTGAGCCCCAGAACGTAAAATCCACAATACGGCAGCAATAAATCTCCTTAAGTTGTCGAGATTTCCAATGCAAATACCTGTTATATTTTTTAGCTGCGGAAGTAGCCGAAACCACTCATGATCACTCATTTCTAATCTGTTCATAGATACCAAAAATAGCAGATTTTAAACGAATTTTAAAACGTCAACAGAACCTAGGTAATCTAATGAGATATAAATAAACTGTGCACAGGCATAACAGTGTGGGTGAATTGCAATGATTTTAGCAGCCTGTGCGATCACCACACGATCCACAAAGCCTCGCACCCGTACAGTTTGATAGGCATATTCAGTGGGTACCGAGTAATCATTGCAACGGCAGCACACCAGTGACTATGAGCTGACTTTGGAAGAGACTTCTTCGCAGGCATCAAAAGATACGTTCGGCAGGGATAAACAACAGGTCAGATCTTCTTGCATACGCTGCTGAATATTCTGGTTGTAGTCCCGAAGGAGCTTCAAACACGCGTTTATCACAGCCGACTTGTAATTGAACATTCAACTCATCTAGCGACGAGACTCGCGGCATCGGCACCATGAAGTTACGACGCGAATAGCCCACGACGCCTTCAACTTTGCCTTTGTCATTGCCACGTGCTGGACGACCAAAACGGGTGTCTAGCTGATAGTGACTTTCCAAACGACTAAAGGCTTGTATCAGCGTACGCTGTTTGGCCTTCTATCGATATGCTGCAACGAATCGCTTGCTATTGTCGTAGAGCATTGTGCAGGGCACCCATAGAAAGCCCATCAACATAGCTGAGGTGCCGCAACACAAGATTCAGAAGGTATATGCATTAGTAGAGCTGGACGAACAACAAAGATTCATTTAGTAGCAGATAGTTACGGATTACCCATACAGTTCACTTTAACAAGCGGCGAAGTGCATGATTGCAAGGCAGCACTTACTTTATTAGCAATACTTTCACCATGGATTGCAATTATACCTGATAAGAGTGACGGTTAACATTGAATTTCGTTTGACATTTGGTCAAGTGACCAATATGATTATTTCAAGATTTGGTCAATTGACCAAAATGAATGCAAATGTCTGCTTGTTTTGTAGAAATCATGAGTATTGAAGCAGACGTTATCAGCAACTAACCCTATACCCACAAGTGATTTTTATCTGTAAAGGAGATGTTATTATGTCTAATATGAGTAAAATAAAGCCGCGCAAGACCATATTTGATGTCTCTGATGTTCCTGTATTTTGGAATAACGGGGATCAGGTTCTGACCCGCTTTTTTGATGCACTATCAGTTCATTTCCCCGATGGAGAGCGGTTCTTCATTCAGTCCGTCCGCAACTATCAGGACAAGGTCACTGATCCAAAGTTAAAGGAAGATGTTCGTAGTTTTTTTCGACAGGAGGCCCAGCACGGTATCGTACATGATCGTTACAACGCTGTGATGCAGGCACAGGGTATTCACGTTGAAAACGTAATATCTAATCTGAAGATCTTTATCAGGCTTTCCCAGCAACACCTTTCGCCTAAGTACCAATTAGCTCTAACTGCTGCTTTTGAGCATATCACGGCTACGCTGGGAGAAGGCTTTATGGAGGGGAATGGAGATATGTTCCGAAATGCACATCCTGTTATGCGTGCTATGTTTATGTGGCATGGAGTGGAGGAAGTGGAGCATAAAGCCGTCGCTTTTGACGTATATGAGGAGGCCGCTGGTGGTGGTTATTTTACGCGAGTGTCCGCCTTGATTGTGGGTACTATTTTGGTACATGCGATCGTTGGGGTTGCCCTTTGGCAAATGCTTAAGGTTGATCGCCTACACAGACGCCCTGTACTTATTACTAAGGGGCTGAATCGTCTCTATGGGCCTAAAGGAATGCTTACAAGACTCCTTCCCGCCTATTTGGCTTGGTTCCGCCCAGGGTTTCACCCTTGTGACACTGGGATTCCAGAAAAAGTGCAAGCCTGGTTAGTCGAATACGATAGGCATGAAGACCCTATGGAGGCTTCGCGCGTCGTTTTCGGGGAATCCAAACTTGACCATGTCGCATAAACCGAAGTTCGAGTAAGGACGGCGATGATAGACTTCCCTATAATGGCGAATTCCTTTCAATCCATCGGAGCTATTTGATGTCAATCCATGAAGCAATCAGGGCGCATATCGCTGATCGAGAACGTATTCTTTCCGTATCAGCGATACTCTTCCGCGAAAATGGATATGAGCGAACCAGTGTCAGAGAGATCGCAAAGGCTTGTGGCATGCTGCCTGGAAGTCTCCACTACCGCTATCGATCCAAGGATGACATTTTAGTTGATATGATGCGGCTAGCCATCGAAAATATTATCTCTGGAATTGTTGTGGCAATTTCAAGCGTTCTAGACCCTCTTGAAAAAATGCGTGCCGCGTTGCGCGCGCATGTGAATGTGCTGATGTCTGGTGATGCTATGGTGTATGTTCTGCTATTCGAATGGCGATCACTTCAGGGAGCCGCACGTGTACAGATGATCGCTGAACGAGATCGCTATGAAAATTATTGGCAAACTATCTTCGATACCTTGAAGGTACAAGGCTGTATCAGAAGTGATGTCGATATTGACATGCTACGCCTCATTGGTTTGGGTGCGGTCAACTGGGTGGCTACTTGGTACAACGAAGATGGAAAGTATAGCCTGGAGCAGATAGGAGATGCTATCTGGCAAATGATGACACGTGGTGTTTTAACTAAAGAATACGACGAAAAAGCGAAAAAATTATGAATAAGAAGGTTTCTAAAATACTATGTTCAAGTCAGATCAAGCATGTGCCAGGACGTCATTGCGGCAGTTCAGCAATACGGGACCTGATGGATTTTCACGGCTTCAATTTATCAGAAGCCATGTGCTTTGGATTGGGATCTGGACTTGGTATCAACTATCTGAATCTGCTGGGCGCATCTACTCCATTCATCGTACATGTTCGCTCCATCGGCTATGAGGAGCAGTTTTTCCGAACGATTGGTGTTCCTTTTGAGTGGCTTATATTTGATTCGCCAGAGTCTGCTTCATTGGCACTTTACCAACGGCTCGACGCAGGACTGCCATCGCTTTTGCTAACGGATATTTATTATCTGCCCTACTTTGGGAGTCAAACCCACTTCCCTGGTCATGCGATCATTGCTTGGTCTAGGAAAAAGCAAACAGGCGACGTCCTTGTTACGGATACTGGCCTACCTAGCGAATTGGCTGTGTGTGCAAACGCACTTCAAAACGCGAGGTTTTCCACTACCCCACCTTTTGTGCATTTTGGCAACATGTTTTCACCTGATAGCATGCGTCCAAAAATCACTGCTCAAGTCGTCTGTGACGCCATTCGCTTCAACGCGAGTGCATTGAATAGCGACTTGCCTAATACTGGCCTATCAGCGCTGAAAACGTGGATGAATGATCTATCTTTATGGGAAACGGAAGGAGATTGGCGCTGGACAACACGGTTTGCGTACCAAATCATTGAGAAGCGCGGAACTGGCGGTGGTGCATTCAGGAAAATGTATGCGGAGTTTCTCGATGAGGCTGCCAGCTACGATACTAGAGTACTGGAGCTGCGTTTGGCAGAACTGATGCGAGCCAGCGAAAAAAAATGGAGCGTATTGGCAAAGCAACTTAAGGACGCATCAGAAAGTGCTAACTTCCCTCGGTCTCTAATTGCGGATGCTATTCTCGATGTCATGATAACAGAGCGTATCTATGTTGAAACAGCAATTACGTTGTAAAAAAGTCAGCACTCTTTCTAGTGCAGTACTTGGAAGAGGAGTTCGAAATGACGACTAGAGATATTAGTAATCTAGGGATAGATTCACTTACAAAGGCAAGGGCATTTTTTGGCACTCAACACCCGTTGTTTAAATCGTTTTCAGTCGAAATAAATCATGTTCACAATGGCCATAGCGAGATGACTATGCCATTTTCAGCGACGTTGGCAGATGGACGAGGGGCCTTGCATCGAGGGGTTATGGTGACACTTCTTGACTCCTGCTGCGGGTTGTCAATATTTTCAGCTTTGGGAACCATGCAGCCGATTGCGACCATCGACCTACGTGTCGATTTTCTGCAAGAAATTCCTCCAGCTACAGCTCTAATTGCAGTGATAGATTACGTGGGCAGGACGCCCTCGATTGCATATATTACTGGCAAGGCATTTGCTGTTGGAAGCCACGATCCCGTAGCAACAGTCGCTGGTTCATTTGCCATCGGTACAATGGGGCCTGCCTTTGACAGTTCGATAGGAGATTCGGTGAAATGAACGTTTCTATAACGGAGTGCATTAAGGAAGCCACCGCAGGCTCATTCGATGAACCTTTCCATAAGTTTTTAGGATTAGAAGAGCGTATGGTAAATGGCGAGAGAATCTACTTCATGGCGTTCCGGGACGAACATGTTGGAAATCCATTAATCGGGACATTTCATGGCGGTATTCTGGCTAGCTTTGGTGAAGTGGTAGCTGCAAGATACCTTGCACAACACTGTGGGGATGCGGCATTGCCGACTTGTTCTACAATGACCTTCGACTATATGCGACCAGCTTTTGCAGGCAAGCTTCAGGCAATACCTACGATGATACGTGTAGGACGCCGCATAGCCACAGTTTCTGTGGAGTTGCGCGTAGAAAGTAAAGTGGTTTGTATCGGGCGATTTATCTTCACTGTTGACCGTAAAGGACTGGATATCAAAACATAATTAACTTTATCTTTGACTGCTCTATGAACCAATTAAATCAAGTCTTGGTGAAGAATAGGGAACGTTATGCAAAAAGAATCTATTGCAATTAATGCATCTTCGGAGTTCAGTCAGAATGACCATCTAGAGGCGGCACAGTATCCAGAAAATGATGATTCGGTTCAACAAGAAATTTATTTGGCGTTACGTTCTCAATATTTGTTGTGGCGGTTTCCTGCGCGCTTAGAATCTGCATTTTTAGATCAGCATACTATTTGTGCTATTCAATCATTGCACTTTCGTGCGCCATTATTGTTTTTCTTGTTTTTCGTTGAGAATTTTGCAATTTATCAGGTTCTACCAAAAGAGGTATACTCGCAATTTTTTAGTATTAATATTTGGACGTTCTGCGTAATTTTGACTGTATTCGTATTGTCTTATGTCAGCGCATTAAGACGTTGGTATGAGTGGTACGTTGGTATTGGTGGCGTGGCTGCTATTGCCACGAGTACAGCTTGTGCAAATATAGCAGTTGGGGAGTCGGCTATTCTGACTTATGCAGGGATCATTTACATTGTCATCGTGATATATAGTTTTGTTTCTTTACGCTTTCAGTCTACTATGGTTGTTGGATGGTTAGGTAGTTTAGCTGGTATTACTTTAGCTTACGCTATTGGACAACATATAAATTGGAAGGTTTACAGTCTGACCTTCACCATGACGAGTATGCTAGGGATGTGTATTGCGTATGCATTAGATCACGGAAAAAGAAAAAGTTTTCTACAGACGCATTTATTACAGCATTTAGTAGATAAAGAACAGCTATTAGCTAAGCAGTTATATACGTTATCACGTCAAGATGGGCTAACGGGTCTTGCGAATAGACGACATTTAGATGAAGTTATGCACCATGAATTGAATCGTGCATTACGCAACCACCAACCATTAGCATTAATGATTATTGATATTGATTTTTTTAAGTTATATAACGATAAGTTTGGTCATTTGGCAGGTGATGAATGCCTAAAGAAGATTGCAAATCTGATGTCAAGTTTAACTAAACGCAGCGGTGAAGTAGCCGCGCGTTACGGAGGTGAGGAGTTTGTTTTATTATTTCCATGTATGAACGCAACGAGCGCTGAACAACTAGCCGAGCGATTACTAAACAGCTTAGCCCAACTTAAAATTCCTAATCCAGATGAAAACCATCCTTTTGTAACAGTCAGCGTCGGTATTGGAATACTTGATCCGAATATGATCATGTGTGTTGAGCAGTTGTTGAGTCAAGCCGATGCAGCACTATATAAAGCAAAAGATAATGGCCGTAATCGATATGAGATTTTTGGTACGTCAATGTGCAGTGATTATGAAGTTAGTGATGACTCGCCAGAATTGAACAAAACAATCATTTAGCATCTTACTAGGCTTTGTTGCACAACTCGTATTGTCTGATGACGTCATGCGTGGACAATTTAGCTATGACAAAGCCATCATCTCAGAAATATCGTACCAGTAACTGGTCATCCTACAACACCGCTCTCAAATCACGTGGATCTCTGACAGTCTGGTTTGACCCTAACATATCATGGTTTGGAGTCCAGACAGGCAAGCCGGGCAGATATCAGACTTTCAGCAATGCCGTCATTCATTCCTGCCTGATCATCAAATCGCTGTTTCAGCTTGCGCTTAGACAAACGACAGGATTTGTAGAAAACCTGATCAGACTATGCGGACTAACATGGTCTGTTCCCGATTTTAGCACCTTAAGCCGCAGGCAAAAGCGGATCGACATTGATATTCCTTATCAAGCCAGTCGCACGGGGCTACATCTACTGGTGGACAGTACGGGTATTAAGATGATTGGCGAAGGCGAATGGAAGCGCAAGAAACATGGTGCAGAATATCGCCGTCAATGGCGTAAGCTGCATATCGGCATTGATGCAGAGACTTTGCAGATCAGAGCCGTCATGGTCACCGATAGTCGTACAGGAGATGCGCCAGTTCTTCCAGCACTTCTGGATCAAATTCCTGCCGATGAGTCGCTTCTGACTGTCAGTGGTGATGGTGCTTATGATACCAAGCAGTGCCACAATGCCATTGTAAGCAGACGTGCGGCTCCTGTTATACCGACACGTCGCAATGGTCAGCCCTGGAAAGAGAAATCCGCTGGTGCGATTGCCCGCAATGACACACTTGCTCTGACACGTCTATTGGGGCGAAGGATATGGCGCAAGTGGAGTGGCTATCACAGGCGCAGTCTGGTTGAGAGCAAGATGAGGTGTGTGAAATTGCTTGGATAAAAGTTGATGTCGAAAGACTTTGATCGTCAGGTGAATGAACTTCACGCACGGATTGCGGTGCTGAATCATTTCACAGCGTTAGGCAGACCCCATACTCAAGTTGTGTCTTGAATTTGCTGGGGGTGGGTAAGTCTACTTTTTGGTTGATTTGTGCAACAAAGCCTGTTTGGTACGTAACAGTTTAGTGTTTTTACGTTCTAATTCTTGGCCGGAATAAATGACATCGCGCGCTCCGCAAGCGCCGTGATGGTCAGACTTGGATTTACCCCAAGATTAGCAGCCAGCATTGATGCATCACAGACATATAGATTTTGGTAACCAAACACCCGATTCTGAAGATCTATAACACCAGTTTCAGCAGTTGCACCCATACCAGCACCTCCCATGCAGTGTGCTGTTGTGGGTATGTTGAGTAAAATCTCAGTGGTCATAGAAAGTGGAACACCTCCCATCGTCTTGGCCATCTTGATCGCAAAATCATTGGCTTGCGGTATAAAGGTTGGAATAGGGTCTCCTTCACTCTGTAATACCTTGATAAACGGATTATACCAAGGACGCCGCCAACGCATATTAAGATGCCCATCAATGGTTTGCATCACTAAAAAAATAATCGTCGTCCGCGCCCAATCATGTGGTCTAAATACTTGAAAAAATTTAAAGGGCCCGCGAATGAACATAAGCATCATCGTCCACAGCCAGAGTACAACACGAGTCCACCCTGGCGTCCCTCCTGTCATTGCAGTCATCATGGTCGAAAAAAAATCAGACCCTTTCGGGTAGCGAGTGGCTTCAATATGTGTATGTTGATCGATATAAATCCCAGAGCCTATTGCAATGCCATCAGACATATTATCTTTACTACCTGGAAAACGTACTGCGATCAAGGATTCGGCATTTGTGCGCACACGTTTGCCCAACTGATCAGAAATATTAGGCAGTGATTTTTCTTTCAGTTGAAATAGCAGCTCTTGCGTTCCCAGCGATGCTGCTGCAAAAATAACATGCCTAGCCGTGAAACGACGAGCTATGCTAGATCTCGATAGTGAGTTGACGGTATAAACCTCATAACCGTCCTCGCCATCTGCTTTGCCGTTTAGTGGTTTAACATCCACCACCTTTGTTTCAGCATAGACCTGAGCTCCCTTTTTTTCAGCCAAATAAAGATAATTTTTGTCCAACGAATTTTTAGCGTTATAACGACAGCCAACCATGCACCCACCGCAGCCAATACAACTGTTCCTATCAGGTCCAGCACCATCAAAATATGGATCTGAATACAATTGACCTTGTTTAGCACTTTCATCACCAAAGAACACACCAACATCTGTTGGATAGAATGTATCACCACAACCTTGATCTATTGCTGCTTGCCGTAGTGCATAGTCGGCAGGACCTAAAATCTTGTTTGATGTGACACCTAGCATGCGTTTAGCCGTTGCATAATGAGCAGGCATCACCATCTTCCAGTCGTCCAATCCCGCCCAAGTGCCATCGTCCCAGATATGGTCTGGCGGAATTAATAAAGTATTGGCATAGGTAATCGAACCACCACCAACGGCATTGCCATGTACAACCATGACGTGAGAAAACCCCCGCATACGGAAAAACCCCCGTAGACCCACCGCAGGATTCCAAAAATAATCCTTTAGCCGCCAATTTGTTTTCGGTAAATTCTCTGAGGTCCAACGCCGCCCCATTTCCATTACACCAACGCTATAGCCTTTTTCAGTCAGACGAAGCGCTGAGACGCTGCCGCCAAAGCCTGAACCGATAATGATGTAGTCATAGTCACTCATAAAAACTCCTTCACTGGGATCGACTCATCTGCGAGTTCAGTCGGATTAACCGCTATCTTCTCTGCGATAATTTTTTTACTGAGCATGAATTCTTGCGGACGATTGACACAGTCGGCTGCGATGAGTTGTCCATTATGGAAATAGAATGCAGCAAAGCTGCGTCCTGTGTGGATATTTCCACGAATGATCACCTGATTGTAACCATGACTTAGTCCAGCTATTTGCAATTTTAGGTCGTATTGATCTGACCAAAACCATGGCAGGGTTTCGTATTTCTTGCTTAGTCCACAGAGTGAGGCTGCTGCGACTTTAGCTTGTTCGCTGGCATTAGCCACCGACTCCAAGCGGATACGACGGTTGTAGTGGATATTTAAGTGATTGGTGCAATCGCCTGCAGCTACTATGTTTGTATCGTTGGTGCGACAATAAAAATCTACGACAATGCCATTGTCCACAACAATGCCAGCGGCATCGGCTAACTCCACGTTGGGAATCACTCCAACGCCAACTATCACAAGATCCGCCTTAAATATTAAGCCATTGGCACAAGATACACGTTCCACATGGGTAGAGCCTTCTATTGCCTTGATCGAAACACCTGTATGAATAGTTACGCCCTCCTCGGCATGAATACGGGTATAAAACTCAGAAAGCTCAGGCGCAGTGACGCGCTGCAGTATACGTTCAGCCATCTCCAAGACCACCACAGCAATGCCCTGTCTTCTGAGTGCCGCCGCCGTCTCTAAACCAATATACCCTCCACCGATGATCACCGCATGTTTGGCTTTGCCGACTTGGTTCTTTATGCCTTCGGCATCAGCCATATCGCGTAAATAGTGCACCCCTGATAGCTCATGGCCTGGGATCGAAATCTTTCTGACCCGTGCACCTAGGCATAAGGCCAGTTTGTCATAGCTAAGTTCGTCTCCATCGCTCAGCAGCAGTGTTTGGCGCTTACGATCAATGGCTGTAACGCATCCTTGACGAAACTGAATGTCATTTTTTGCATAAAAAGCGGCTGGACGGATCAGTAACTCATCGACGCTTTTATCCCCAGACAAGAAAGTCTTTGACAGGGGAGGACGATGATAGGGCAAATAGGACTCATCCCCGATCATCATAATATCGCCACCCCAACCTTCTTGGCGCAGGCTCGTGCTCAGTTGAGCGGCGGCGTGACTAGCGCCGACGATGACTGCCATGTGTTTTTTCATATCTGCATCCTGTACGCCGCATTCAGAAGATCAGCACGCCGTTTAAGCTTTAGCGGTGACTTTCACCATCATTTTGGAGTAGCCTTTAACAAAATTAGACTGTACTATCTCTGGTTCAGAGAGTACCTCAATATTTTCAAACCGCTTGAGCAATTCTTCCCACAAAATACGCAGTTGCATTTCGGCCAGACGGTTACCCATGCAACGATGCACTCCAAATCCGAATGACAAGTGATTGCGCGCATTTTTGCGGTCAATGATGAACTCATCGGGCTGCTCGATTGCCCGCTCATCGCGGTTGCCCGAAACATACCACATCACGACTTTGTCGCCTTTTTTGATAATCTGACCATTAAGCTCGACGTCTTGTTTGGCAACACGGCGCATATAGGCCAACGGGGTTTGCCAGCGGATAATCTCTGAAACCATGTTGGGGATTAAGCTGGGGTTGCTCTTCAGTTTGATCCATTGCTCAGGAAACTGATTCAACGCGAGCACACCACCAGTCATTGAGTTGCGGGTCGTGTCGTTGCCACCGACGATCAACAGTGCCAGATTGCCTAAAAACTCCATCGGGCGACTGATAAGATCCTTGGTGCCTTCATTCGACTGCATCAGACTAATTAAATCAAACCCCCTAGCTTCACCAGCGGCGATTCGGTCTGCCTTATCATGCCATAGCGCCGAGAAATGCTTAGCCATATCGGCAATACCGATGAACGTTTCATTCATATCATTTGGTCCACCAGTTGTCTCTGCACTAGCAGCAGCTAGATCTGACCAATATACTAGTTTCTGGCGTTTGTCATAAGGAAAGTCTAAGAGCGTCGCAAGCATTCTCGCGGTGAGCTCAATCGATACCTTCTGTACCCAATCAAATGGTACTCCAATTGGCAGATTGTCTAATACCTCTTGTGCACGATCACGAATTAAACTTTCCATTTCATTTAAATTTTTTGGAGCCACAACACTCTGCACTGCTTGCCGTTGAACATCGTGCTTTGGTGGATCCATGGCAATGAACATTTCCACACTAAGTCCCTTCGGTCTGTCACCTAATACGATGATTGGTTCTGCTGAAAATAGTTCATGGTGCTTGTCGACAAAGAGTATGTCTTCATAGCGCGTAACTGACCAGAATGGACCAAATGGACTATTGGCTTGATAGTGTACTGGTGCTTCGTCTCTTAGGCGTTTGAAGTAGGATTGCCAGCGATGTTGTCTAAATAGGAATGGATTACTGACATCGATATCTTCTATTCTTAGTGTAGATACATCAGGGATAGGTGTTTCAATAAATTCTGGAAAAACATTATCTTTTAAAACGCGACTTTTAACTTTTTGAAACAGGTGCACTCCCCTGATTTGTAAATGCATGGGAACAATTGCTGATACTTTTGCAGTTGCTTTATTCAGTGTTGCTGTTAAAAGAGTCATAATTTTCACCTTATAATACAGAAATATTAAGTCCTCACACCGAGCCAGTAGACGATGCAAATGGATATTGTTCTCACATTTGAAACTTAGGTAGACGCACGACCATCCCATTCATTACATCAGAAACCTTGATTTGACACGACAGGCGAGATGTTTCTGATTTCTCAGGATTTAAATCTATCATTTGCAATTCGCCTGCTGATGCAGAACCAGCGACACCAACCCATTGGCGGTCCACAATAACATGACAGGTTCCACACGCGCAGGCACCTCCACAGTCGGCATCAATCCCGGGTATGCCACTATCCATGGCAATTTGCATCAGCGATTTACCCACCTCAATATTCACAACATGTTCTGTTCCATCATGTTCTACAAATGTAATATTACCCATAAATCCATCTCCACCAAAAACTTAAAAAAACTGCTAACAGTCATTTGACTATTTCATAGTAGTGTGAGAAGAATATGTACATAAGGTCATTTATTGACATGTTAGAGTCATAAAAAGACAATAGCGGATCAGAATTATGCTGCATCTTTAATTGCGTGTATCGGAGTTCAATGTGATAAAGACAACACACCTGACAGAGGCAGAACTTACAGACTCGTCAACTGCCAGTATTCCATCCAACTACGCACGCCTCATCGGTCGTGAGCTGGCATTACAAGTGCGCGATATTCCTAAATTGTTGAAATTCACGGCACTGAGCAGCAAGCAATTTATGCAAGAGGACACCCTCCTCACCGCGCAGCAACAGATTCAGATCTTGCACAATGGATTGCATCTATCCGAGCACCCTGATTTTGGTCTACGCTTAGGTCGTAGGCTGACGCCATCTACGCATGGCGCGATGGGTTTTTTGGTCAATAGCAGTCCTAACCTTTATATTGCGCTACAGGCATTTCAGGCTTTTTTGCCGACTCGGATTAGCTTTGCGCGGTTAAGCCTGCACATGCATGGGGACACGGTGACTTGCTATATCTCCTTTGATATCGAGCTTCACCCCGCAATTCTGCGTACCTTGTCTGAGACCTGTGCGGTTATTTTTTGTGCCTGTGCCGAGTTTATTATTGGGCGACCCGTGGTGGAGGCGCGTATCAGCTTTATGCATGATGAGCCGAGCTATAGCAAATGCTACTCAGACTATTTGCAAGGGCCGTGTTCGTTTGCTGCGCCAGACTTGGGGATCAGCATCCCACTTGCGGTGTGTGAGATTCCAAATGCCTCCGCCAATCACGAAAGCTATACCATCGCTATGCGGCAATGCGAAATGATGCTGGCACAACTCAAATCACATAAGCACAGCAGTACCTATCAAATCGAAAAAATGATGCTCTCCCATCCACTGGGCGAGCTCAGCGAAGAGGATGCTGCGGCAGCGCTGTTCATAAGTAAACGAACATTGGCGCGGCGTCTGAAAGACGAAGGCGGGAGTTTTAGGCAAATTCGCGACAAAATACTGTCACAACAGGCCGTGAGCTATCTGTGTCAGAGTGACATGTCGACGGAAGCTATATCTGTACTTCTTAATTACCATGACCGTGCGAATTTCCGCCGTGCGTTTAAACGTTGGTTCAACATGTCGCCTAATGACTATCGACAGAAATCAGCTAAAAAAGGTCGCATGTGAGCTCTTGATTTCTTCGCAGTGACGATCAACAAGGAAACCAACTTACCTAGTATCGCAAAGGAATGGTCAGGTGCTTTTGCACATCCACCCATTTTTAATGGTGTGTCTGCAAGCACAAAGCTATAGACTTAGGTAATATGTTACGTTTTTAATTATTCATGTTTGTAATATGACATGAATATTTTTAAGTTTCGTTCTATTCGAGCATTGTCTTCTTCGGTTGTGCTCTTGCCTAAGCCCAGCAATATTTTTAGATAATTAGAATCATGAAATAATGCGAGGAACTCGTCAGCAGCAATCGATGCGTCGTCAATATTTAATGATCCGACTTTATGGGCAGCACGCAAATAGCATGCAACTTGATCTAATAAACGTTGTGGGCCGAGCTCAAAAAAACTACTGCAAAGCTCGCGTAATTCAAGATCAGTCGATTCCGCCATTGAAATCAATGTTCGATAGCAGCCTGTTGCAATCTCATCATTCTGTAGAGCAATGAATTTTAAGGCGATATACCTTAAAGCATCGCGTGGAACTTTAGGGTCAAAGACTTGTGTTGAATCAAACTCAAAAACAGTATCGACCTTGTTACTAATACACGCCTCAAATAGCTTCTTTTTAGACGGAAAGTATTTGTAAATCGTCACTTTACTGACACCAGAGAGTTTGCCGATCGTGTCCATACTGGTGCGTTCATAACCTAGCGCAGAAAACTGGCTACTGGCGATCGCGATGACATTCAGCATCCGTTCTGGATTTCTAGGCCGTCCACGTGCTGGGACTGGCTGCGAGTCACCTGTGCTTTGTGATAATTTCTGACTAGATATTTCCAGACTATGGATAGCCATATCTTGACAACCTCTAAATAATGGATATTATTTACTGTACAGTATAGTAAATTAATAAAAGATGAGCAATGGCACTATGGTCGGGCAAATTCAATATTCAAAACGAATGCGGCATACGCTAGTGTATATGGCCTTTGCAGGGCTGAGTGCATGCAATGCCATTCCTTCGTATAGTATACATTCAAGTGTCGCACTACCGACGACCTTTGATACACAAGCACACGCTTCGGCTACGAATGATGTTGATACTCAGTGGTGGTATGCGTTCAAAGATCCACAGCTAGAACAACTGATCAATCGCGCCGCAGCCGCTAATTTTGATGTGCGTACTGCTGTTGAGCGCGTGAATGAGGCACGTGCAGGCGCTGCGGGTATTAATGCGGCTTTGTTGCCTACACTGAATCTTACTGGATCGGTGGGAGATAATCGCACTGGGCTGCCTGATTACGTCAAGAACTTAGGAAATCCTGATACACAGTTTCGTCGGATCGCTTTGGAGCCGAGTTGGAATATGGATTTGTTTGGCGGTATTCGCGCCGCCAAGAATGCGGCACTTCGTGATCAAGAGGCCGCAGTGTGGGGTGTAGCTGGTGCGCGTTTAAACGCGATTAGCGAAACAGCTCGACAGTACTTTATCTATCAAAGCTTACTAGAAAGAAGACGTCTTCATCAGGAGTTATTTGCGACTGAACAGCAAAGCTTAACCTTGGCACAGCATCTGTCTCGTGAAGGCATGTATAGCGACATTGATCTGAATCGTATCCAAGCCGATTTGTTGAATATACAAAGTTCACTGCCTGGCCTCAACGCAGCTCTCATCTCTACACAAAACCAAATCGCTTTACTGACGGCGACGCCACCTCAGCAGATGCAACTGCAACCTAATGCAGCAGTACTGATATCTAAGCCTTTAATCGATCCAATTCCAACGGGTATGCCTGCGGATTTACTGACCAGACGCCCTGATATTCAGGCTGCGGAGAAGCAAGTTGCAGCAGAAAATGCCCGTTTGGGACAAGCAAAAGCCAATCGTTTCCCGCAGCTTTTTCTAAGCACTGTCTTTGGGGATCAAGCACTGACCTTGAATCATTTGGCTTTGGCACCTTCTTTTTATACTAATACGGCTTTGGCTTTTACTGCCCCGATATTTGATGGCGGGCGCATTAAAGCAGAAATCAATAATCAGCAGGCCAAGCGATCCGAGGCTGTCATCAATTACGACAAGACCGTCTTAACCGCGCTAAATCAGGTCGAGAATGCCTTGGCTGCTCGTCATGGTGAGCAGGATCAATTGGTGATGTTAGAGGGTATTCAACAACAACGACAGCAATCTGAGCAGCATGCGCAAGCATTGGTTGGTGAAGGACAAATCAGTCGTTTGCAATTGTTGGATATCCAACGTGCGCGGCTATCCGCCAACATGGCATTGGTTGATAACCAGCAACAGAATGCGCTTTATACCATTGATGTTTATAGCGCATTAGGTGGGGGCTGGCAGTCTTTTCAATCCGAAGCATCACAACCGAATACAACAACATCTCATCAAACCCTATCTAGTCAATCAACGAGTCGCTGATCATGAATTTTGCCTATTATTTTAATTCGCGCCTAACCATGATGCAGTCTGCTGTGGCTGTTTTATTTGTTGTCAGTAGCGTGGGCTGTAGTAAACCAGAAACGCCACAGACGAAATTAACGCCCGTCTTAGTGACAACGATCACTCCGTCGGAAGGCCAAGATCAACGCCGCTTTACCGCAACCATCTCTCCGCGTTACCAAACGGCTTTGAGCTTTCGTGTCAGTGGTAAAGTCGTGGAGCGGCTGGTCGAAGTTGGGCAGACTGTCCATAGCGGACAGGTTCTCGCCCGTTTAGACCCTATGGATTACAGTCTTGCGGCGAAAGCTGCTCAAGACCAATTCCGAGCAGCACAAGCCGATGCGAATCAAGCGGTGAGTGATGAAGCGCGCTTTCGTCGTTTGATGGCAGATGGTTCGGTAGGTGCGGCTGATCATGAACGGCAGAAAACCCGTGCTGAATCCGCGCTCGCATTACAATCCCAATCCCAGCAAAATCTTGATCTGGCTAATAACCGATTAAAATACGCGACTCTCACCGCACCAAATGCGGGGTTGATTACTGATCTTAATTTTGAGGTCGGGCAGAACGTGGCAGAAGGTACCCCTATCGCACATCTTTCGCAGCAGGGTGTGATGGAAGTTGTTTTTGATGTGCCTGAAGATTTGGTTAATCAACTTACAAGCTGGCATGCCCAAGCGCGCTTATCGACCGCAGATGCGTCACTGACAGATTTGAGTTTACGCGAAGTTTCACCCGCTGCTACAGAGCCGAGTAAGACTTTCCAAGCCAAATATCGCATCGTAGGATCGACCCAAGCGCAAGAAAACTTAAAGCAAGGTACAAACGTCGACTTGATCCTCACGCACCCACAGCCGACTCACATGGTCAAACTACCTGCGAGTGCACTACAGCAAAATACTGATCATCCTTTTGTTTGGATACTGAGTGGTGAGCATGGTCTGAAACAGCAACCAGTGCATGTCGAAAAATACAGTAATGATGACGTCTGGCTCAGTGGTCTTCAGGATGGCATGCGTGTAGTGACCGCTGGGGTACAAAAGTTAGATGCTGGCTTGCAAATCGATCCCATTGAACGTGTCGAAAACGGCGCAAGTAATGACCCTGCTTATGGCGAATCAGTAGTGATGAAAAGTGCTGCTGCAACCACGACAGGGGCTCATCAATGAAATCGTTTAATCTTTCGTTATGGGCCGTACAGCACCGCTCTTTAGTTTTATTCTTGATTATTAGTAGCTTAATTGGCGGAATTGTATCGTTTAATAATTTGGGTCGTTCAGAGGATCCGAAGTTCGATATGCCAGCGATTTCCATTACCGTTGCTTGGCCAGGCGCAACAGCACAGCAAGTTCAAGATCAGGTCATCAACCCGATCGAGGCAAAATTACAAGAGATCGATGGCTTTTACTATACCCGAACCTTTTCGCGTCAAGGGTATGGTGGCATATTCTTAATGATGCAAGGCGGGATGAGTAGCGCACAATTGCATGAAGCATGGTATCAGACACGCAAAAAAATAGGGGATATTCGCAGTAGCTTACCTGCTGGCGTGATGGATCCTATGATAAATGATGAGTATTCGGATGTATATACCGCGTTATTTGCGATTCAATCCAATGATTTATCACCTGCCGAAGTACTCGATAATGCCGAGTTAATTAAGCGCCAATTACAACATATTCCTAACATTAAAAAAGTCGATATCCTCGGCCAGCAGGAGGAAAAAATCTATGTCGAGTTTTCGAGTAAGCGGCTGGCTGCTTTAGGCATTAACCCTCAAACCATTTATAGCGCGTTGCAACAGCAAAACAATATCAATCCAGCAGGTATGACGGATACTCGCTCGGATCGGGTATTTGTCCGAGTCGATGGTGCTTATCATACGGTTGCCGATGTCGCTAATACATCGATTAACGCAGGTGGACATTTATTAAAATTATCTGATATTGCGACAGTGAAGAGTGGCTATCTTGATCCCGCAAACTATACGGTGCGTTATCAAGGGCGACCTGCGTTGACTATCGGTGTGACGATGCAACCTGCCGCGAATATCATTACGTTTGGTCATAATTTAGATTCAGCTATTGCGACCATCAAACAACAGATGCCGCTGGGTCTAAATATTACTAAGTATGATGATCAACCTAAAATTGTAGCCGATTCAGTGTGGGAGTTTGAACGCTCATTTATCGAAGCCTTGGTGATTGTCCTCATTGTTTCTTTTTTATCGCTAGGTTTTCGTTCGGGTTTAGTCGTGGCAGCTTCGGTTCCTTTGGTTTTAGCCATAGTCGCTATCGCGATGTATTTTAAAGGATGGAATCTGGATCGTATTTCCTTGGGATCACTGATCATTGCTTTGGGCTTACTGGTTGATGATGCGATTATCGCTGTTGAATTGATGTCCATTAAGATGGCGCAGGGTTGGGATAAGATCAAGGCTGCAACTTTTGCATATAGTTCTACTGCATTTCCGATGTTGACAGGAACCTTGATTACGGTTGCAGGATTTATGCCTGTGGGTTTTGCAAATTCGAATGCAGGGCAATATGCGGGCGGTATTTTCTGGATATTGGGTACGGCACTGATCGCTTCATGGTTAGTGGCAGTGATCTTCACCCCGTATTTGGGCGTCGTTCTTTTATCTGATCAACCGATCAAAGCACATGATCCCTATGACCGTCCGTTATTTAAACGTCTACGTCGTCTCATTGCTTATTGTGTCAATTATAAATGGTGGGTGATCGGAGGGAGCTTGGTGTGCTTTATGATTGCAATTGCAGGTATGTCTCTCGTACAAAATCAATTCTTCCCCGCAGCATCGCGTAATGAATTAGTTGTAGAATTGCGGATGCGACAAGGAGCGTCTTTCGTTGCGACGCAGCACGAAGTGATCAAATTAGAAAAAGTGCTGGCAAATAATCGCGATGTAACCCACGTTGCATCTTATACAGGGGGTGGCGCAGCACGATTCTTTTTGTCGCTGATGCCCGAATTTCCGAATGCGAGTTTTGCTCAAATCGTTGTATTGACCCCAGATGTGGCTGCTCGTGAGCGAGTACGCAGTCAGTTACTTAAAATCTTTAATGACAATGTTCAGTTCCCTTTAGCACGTGGTCGCGTACAGCGTCTTGAATTTGGTCCTCCAGTCGGTTTTCCTGTCCAGTTTCGGGTGATTGGCTCTGATCCAGAAAAAGTACGGGGTATTGCCGATCAGGTCTTGGCGACGGTCAAACAAAGTCCGCTTGTTCGGGATACCCAATTAGAGTGGGGTGAAAAAGTCCGTACAGTCCATATCCATGTTAATCAGGATAAGGCACGTTTGCTGGGTATTAGCAGTCATGATATTGCCAATACCGTACAAACGCTGCTGGATGGTTTACCTGTGACTCAAATCCCACATGGGGAAACTCAGATTGATGTGGTGATGCGTGCTCTGCCACAAGAGCGGGGTGCAATTGACGATTTAGCAGATGTGACATTGCCGAGCAGTAGTGGTGCTCTTGTGCCGCTTTCGCAAGTCGCGACAGTCAGCTATGACGAAGAAGATCCAGTGCTGTGGCGACGCAGTCGTGAGATTAATTTAAGCGTGATGAGCGATCTCGCTGATGGCGTGCAGGCACCTTATGCGAGTGACAAAATCATGCAGACACTTGCGCCTATTATCAAGCAGCTTCCAGCAGGTTATCGTATTGAAGAGGGTGGGGCTGTAGAAGAGAACGACATTGCCAATGCAGCCATCGCTAAAATTCTACCTGTGATGTTGTTGGTGACCTTACTCTTGCTGATGATGCAATTGCATAGTTTTGCCAAAACAGCGATGGTGTTCTTGACGGCACCGCTTGGGATGATTGGTGTTGTGCCTGCATTGTTAGTTTTTAATGCTCCTTTTGGGTTTGTGGCGTTGATTGGTGTGATTGCACTTTCTGGTATGGTGATGCGTAACTCAGTGATTTTGGTGGATCAGATTGATCACGATATTGCAGCAGGGCAATCTCCCGCTCAAGCGATTATCGAGGCGACTATTCGTCGTTCGCGCCCTGTTGTCTTGACTGCGTTGACTGCTTTCTTGGCGATGATTCCTTTATCACACAGTGTGTTTTGGGGGCCGATGGCGATTGTGATCATGGGGGGATTATTGGCAGGAACCCTATTGACCATTATGGTTGTCCCAGCGCTTTATGCAGCATGGTTTAAAGTTGTTGCTTAAGTAGGTGTAAATAACGCAACTTTACCCGCAGCACCGCGCTCACCCGTATTTATCTGCTTAACTTAAAATTAGATATCTCCATTTTCCTAGACTAACATAGTGCAAATCTAGAAGGTGTTGAGGTTTTGTCATAAGACATTGAAAACTAAAAGTAAACTCGTATTATTCATTTCTCCAAAAATAGTAACACGAGTTTGCAATGCCCCGAACAATGCTCAGTGACGAGCACTGGATGAAGCTGAAAGCGATTTTGCTACAAATAGGTATGGTGACAAGTCTAAATCGGCAAATTACGGGTTGGAGCCTATAAATAATTTTGTGTAAGTTCCAATTTTTACAAATGAGCTTTTAAACGATCATCAAAATAGATCGTAAACCAGTTCATCGCTAAACGCCAATTCGGAGTTGGCATTGTCCATTTGTTAGAAGCATTCATTGCCGCTAAAAATATCACCTTTTTGGCTGAATCATCAGAAGAAAAAATCTTCCGCTTTTTCGTACTATGGCGAATAAGGTCTCTTAAAAATGTGTCCGAAAAACTCAACAGGGGTCAACAACTCAACTCAATCTTACACAGTACTTTCATCGCATCATGAAAAACCATTAAGATTTGACACATAAATAGTGAGTTAAAAAAATTTCTATTAATGAATCTTAGATTTATACTCAGCATAATCCGACAACAACCTAATAATAAATGCTAAATTTCCCGCCACCACATCCAGATGAACTTCTGTATAGCACCGTTGCCCGTGCGGGGATATATCACGGCATAATTAGTCCAAAACAATTATTAGATGAAGTCTTCGGCAATAGGTCTGTCATCGCAACCCTGAATTTACCAAGTCATATCGCACACATCGCTGACCTGCTACGAAACACACAACAATATTCTGTCGAAGATCTCATTTATCGACATACTTTATTCCCACTGTATGCCCCATTTGTTCAGAAAGCGATACGAGACAAAGCCATTGAACTTATGAAAGGGAAAGCAGGTGGCGCCGTACACATGATGTTAGGTGTTGCAGCATCGAGAATAAAAGCTATTCATAACTTTCAAGCTTGTCCTAAATGTATTGAAGACCAGATAGAGCACTATGGTGAATCTTTTTGGAAACGGGACTGGTTTATACCCAATTTACCCTTTTGTCTAAAACATGGACCACTGTTCATTTATAAAGAGAAGCCCATAGATTCTAGACATCACTTTCTGCCATTAATTGAATCAAATTTATCATTAGACAGCGTCAGCTCAATGACTCCTCAGGACTCATTAATGCTTTCTGCAACACAACAATTACTCAAGCTTCCCTCCTATCCGTCTATATCCTTTGACCAATGGACTCAATTCTACTGGGAGTTAGCTCATGACTTTGGCTATACACGAGGGAAACACATTCAACATGCACAAATTCTAAAATTGATCCAACAGCGCTGGGGCAAAAGGTATCTTCAATCTAAACAGCTTCTCTGTCATGAAAATGAGGAAAACTCTTGGTTAAAGAGTATTTTCCGTAAACATCGAAAAAGTTTTAGTTTTTTCGAGCATCTACTGATCTGGCAGACATTTCTTCCTCAAGAAAAATTAGAAGATATTTTTCAGCACATCCATAAAATTCAACCTTTTTCTGTCGTCAAAACTAAATCATCAGAAAATGACTTAGATATTTCCAATCAAGCAGAATATCGTAAATTATGGCAACAGCTCGTTAGAAAATATGGTATTCAATCAAGCCGCTCTCAAGAGAATGGTGGTGCTATCTATACATGGCTATATCGCCATGATTATTCATGGCTCATACAGTTCAATTCCAAACACCAAATGGTTCGCTCAGCATCTCAGCCACGAGTAGATTGGCATCAACGTGATCACAAATATGTTCGAGAACTCATAAATATTAATCAAAAATTTAAAGACAGCTTTCACACACCAAGACAGTCGGCTAACTGGTATCTCATGCAATTACCTGAACACTCCACAATCAGCCATAACCTGAATAGACTTCCATTGGTCAGCAAGTTTCTAATTAGATATGCTGAAAGTATTACTGAATATCAACTCCGAAGGGTCTGTTTAGCAGCTGAACTGCTATTTTTCAGTCATCAAGAGCTTCATCTATGGCAAATTTTTCGCTTAGCTGGACTCAGCAAGGAAAGATTAACTCTGGAAGCAGCAAAAATTCTAAAACTATCTGGATTCTTTAATACTGATGACGACAAAAATTAATCATTTTGATAAAAATGTAACCATTACTCACATAGGTGGTTTATTTAAAGGTTCTCTAGCCAAGATTTGGAGTATTAACGTTCAATGCTCACCCAAACAGGAAAAGAAGTTTACCAACTTTAGTAATGCTGCCATGCTGATTCGAGGTAAAAAGCTTAATTGTAACGAAAGACAATTGTCTCATCCAAACATGGTCATTGCATTGTCTGAGCAAAATCAGCTTATCCCTTCATTCTTAAGAGACTTCATCGAATTATCTACAGATCCGAAACTTGAATATTTTGAGGGAATACAAACCAGCTTTATATTAAAAAGACCCAGTCAAGTCACTGTGCATATTCCACAATTTGAGCTCGCCAGAACACTTTTTCTTATCAACTCATATTTCTGTCGAGCGAGTCTCAGTACCACAACCATCCAACATGAGTTTGAGGTCATTACAAATGATGACGGGGTTGAGATTGTCTTTTTAGAAAACAATACCATGCCTCTAAAGTTAGTTAGACAAAAAGGAACCCAAAGTTTACTGGCCTGGCTACTGCTCGACCCAAATGCCAAACAATCATTTGAAAGTATCTGTCTTCATTTTAATACGCAATTAAAAGATGAAAATGGTTGGAAAAAATGGATCTTTCGTTTTGATCCGCCACCAATGAATGGGTGGAGTCTTCATTGCCGAGGACGATATAACTCTACACAAGATGCCTTTTTAGTCGAAGAAATTATTGGTATTGAAATTGATACTGATATTCCTACAGATATTACCTTCAATCACCCATCTTTCATTCAAGTGAACAAAGATGGTGGACAATCTGGACAAGGATACAAACCAGAATATAGCGAAACCTTAGATCCCGAAATTGAGGATGATGCAACAGCATCTAACCAGCAAGGTATTCGTATACTTAATGGCAATGAATCTTGGGTAAGCTTCATCAAACCTTTAGAAATTAAAAAGAAAGGTACAGTACAAATCACTGGTCAGAAAACTGAAGATGGTAATGATGAAAATGAACTGGATTCAGGACATTTAGTGAGCACTGATGAGGCCCATAGTGCAGGCGATTTACCTGCTGCTGATGTAGGCGGTAAGAAGGACTATACGAATTATGATCAGAAATATGCGAATCGGTATGATGATTTCAATTCAATGATTAAAATACTCCAGTCAAATCATCAATGTAAATTACACGAATCCATCACACATGAACTTATAAAAATAGGCAGATCACAATGCCATGCGATAAGTAGAGACAAATTACGAACTATTAAGTTTGTACACCTTTCCTATCAAGGTCATGACTTTTTATTGATCGAGTTAGATACCTCAGATGGAATCAAGAGCATTTCAACAAAACTCGTATACTTAACTCTTGATGACTGGAAAATTTACCTAGACGACATTAAAAAGCATCTTGTAGCGAAATCATTGTCATGGCCAAACGTTATTTTTGATGAGGTGTTTGGTTCTAACGCGCATACTCACATTGTACATCCTCGGCATTCGTCATCAGAAAGTGACTCGTCTGAGTCAGTTAATAGTTGGGCTAATCGAATTATTAATGAGCTCAATCGGTTGCTCTAATTCATGATCAGCTATCAAAATTGGCGTACTTATTAATGTAGAAGCTCGGTTTGAATAAGAGTAATAGTTAATAGCGAGGATTGAATGCCATGGAAATTAAAGCTCCTAAATTTGGTTAACAACTATTTTGTAGCTCTCTTATCCAAGTCTAAAGCGATTGCCGCTTTTCAATTAACATCTATTTTGTAACTGTTAAGGTTTATACTCGACTTAACCTATTGATTTTAAATTCAACACAGTTAAAAACTATTTTGTCTGACCACATCAAAGCCCAGCAATCCTCACAAAAGGATGCTGGGCTTTTTTATGGCAAAAGCTGCAAGCTAACAAAAAACCAATGTCACAAAATGACTATCCATCGTCTTAAAATGACAAGTAATTTTCAAAAAAATCAATAACCATTATTCGGGCAATTTTGTCATTAGTTATTTTCTTCATTCATGTTATATCTCTCGATAAATCAACATTTTGATATAAAAATGATGAATCGCCATTTTCGGAATAAAGGAGTTCAGCAATATGCAAAACCAAACTTATGATTTTGATTATCTCATTATTGGTTCTGGATTTGGCGGAAGTGTCTCAGCACATCGACTTTCAGAAAAAGGATATTCCGTTGCCGTCATGGAAATGGGGAAACGTTGGGAAGCCAAAGATTTTCCTAAAACCAACTGGAACACACCACGATGGATTTGGCGCCCCGCTATAAAATTTTTTGGTTTCTTTAATTTGCGGATTTTTCGTCATGTCACCATTATTTGTGGCAATGCAGTAGGCGGCGGCTCTATTACTTATGCAAATACCTTACTTATTCCACCAAACTCTGTATGGAGTGAGGGTTCTTGGGGGAAAATCCCCAATTTAAAAGACGACATGCCGCAACATTTTAAAGAAGCAGAAAGAATGCTTGGCGTGACCGAAAACAAAATCTTCGGCGCTGCGGATCACATGCTCAAAAAAATGGGGGAAGCCGTTGGTGTTGGGCATACCTTCCAACCCACGCGCGTTGCAACCTTTTTTCCGCCTCAAGGTGAGGAAGGTGGAAAAACCTATCCCGATCCTTATTTCAATGGTCAAGGACCTGATCGAGCAACCTGTACAGCCTGCGGCGGGTGTATGACTGGCTGCAAACACAATGCCAAAAATACCTTAGACAAAAACTATCTGTATTTTGCAGAAAAACAAGGAGCCAAAGTTTTTGCAGAAACCAAAGTCATTGATATTCGCCCACTCAATGATCAACCTGATGGCGGTGATGGCTATGTCGTCACAACGATTGATTCAACCTCATGGCGTCAAAGAAACAAACGCGTATGGACAGCAAAAAATGTCATTTTTTCAGCATCTTCGCTCGGAACACAAGAACTTCTGTTACGTTTAAAAGATCGTAAAAACCTACCTAATATTTCTAACCAATTAGGAACGCAGGTGCGCACCAATGCTGAATCAATTTTGGGCGTACGTTTTTTTGATAAAAATATCGATATGAGTCAAGGTGTTGCTATCGGTTCGAGTATTTATCTGGATCACAATACACATATTGAAGCCACACGTTATCAGCGTGGTTCCGATGGGATGGGATTACTGACAACCTATATGAGCGGAGGAAAACCGGGTTTATCGAGAATATTGCTATGGTTATGGACATTGATTCGCCACCCTCTCATTTTTATAAAAATGAATAGCCCTTTTGGTTTTGCTCGTCAAACTTTAATTTTTTTGGTGATGCAAACCGTCGATGCTTCAATTCAGATGAAATTGAAAAAGCATTGGTGGTGGCCTTTTAGCAAAATGTTATCTTCGGAAGGAAAGCCCCTACCCGTTTATATCCCTCAAGCCAACGCATTTACAGAAAAAGTCGCGAAAATGTTTCATGGTTATCCCATGACGACCAAAACTGAAATTCTGTTTAATGTGCCTTTTACTGCACATTGTATGGGTGGCTGTGCGATGGCGGCTTCAGCCGCAGAAGGAGTCATCGACTCGCAAAACAGAGTGTTTAATTATAAAAATATGTATGTCATTGATGGTGCAATGCTGGGAGCCAATCTGGGTGTCAATCCAAGTTTAACCATCACTGCCTTAGCA
Source organism: Gammaproteobacteria bacterium (assembly GCA_028868515.1). Classification (GTDB taxonomy): domain Bacteria; phylum Pseudomonadota; class Gammaproteobacteria; order Pseudomonadales; family Moraxellaceae; genus Aquirhabdus. Next base: position 87,356 of record JAGWUI010000007.1, read on the forward strand.
GAACGTGCCATGTCGTTTATACCGCCAAAAGCTTCTGCTGCAACGGATGCTAAAAATTAACTAAGGTAAGGGCGGATTAACCTTTAGTCCGCCCTGAAATAATAAAACTTCTTTTTCTTTCAAGCTGCTTTGCAAGGCTTTACTGAGAATATTCAGTGGCTTTGCATTGATTGGTTAATCTTCATGATCAAAAGTTATGTCTGCGTTAGAATTGGAAATATCTTGATATGCTTATCTCCTTCCCCTTCAAGGGGATGAGCTAGGATCAGTGAAGCACAGCTTCACCCTAGCGCAAGACGGAGCGATAGCGTAGTACGGAGTGGGGATGGTTTTAAAATAAAATCAAGACCATCCCCATCTCTTGCGAAGCAGTGCTTCTCATCCCCTTGAAGGGGAAGACTTCAATGCAAAAGCCATAAAATACGTTTCAACTGTTAACACATACATAGCTTTAGAAAAGTACTTCGTCTTGCGAGTGAGGAATATGTTCCGAAGATTCCCACGAAAAGGATTTTCAGGCATACGACAAATAATTCTCATCAGATGTGTAGATACATCGCCATAAAAAAGAGCAAATTGACACTCACAACTGTCAATCCGCTCTAAATAGAAACGTACGTTTTTTATAACTTCACTGGGTGCGATTAAATTTCCACCATTTCAAAGTCTAATTTAGCCACGCCACAATCGGGACAAACCCAGCTGTCAGGAATATCGTCCCAGCGTGTACCCGCTGCAATGCCATCCATTGGCCAGCCTTCAGCTTCATCGTAAATCAAACCACACACGACACATTGATATTTTTTCATATCATTTCCTATTCAACATAGATTTCAGAGATTAACGCCTGATTGATCGCAGAACCGACCCGAACAAGCGTTACAGCGACCTAAAAATCAGGTCGCTTCCTTCACGTCATATTTCTCAAATAAGCGTGCTTTAGCCTCAGCATCCATGTTGGCTTTATTCAAATCGCCCTTATAATGATCGACCACGCGCTGATCCATGATGCTATACCACCATTTTGGAAACAGTGCAGGCAGAATCATCGATCCATAGCCACTCGGTAATTGCGGCGCATCATCAAAATGTCTTAACGCCTGAAAGCTGCGTGTCGGATTGGCATGATGATCCGAATGGCGTTGGAGCTGATATAAGAATAAGTTGGTCACGATATTGTTGTTATTCCAACTGTGTTCTGGCAGCGTGCGTTCATATTGACCATTTTCAAGCTTTTGGCGCTTCAGACCATAGTGCTCAACATAGTTAATGATCTCAAACAAGGTAATGCCATAGAGCGATTGGGTCGCTAAAAATGGAATTGAACGTTTACCAAACATGGCGATCATGCTTGTATGAAAGCCTGCCGACATGAGCCAACCTTGCAGTAACTCATTGTCCAACGACCAGAATTTCTTATTTTTGCGCTCAAGACGTCTGGATTCAATTTCAATCGCTGATTTGAAACTACCGATCACTGTTCTAGGTAAGAACTTCCAGAATGATTCACCCATTCTCGAAGATGCTGGATCTTCAGGCGTCGCAACACGGCGATGATGTCCATAAGGATGCTCGACTCGAAAATGGTTATATCCTGTTGGAGCAAGCGCTAAATGAGATAAAATATGATCTACTTTGCTCTGTTTATGGCTCAGTTCATGCGCGGTATTGATTGCCACACCATTGATGACTCCGAGCAAACTTCCGAGCAACAGCTGATCGGACAGCGGGGTCGTTTTACGGCTTGCCAAGTAAGCGCCATAGATATTGGCAGCGTATTGCAGTGGAATATAGAGTTTGACGATCTTTGCATAGTACGGATCGTCTTCCAATCCTTTCACGGCTGAATTGGGTGGATTTTGTTGGTCATCACCGATCAGTTTATCCAGTGCTGGAATGATACCGTGCAACAAAATCGGACCAAAACCAGCGCAAATCTTGCGCGTCCATTTCGGTCCGAATTGGTAACCTGCCATAGCAGCAATGCCAATTGCTGGAACCGATGGCCCAAGTAACCAAAGTCGTCTTTTCTTATCGACATATTGATTCGTTTTTTGACTGTCGAAAATACCTTCTTTCATGAATGTGCTCATCATAAACCTCTGCAAATCGCATAAGTGGTGTGAGATGAGTATGATTTAAACAAGCCTTGCGATCTTATCAATTATTGACATCATATTGTCATTTTAAGACAATAGATCTAGGGCGTGTTGAGGCTTGGTCTTTGCAATGAAAAATGAGATAAATTGGACTTAGACAAGGCAATTCGTGCAGCCAATATAGGTATATTGGCAAACGGATTAACGCGGGATAAGGTCAATTTAGCCATTTTTCATGCAAAAGCAACGTACAACCTCAGATTGATTACAAACATTTTTTGGGCGAGATCAAGCCTCAACACGCCCTAGAGTATCCGACGAGATCATGCATGATGAAAGTCAATCTTCCTGAAATCCCAGCCCGATATTATTTGTATCTTGGTGTAGTCTTAGAACGAGAAAATATTAACTTCAAACAGGTTCTAGAGTCAGCCAACATTGACTATGAGGCATTGACCAAACCTGATGCGTTACTGACCTTGCCACAGGTTGAACGCTTAATCGCCGCAGTATCACAAGCATCACAGCGCAGTGATATTGCTTTTGAACTCGGTAAGGCACTCAAGCTCACCTCACATGCCATTTTGGGATATGGCATCATGACTAGCCCGAATATCGAAACGGCGATGCGGTTGGTCGCGCGGTATTTTCGGCTCATCATGCCGACTTTTCGGATGCAATATCAAAGTGATAGCTATCAGATTAACTTCATTATCCGACCTATTGTGTCGATGAGTCCACAGACCTTAATCTTTCATTTAGAAGCAATTGCGGTGGCTTTTCATTTTGTCTTGCGCGATTTACTTGAACATCGCATGCCGCGTTATGATGTATATTTTTCTATTCCAGAACCTGATCATATTCAGCGTTACCATGAGCTTAAAGAAGCACGCTGTCACTTTTCATGGGAAGCAACCTCTGGTATTCGCCTGAAACTTCCTGCTGAAATTGGTCAGCACACCTTGGCACTTGCTGACCCCTACTCGCTGCAAATGGTTGAAAATCGTTGCCGTGATCAAATCCGTCATTTCATGACTGATGGAAAAATTGTTGATTGGGTTAGCATGATGCTACGCGAATCCAGCGATGGCATCACCACGCTCGGCGATCTGGCAGGTCTCTTAAATCTATCGGCTCGAACACTAGATCGATATTTAAAAAATGAAGGTGTCGGATTCAGGCAACTTTCACAGCAAATTCGTCATGAAAAAGCCGTAGAAATGCTCGGAAAACCTGAGCTGACTGCTACGCAGATTGCTTATGAATTAGGCTACTCAGACCTTGCTAACTTTACGCGTGCATTTAAAGCCATTGCTAAAGTTGGGCCGAATGAGTTTAGGGTAAGAGTAATACAAGAAAAGAGCAATTCACCTAATATTAGTCAGCCCTAAAACTATCCCCCCTTATCAGGGCAACTTACGGAAGTAGCAGTAAGTAAATTGCTGTGTTGTACCAAATGGAGTCTGGTGCATCTCCCGCCCATGTGTCACAAGGGTAAAAGACGTTCCAAACTCTGCATGAAGCTGAGCCGCGCTATAACGCATCACTGGCAACCCACTGCATTGCAATGGACCATCCTCAGCAAAAGTAGAAACAATGACATGACCATTAGGTTTAACCGCGTTAAGTACAACTTGGACATAAGCATGACGATCTTCTGGAGAAGTCAGAAAATGAAAGACTGCACGATCATGCCACACGTCATAAGCGGAAGCCGAAAGCGCTACTTTTGTAATATCCGCTTCTAACCATTTCACCGCATGGGCACGATCGCCGAGTCTGGCTTGAGCAGCACTCAGGGCGGCTGCGGAAAGATCTAGAACCGTAATATTCTGATAACCCTCCATGATCAGATCATCGACAAGCGTCGAAGCTCCGCCACCAACATCAATCAGTGATGCAGAATGAGGCACGCCTGTCTGTTGAATCAAATGAAGTGAATGATCTGCATGCAGTTGATACCAACTCACCGCATCCGTGGCTTTGGTGGAGTAAACGTGTTCCCAATGATCTTTTGATTGCATGACCGCTCCGAGGTGCGCTTATGTACTTATCTTATGAAGTCAACATTCAAAAAGATACAGCACTTCTTATTTTTAGAGCTTTTAATCCGTTTATTTCGCTTAAAAATAACAACGCCCCGTAAGGCTAAAAAACCTTACAGGGCGCATCTCACCACATCTAGTCTACGACACAGTTTCTGTCTGCTTTGCGGTTTGCTTAGCTTTCACCGCCTGTACAGGACGATCTGAACCATAAGTGACTTGATAATCATTCAAATCCAATGATTTCAAACGCTCTTTTAACTTTGCCAATGACCAAGGCCACGCTGCAAAGTTACGGCCATTCTGATCCAAATAGTAGCTCTTACAACCGCCCGCATTGAACACCGTGGTTTTAATGTGCTTCTGAACCAGATCATTATGTTTCTTGATGACTGAAGGTTTAATCATCAGCTTGCTAATGCCTTGTAGCTTCATTTTCATCAAACCATCAACAATGAAATTAAGCTGCGCTTCTGCCAAGCCAATAAATGAGTCATAGACCAACACGTTTGGACCTAATACCAAGAAGGCATTTGGTACATTTTCAATGCTCGCACCCAAATAGGCTTCAGGTGATGTATTTTTCCAGAGATCAGCCAAGACCTCGCCGTTTACATTCGACACGCGCTTACCAATCGGCGGATGTGATACTTCAAAACCTGTACCCCAAATGATGACGTCCACCTCATGACGCTCGCCATTGGCAGCAATCACGGTATTGCCTTCGACCTTCACCAAACCATGTGGAATCAACGTGGTATTAGGTTGCTGCAATGCTGGGTAGTAGTTGTTCGCGAACAACAAACGCTTACAGCCAATGGTAAAGTTTGGTGTGACGTTTTTCAGCAATACTGGGTCTTTGACCTGTGCTTTCAAAACTTGTTTGAACAGCTCACCGACTGGCTTCAATACGGCTGGATTGCGCAAACCAAAGTTGATGGCATTGAGTGACTGAGCCACTGCCTTACGCCAGCCTTTTTGAATAAACGGATATTTAGCAATGATCGACTTGCTGAAATCACCGAGATCGGTGTCTGGTTTTGGCACAACCCAAGGTGCAGTGCGTTGAAATACGTACAGCTCTTTTGCCAAAGGTTGAATCTGTGGCACAAACTGAATCGCGGATGCACCAGTTCCAATCACCGCAATCCGCTTGCCTGTTAGATCATAATCATGATTCCATTTGGCAGAGTGGAACATTTCACCCTTAAACGTATCCAGCCCTTCCAGACGTGGAATTTGCGCTTCTGTGATTGGACCAGTCGCAAAAACTACGGTGCGTGACAAATACTGGCCGCTGGTCGTATCCATCACCCAAAGATGACGTTCTTCATCCCAAGTTGCTTTCAGTAGCTCGGTGTTAAATTCAATGCGTGATTTCACATTGAAATTTTCGCTGACTTCTTCCAGATAGCTCAGAATTTCTGGTTGTCTTGCAAACAGATGGCTCCATTTCGCGCTGGGTGCAAACGAATATGAATACAAAGACGATGGCACATCACAGCCACAACCTGGGTAAGTGTTTTCACGCCATGTACCACCAACGCGGCTGGCTTTTTCAATAATTTTGTAATTGCTATAGCCGACCTGATCCAAGCGAATCGCGGTTGCAATCCCAGAGATACCAGAGCCAACGATAAAGCTATCAAAAATGTGTGCAGAATTCTGTGCGGTCTTTTCAGTAGAATTTGCGGTTTTAATTTGAGCTGTCATAGACGTTTACCTATAAAATTCTGTTATTTAACAAATTTGTAAGATGTTCCTAGGAATTTGGTATACAAACTCGGCGAAGCGCGCTTCATCAACCAGAACAGTTTGGCATCCATCTGAGGAATGGTATAAAGCTCATCTTTATCCAAACGATCCAGCGTGAGTTTTGCCACCGAATCACTGGTTGTCATCGCAAAGTTCATCAACGCATGATCAGCAAGTTTTGAATAACGATCTGGAATACGACCATTCTTGATGATGTTGGTGGGTACTAATGTCGGGCACAACACATTGACCTTGATGTTGAATTTTCTCAATTCAGCCGACAGCGTTTCAGACAATGCACGTACGCCTGCTTTGGTCACGTTATACGCGGTCATTTCTGGCGCAGCCGTATAAGATGCAGCTGATGCGACATTGACAATCGCGCCAAAGCCTTGTTGCTTAAACTTCGGTACAAAGTAATGACAACCGTGAATCACGCCCCACAAGTTGACGTGCATACACCATTTCCAGTCCTCTAACGTCAGCTCGTCAAACTTACCGCCCAACCCCACGCCAGCATTGTTGATCACCAGTGTGGTTGGATGTTGCATCAACTGTTCAGCTTGTTCGGATAATGCTTTTACTTGCTCGGCATCGCCCACATCGCATTTGAGTGCAAAACCTTTCGCACCGATTTGATTGAGCAGTTTGACGGTTTCCTCGGCGGCAGCGAGATTGATGTCTGCACAGACGACTGTGCCACCACGTTTGCCAATTTCCAGCGCAAAACTGCGACCAATGCCACTACCCGCGCCTGTTACGACGGCATAGGCTTGCTGACTCGATTTCTTAACTTTTTTACCAAATAGACTCATGATTCACCCAATGTGTCATGCGAAAGTAAACCAGCCATTCTTTACATCAATATTCACATCAATGACTGGTGACGAATGAAATTTAGGCCGCTTGCACTTTGGGCGTAAACTCTCTAACGAAGTAAGGATGGATTGACCCGCCTTCAGACAATAATTTCTTTTTGTAATATTCCAGATACTCAGTCGTATCGTGGTCATTCGGATGGAAATTAGGGCGTAGATAATCAAAAATCTGACGTTGGGTACTGCCAAACACGCCGTCTTTAAGACCAAATACCAGCCCAACACCACGCTTCGCATCTTTCCAGAATTTCTTGGTCAGCATTTCCTGTGGTTTACGCACAATCGGAACACAGAACGCGGCAAAAGGAACCAAGCCCAGAATCGTCCCGTATGCCAGCAAGAAGCCACTGATACGCAGTGGATAACTGCCATTGAGTACCTGATACACATCGTAAGCAATGTCTTTATGCTCAGATTCTTCCAGCATGTGCCACATCCACATCGCACGAGTTTTGGCATCATCAGAATAATAAAAATTCTTCTCATGCTTCATCATGTATTCAGCCAGCACAGCCGTAAAATGCTCAATACCCGCCATCATGGACAGTTTCAGCGGCTGAGGAAAGCGCAGGAATACATGCTTAAAGAACTGCTCGCCCAAGAAGCGGTACAGTGTCACTGGATAATCAACATGTTTGATCGCATCATTGAATTCATTATGAATTTTTGAATGAATCGCTTCTTGACCAATCAATGCCGTCACGCGTTGTTTCAACACAGGGTCTGTCAATAAGTTACGATGATGACGCGCAGTTTCGATCACGAGGTCTTCACCGTAAGTCAAAAAGACTGACAGCGTTGCGAAGAACAAGGTCGCAAACTGATTATTCATATAGAATTCAACATCAACATCATGACCGTCGAATCCTATTTCTAAATGACGAATAGGAATCGAAGGCTTATTTGCAAAATCAGGCAATTGATAGCGTGATTTTGTTTTAGATTTTTCGAACACAGCGCTTTTGACTGCTGTTGCATTCATAGCAATTTTTCCTTTCAATCGATGAACTTATTGACGAACAATTGATGAGATAGGGATTGGTCAACGCTCAATCTGACGTAACTTTTGTCGGAGCCATCAAACTTTTGTTGAACCTTTCGGTGAGATACCGTATAGCGTAGCGATGGAAATATCCTATACCGAACTTTTGTTCGGATTCAATTCGGATAACTTTTGCGGGATGGGGAGCATCGATCAAATTTGTTGAACACAGTAGTCATATTCAACGCAAGTGAAACCTGAGTAATTGTTAATCGATTTTATTATACTCAAGACCACTCTATGGCGTTTGGGGCTCATCATGAACACTGAAAAAACCGCATGTATCCTGTGCTCGCGCAATTGCGGCCTAGAAGTGAAAATTGAGGATGGCAAATTTACCAGTATTCGAGGTGACAAAGATCATCCGCTGACCAAAGGCTATATCTGCCAGAAAGCCGCACGTTTAGAACATTATCAAAACCACGAAGACCGACTCCAGCATCCTTTAAAACGCCAAGCAGATGGTAGTTTTCAACGCGTCAGTTGGGATGAAGCATTAGACGACATCGCCCAGCGTTTACTGACGCTACGCCAGCAACATGGCGGCGAAGCGTTTGCATTTGTCGGTGGTGGAGGTCAGGGCAACCACTTAGGCGGTGCTTATAGCCGTCAAATCCTCGCAGCCATGAAAAGTCGCTACTCGTATAACTCGCTTGGACAAGAAAAAACAGGCGACTTCTGGGTCAATGGACGATTGTTTGGTCACCAAACCTGTCATACCACCGAAGATGTTGAACATGCCGATTACGTCTTATTTATTGGCACCAATCCGTTTCAGGCGCATGGGATTCCCAATGCACGCGATACCTTGCGTGATATCAAAAAAGATCCAACGCGAACCATGGTGGTCATTGACCCTCGTCGCTCGGAAACTGCAAAACAAGCCGATATTCACTTACAGTTAAAACCTGGCACTGACGCTTATCTGATGTCCGCGATGTTGGCGATTATTGTCCGCGACAATCTCCATGACCGTGATTTTTTGGCGGAACATTGCACAGGATTTGCAGCACTTGAACAAGAGCTGAAGGCAGTTCCGATTGAAGACTATGTGCAACGTGCCGATGTGCCACTAGCCGATGTCGAACGTGTGGCGCGCGATTTTGCGACCGCGCGCAAGGCCTGTGTGCGTATTGATTTAGGCATCCAACACACCTTAAATACCACACTCAATGGTTATCTCGAAAAACTGCTGTATCTCATCACAGGAAATTTTGGCAAGCAAGGTGGTAACAACCTACACACCATGTTCTTACCGATTCTGGGGCATACCGATGAGCGGAGAACCCCAAAAGGCAAAAAGAAAGGCAAATCACTGAAACTCACTGCGTATCATAAAATGCACCCGATTGCAGGGATTTATCCGCCGAATATTTTGCCTGATGAGATCGAGCTGGCTGGTGAAAATCGTATTCGTGCCATTTTTGTGGATAGTGCCAATCCCCTGCTCACCTACGCCAATACCGACGCATTTGAGCGTGCATTTAAACAGCTTGAATTGCTCGTCGTGGTGGATGTTGCGATGACAGAAACCGCACGATTAGCGCATTATGTGCTACCTGCGGCATCCCAATTTGAAAAGTGGGAAGCAACTGGATTTAATCTAGAGTTTCCTGAAAACGCGTTTCATTTGCGCCATGCCTTGTTTCCTGCATTCGCTGAAACCCTAAGCGAACCTGAAATTTATACGCGGCTATTGGAAAAAATGAAAATGATTCCTGATCGTTTTTCAACACTCGAACGCATCGCCAGATTAGAGCCGAAAGCCTCCGCTCACCTCGCTTATATGGGTGCACTCGGCGCAACATTGATGCGTAACAAAGCATGGATACCTTACGCCGCATCAATCGTTTATCGCACCTTGGGCAAGGCCTTGCCTGATGGTGCTGCTGCAACTGCGCCACTGCTTCCACTGGCAATACAATATGCTCAGACACATTACTCGGCGGTTCGCCGTGCAGGACATCAGGGCAATCGCCTAACGCTAGGCACGTCATTATTTCGTGCAATTCTGAGTCGCCGCGAAGGAACGATTATCAGTCAACATGAAATGAAAGATGTCTGGTCGCTGATTAAAACCCCAGATCGACGGATTCATCTTGAGATTCCTGAAATGTTGGCAGAATTGCGAGCATTGCAATCCAAACAAGGATCTTCAACAGACTATCCGTTTATTCTGATGGCAGGTGAGCGGCGCAGTTATAACGCCAATCAAATTTATCGCGATCCAAAATGGCGGAAAGTTGATCCACACGGTTCAATGCGAATGCATCCCGAAGACGCAAGTCGCCTTGAATTAACCGATGGCGCTCAAGCGATTTGTGAATCAGAAAATGGGCAAATCCCCGTATTCATTGAAATTGATGATTCTGTACGACAAGGGATGGTCACACTGCCACATGGCTATGGCATGCGCTACAAAGACAGCGCACCAATTGGCCCTGAGTTAAATCGCCTCACATCAAGTAGCCATTGTGACCCATTGTCCAAGACGCCATTTCATAAGCACGTTCCTGTACGTATCCTGAAAATGGACATATCAGAATTGGACACAGCCACAGCATAGCTCGATGGAAATGACCCATTAATACACCTTGATGCCTTCTCCGAAGGCTTTCATCCAGCTTCGATCTGCAGGATCAGGGAGTAATCTCACACCGCGAAAGAAGCTCTGAACCGCCACTTTAACGGCTCGCTCTTGTACGGCAGAAGGCTCTCTTAACTGTAATCTTTGGCGAGTTTCTGGATCAATGAACGCATAAAACAGACCTTCACCCCATGCTTGTAGAGGCTTCGGATACCAATACTCCGCCCATTCTTTTGCCAGCGCTTCAATCACAATCGTGGCTGCAGGTGTCGGTGAAAAATGGCGGTGCTCGTAGTCTAGCATCCATGCGAGAAAGTCATCTTGGCTTGTGGGAATCTCTTGGATTCCCATGAGTTCGCCTACTTTTCGCCATAACTGAAACTGAGCTTCTAATTCGTCCGTTGTTAATCCATGCTCGCCCGCAAGACGTTCAGAAAGACGACGCGGCAAGCACGCCAGCGTCGATAAGGTGTACAAAAACAAATCGTTGCTAATCTTAAAATGCTTATGAATATTGCTCATCTTAGCAATGATTTTTTGCCCTTCTGCATCATCGCCATGCTGATAGATCAAACCGAAGAACACCAACGTTTCAAAATTACGTTGACGCGTATGTTTGACGATCGTGCCAGAACCATCACGATATAACACCGCCGCAATCTTCGGATCACCCATGTTAAAAGCAAATGCCGCAGAAAATAGCGCATGAATAAACATCGGTTGACCAAAACGCACTTCAAACGTGAGCTGTGCATAACGCCGCGCATCACGAATAGGATCTAGTCTTGCCAGTTCTTTTCGTGCCCAAAATAAATCACGCATCACAGCCTCCTCATGATTTTTTATCATCAGACTTATTCATCAAGAAATACTATAATGTGATGAATTAGTCGCATTCAAATCGCATTTTAAAGAAGGTTAAACATGCGTAAATTACCCAAGCAAGCTCGTTCACGTTTGCTCGTCAACCAGATGATTGATGCAACGGCGCTCGTAATCGCCCAACAAGGTTTGGCGGCTGCGACGACCGCACGAATTGCAGAATGTGCAGGAATTAGCATTGGATCTTTATACCAATACTTTGATTGTAAAGAGGATTTATATAAAGCACTGCTCACACGAATCGTTGATCAACTGATTCTCTTAATAGACAAACAAAATATGGCTGATCAACAACTTACACTATCACAATGGGTCACCCTGCTCTTAAATGATGTCTGGGACTATCTAGCTGCTGATCGCGGTTTATATCTGCAAGTCATACGCAACTGGTCACAATTGGACTTTATGGATGGCATGGATGTGTTAGAACAAAAGATGTTGACGACGTTAAGCGTCTACTTCTTGCATCAACCTACTCGCATTAACAGCAATATTGCGAATCTACCTTCGCGGCTCTATATTCTGACGAATAGCATTTTGTTCACGGTTGTCCGTTATATCAGTAAACCTTCTCCGTTGGTAAGCCGCGAATCTCTCATTGCTGAATTTGCCCATTTGGTCGAAAAATCATTATCGGACTAGAAAGTAGACGAATCGTAGACATAAAAAATCCGCCTCATTAGAAGCGGATCTTTATAGGAGCTTAGACAACCTTATTTTTGTTTAAACTCGATATCTACACGGCGATTTGGTGCTAAACAAGCCGCTAGTTTTTTCCGATTAGTCTCTGAACATTGCACGACTGGCTCAGCACTGCCTTTTCCTTCGGTATTGATCTTAGCGGCATCAACACCTCGCACCACCAGATAATCCTTAATCGTTTCAGCACGCGCGGTCGATAGTTTTTGATTATAGGCATCATCACCAATACGATCCGTATACCCTGTGATCGTGACACGATCTAATGTTGCATTATTTGCCTTCAACTGATCCGCAAAGGTTCTTAATGTCGCTTTGACTGACTCTGGCAGGTCTTTTAATCTGGACTGATTAAATCCAAAGAGCATCTTGCTCGGGATCGTTAATTTTGGCTGATCAGGTAGTGCTACAGGTGCTGTGGCTGGTGCATCTGGTGTTGATGTAGGAGCAGATGCTTCCTGAGCTTGCACACTACCTGGCAATGGTGGATGAAGGTGATCCACACACGCTTGGCTATCGAAATAGCTTCCTGAAACACGCTGATGCTCATCAAATTGAATCACATACTGGCACACCAGCTCATGCTTATCCAATTCACTAAACTTAAAAATATAGCTGATGCTATGCGCTGTCACAGTGCTGGCATGCAGTTGTGAACTACCGACCAATAGACGGACTTGCTCTCTGGTCAAACCCACTGCCATATCATTGAGATCGCTTTCATTGGCATAAAAATGTGCTTTAAGAAATGGTGCTGTTTTGTCTTTTTGAGGAAACTTGATTGAAGGATCAAAGCCATTGATTGTCGCAAACGCTGAAACACTTAGACCCATCCATAACGACATAAGCCCTAGTTTTCGCACAAACTTCTGCATAAGAAACCTCAGATAATTAATGAATTGAAAAAATAGCTGCCATTTCATCATGACAAATCAACACACAGCACGACAGCTCAATAAAACCTAAAACGGTTTCATCATGCCCACAATAGAATAGACAAAAGGGAACGATATCGAAGCACTCTAGTGCTCGACTCAATCACTAAGATCACAATTGAAGATGATTTCTCGAGCGAAAAATCAGGAAGAATTCTTTCATTGCGGATTCCGTTCCGTATTTGCATTTTGATCAAGGTTGACCAAATCGACTTCTGTCTGCGCCAGAAGCATAGCTGAAACCGATTTACAACACAATCAAATAGCCCACCGCCCAGACTATACATTACCCACAAAAAAGCGACTGATCGGTCGACTTGGCTTGAGAAAAAGCCTAAATTGAGTTATTTTCGTACAATTGCACACACATAAATCACTAGATTGTGCTTTGTCTAGTTGGAATGCTATGTTCATTGATCGGCTAGTCCCCAAAATTGGAGCTATTCTAGAATCATCGCCTGTTCAAAGATCGATGATCATTCCTTATTTTATCTTATTTGTATTTAGTCAGTACTTATTCTTCGATATCTATTGGATGGTTAGACCATCGCCATACATTAATCTGCAAACGATCGAAAAAGCGATCCCCGTCAAAATCGCATGTATCATGATTTCGCTCATCATGCTTTTGTTCAAAAATAAATTAGAAGCATCTCGGCTTGCACAACAAATCACTCCCTACTTTTTTACATCATTTTATTTGTTCAGCCTCATGTCCATGGGCTACGTGATTGGACATCTATCACTGATTGCAGGCATGGTTATGGCTGCTGCACCATTATTTTCAATTATCTTATTTAAAGATCGGATCACCATTTTATTAATCATCTTAGGTGCGATTACTTTTCTCACCATCTGTGCTTTATATATTGCAAATATTCTGCCTTATGCGCCTTTATTTATATTTGATGCCGTCCCAGATCAACATGCCAAGTTATTCTATTTATATTGCACATTATTTTTAATGATCCCTCATTATTTTAGCTTTATCGCAGCAACCTATTTGATTGTTAAATATTGGCAGTCAAGAGAAGAGAATTATCGACAACTCAGCGTGACTGATAATTTAATGGAAATGGCAAACCGCCGAGGGATTAGTGCGCATCTAGCACAGGAAAAATTACAACAAACCACATCACAACCGCTATCTATTATTCTGGCGGATATCGATTTTTTCAAAAATGTAAATGATACCTTTGGTCATGCGATTGGTGATGTCGTACTACGTCATGTTGGGGCGAGTATCAAAACATCACTACGTGACTCTGATCATGTGGGTCGATATGGCGGAGAGGAATTTCTGATCGTTTTACCAAATACAAACCTCGAAAGCGCCAGACAAATTGCCGAACGCTGTAGGCTCATTATTGAACGTGAAATCATCCCGATTCAAGCAGAACAGCACATTCACATCACCACCAGTTTCGGCGTGTACTGCTCAACAAATCGTGATGAAGATATTTTAGACATGATCCACTGTGCAGATATTCAATTATATCGCGCCAAAGAAAATGGCAGAAATCGTGTGTGTATTCCAGATGACGCAGAGGTCGCTTAGTGCTAAGCAGCTTCAACGATTTCCACACAAACCACTCTCATACAATCAAACTACTCCCACACAATCAATTGCCCCAATTGACTCCACTTGTCTAAATAATCTGCATAATTTGCTTCGATGATATGCCGCTTAATTTTTAGCGTCGGCGTTAAAAAACCATTCTTGGTGGTCCATGGATCCTTGATCACCACTAAACAATCCAGTTTTGCATGAGATTCCAGCTCAGCATTAGTTTCTCGCAATAACGTCTTCAACTCTTTTTCGACGTTAAGTCGTTCACTTTCGGTGAGTTGACTTGGACGACCATGCGCAAGCATCACAAGCGCAATCGGTTGCGTCAATCCAGTACCACACACGCAAACTGCCGCAATCAGAGGATGCCGCCCCAGTCGACGCTCTATCGGCAAAGGCGCGATATATTTGCCTTTTAAGGTCTTAAAGATATCTTTCACGCGACCAGTGATCGTGAGGCGACCTTCTGCGTCTTGAGTTCCTTTATCACCTGTCCGCAAGAAACCATCACTGGTAATCGTCTCGGCAGTCAGTTTGTCATTTTTAAAATAACCCAACATCATGGCAGGGCTTTTCACCAAAATCTCGCCCGTCGTGTCGATTCGGCATTCCACACCTGGATATGGTCGTCCCACATCTCGTCCAGAGTGGTCATCACCTAAACGCGTGCCATGTGAATATCCAAAATCCTCAGTCATACCGTAGGCTTCATTCAGCTCTAAACCTAAGCTGCGATACCACGCAATGATGTTGGCAGGCATTGGCGCTGAAGCAGTAAAGGCAACACGCACTTGATCAAGTCCCAGTTCCGCAAGCATCGTATGTTTTGCGAATTGGTCAATTCTTGGTAGCTTAAAAATCAAACTCTGCGCAATCAATGGCACACGTTTATTAATATCTGAATAAAACTTGATCCAGATGCGCGGAACAGCAAGAAATATGGTCGGTCTGGCACGACGAATATCGTGAACAAAGCTCTCTTTTGAATCCACAAAAAAGATTGTAGAGCCATAATAAAGTGATAATGCTTCAACAAAGATACGTTCTGCCACATGAGCAAGTGGTAAATGCGAAAGCAATCGATCATCAGCGTTAAAGGAAAATAATGAATTCAGTTCGTTACCGGGTGCCATCATGGATGCAAAACTATGCATGACGCCTTTAGGCAAACCAGTGCTTCCAGAGGTATAAATAATACTCGCAAGCACTGCAGGATCTGGTAAAACCTCATCTTCCAGTGGCTCAACCATCCGAATCAGATCATCCCAATGCGGCACACCTTGATATTCTGGCGATAACGGTAATCGAATACAGGGGAGATAATCTGGAATAATCTCCCGAACCTGATACCAACTATCAGATTGACCATCCAATTTCCCAATAAATAACAGCTTGGCTTCACTATGAATCAGAACGTGATTTGCATTATCAACATTCAGTGTACTGTACAAAGGCACTGAAACATGACCCGCCATCCAAATCGCCAAATCCGCCATGATCCAATGCGCACTATTCTTGCCATAAATGGCAATCTGACTACGTGGTGGCAGAGCTAATGTCAACAAGTATGCAGCCATACGTCGAACTTGATCCGCAACATCACCCCATGTGTAATGCAATACTTTGCCGTCAACAGGCTGCGTCATAAATGTCTTATGTGGTTGGCGCTTGGCCCAATACTGTAGACAATGCAGCTGAGTTGCTCGTGTATCACAAACTTCGAGTTGTTCTAATGCGGTCATCTCTGTCGTACTCATCATGCGTATCTACTGCGATTGTATAATAGCGTGTCTTGATCAGACATTATAAACACAGTTGTACTCAAATGATGAAAAGAAAGCCTACAAACCTAGCTGCTTGGCAATGACTTCATTCATGATCTCATGTGTCCCACCGCCAATCGACAAAATCCGATTATCACGATATAAACGCTCAACCAATGACTCACGCATAAAGCCCATCCCACCAAAAATCTGCGTTGCTTCATACGTCACAAAATCACTGGTTCGCGTCGCAAAGTTCTTCGCCATCGACACTTCCTTGACCGCAGGAATCCCTGCTTGAATACGCGCTGCAACCCGATAATTAAACTCACGACTCGCTTCCACTTGCGTCGCCATATCCGCCAATTTATGGCGAATCACTTGCATCTTCGACAACGGCTTACCAAACGCCGCACGCTCTGGCACATAACGCAAGCATTCCTCTAACGCCAACTGAGCCGTCATATTCGCCATGACCGCCAGATTGAGGCGTTCCATCTGGAAGTTCGTCATAATGGCAAAGAACCCTGCATTTTCTGCGCCAATTATGTTGCTTTTCGGCACTTTCACATCATCAAAAAACAATTCTGCCGTATCAGACGCCCACCAACCCATTTTTTGCAGGGGTTGACCCGTCGTAAAACCAGGCATCCCTTTTTCCATCAGCAGTAAACTGATGCCACCATAGCCTTCACCGCCTGTACGGACCGCAACCGTGTAGTAATCCGCCCGAATCCCTGACGTAATAAAGGTCTTTGCACCTGAAACACGATAAAAATCACCATCGCTGACTGCACGCGTCTTGACATTGGCAACGTCTGAACCACCGTTTGGCTCGGTAATCGCCAATGCTGCAATCTTGTCACCACGAAGTAACTCAGGCACAACGCGCTGTTGTATGGCTTCGCTCCCCCATTTCACAATCGGTGGCAAGGCAATATCCAGCGAACCAAGGCTTGCAACCAAACCACCTGAACCTGATCGCATCAGTTCTTCACTGGCTGCGACTTTCATAAACACATCGCCTTCTGCAATCCCACCCAGATGTTCAGGATATCCCAAACCCAAAATGCCCGCCTCGCCTGCACGTTGATAAAGCTCCCGAGGAAAAGTTCCCGCTTCCTCCCATTCACGAATATGAGGCGCGATATGCTCCGCCACAAATTTACGGATCGTTGTGCGGACTTGTTCGTGGGTTTCATTGAAATAAGAAGTAAATTCGCTCATGGTACAAACCTGTAGGTGCAATACTAATTCGATAGCTTTCGAGTATGCTCACGACGCTTTAACAAAGCAAGCGCTTGGTTTGTTATTCTGCATGGCAGAATTTGCCAATAAATAAAAATTTCTCGGAGTTTAAAATTGCTTTATATCTCTGCATCATTAATAAAAATTTTGCATAGAAATCTATGGTACAAAAACCTTATTCTAATTAAACTCGTACAAAAGAACGACATATCTTTTTATTACATCAATACTTTGTTAAATATTAAAGGAAAATAATGAAAGACATATTAGTGGCACTCTGTATATTGGTTCTCGGCATATGGTTATTCTTTTCTGCTTTTGGTGACTATCGAAGTCATGCACGTCTCGAAACGGAAGGGATTGATGTCGTGAGTGAACCTTTAGATAAATATACTGAAAAAACAAAGGGTGGCGTTACAATAGGCTACGACATCGCTCCAAACTTTCAGACAAAGAGCGGTGGAAATCATTCTTGCTATGGTAGTGTCGATAAAGAAATCATAGACCATTTGAAAGGCATGCCTATCATCAAAGTGCGCTATCTGCCAAGCGATCCTTCCGTATGCTCCATTGAAGGTGCGAAGAAAGGTGATCTCTGGTTCGTCATATTGCTTGGTCTTGGAATGATGATTGGCTCAGTTTTATTTATGTATAACAAATCAACAGCCCGCTGATATGGATTACCCTCACACACCTCGTACAAGTGTGTGAGGAGACTCTAAACCTTAATGAATATCGACTTGATTCATTAAGGTCATAAAAGTCACGATATTAGGAATAGCTGAAACAGGTAAAGCAAGAAGTGCTGTCTGCCACAATTTTCCATTTGCCATCAAACGGAAATAACCACTTTCCAGCTTCATCCCAGATAGGTTGTCATAGAGATAGACCTTATTTTTATATTTAATGCCGTTTCGAGTCATTGTTAAGTTGTCATCTAACGCTAACGAGGGTTGATTAGAAAATCGCTCTAGCCATACTGGCAAGATATGCTTTTGCTCAAGTCCTGCAACTATCTGATAAAGCGTATCTGCATCGTTCACATTCGCATTGATCTTTAATGTCTCATCTGGATTTACGATTTTAATTGAGTAATCATAAAATCGAAGTACGAAATTGATTGATTGCATATTCCTACAAATATAAATACGCGACTCAGGCAGAATATTAATCGTGCGCTCTTTAAATATATTTTTACTGGTCAATCTGTTTCCAGATACAATCACTTGACTAGTCATGGAACGGACAGCAAAGCCAAGCACAACCAAATAAAGCACGCAACCTATTACTTTCATCGCCAAAAGAGGAAGGCACATAAACAGCAATAAAATCCAATAAAATTTCGTCACATGATTTGATGTAAATTCCATAATGTTAGAGTTCTTTAATAATTGATTATTGAAGAAATTTACATAATGACGTCTTTATTGTCAAAACATTATTAATATTATCTGAACTCAAAATGATCAGTTACTTGAACCAACATTCTCGCGTGATTCCAATTCCCAGATACCACTCCCTTGTCGCTTCATCTTGAATCGCCACGTGTTGACCTGTTCAGATTGCATAGGTCGGAACATGGCTGTGAACTCTAGTGTTTCTGGCGTTGGCATCTTCCATTGATCCACACTCACCGTATCCGCACAGTTATTCACAACGGTACTCTGTGTGATGGGAGATGGATTGATAAAACTCGGTTTATTTGGAAATTGCGGCACAGCAACGGGAACCACTCGATTCCCTTGCGCACAAGATGCTGATTCCACAGCGCTCTGTATTGGAGACTGTGCACTGACAATCATCTGTTGAATAGCATCGCTATCAGAGCCTGCACCTTGTGCAATTTCATTGATAATCACAGCACGCTGCTCAGCTGTTGGGCTGAGTAAATCAGAGGTTGGTTTGGAGGTTGTCGTCACAACATCAGCAATCGCATGAAGTGCGGTCAATACATCAACGGTATTCGACACAAGCGTTGGATCAAGTTCAGCATGAACGGCTTGAGAAAGGAACGTCATTGCGAACGCTCCTGCTGTTAAACGCGATTTGATGCGCTTTTTCATGATTGCCAAATTAAACTTGATGGTGTCTATTATTATATAAAATCCAGACTATTCCTGCTATGCCATTCATAAAAGGACAACAAACCATGTTTCAGCCGAAATCTCTCTGTATCAAATTTTTCATGACCAGTTTGACTTTATCTGTATTGACATCAGCTTATGCGGAAAACAGCATCAATTGTACAAAAGCACAATTACCCGATGAACAAGCCATTTGTCGTAGTGTGGAATTGCAGAAACTCGATGTGAAAATGACCACGTTATTTGAGGTTTCAGGACATCTCATGGCGATGGGCAGTCGTGGCGCAATGCAAGATCGACAATACGTCTGGCTCAAAAACCGTCATATGTGCAAAGCAAATGTAGCTTGTCTTAAACAAAGCTATAGCGATCGCATTGATGAGTTGAATCAAGGGTTGGAAGAGATTTATAGTCGAGGGCCGTTTTAAAATATCAGTGCAGATTGTTGAGCGGAGTCGAAACGTGCGATGAGCGGTGACGCACTTCGACTCCGCTCAGTGATCATGCTTATGGAGCAAAACCCGTTGGAGTATTTTTATCTGGAGCTGCTGTAATTGTAGGCACATAACGCTGGCAATACTTATCATCAATAACAATGGTTTTGCTCACACCCAGATTCGTTGAATTTGGATCTTTTTCCTGCTGGAAAGTGTTTTCGATTCTAAATCCCTTCTTGAATGCCCAACTTATTTCACTTTTACATGTCATTACAGTCAGTTGCCAAATATGAAAATCGGAATCACCCCTCCTAGGAATACTAAAATACTGATGCAATGTCGGAGAACTATATGTGATTCGCGTTAATAAAAGACCATAATCATTAGTGATTGGCAATTTAGGGCTAAGTTTAGTGACGACTCTCTGCATACTCCTATCAAGCGCAAACATGGTATGAGTATAAAAATTTTGAATAAAAAAACCTATCGCACTAATCACTACGAAAATCGCAATCCATTTTAGAATTTTCATACACCTCTCATTTCCTTAACGCTAGTTGCTTGATTATTTTACTGATACTAGCAGATAGCTGATAGAAGCGTTTTGGAATGAACATTTTTTCTTTCAAAAGGTCTCTATCAACAACTCATATACAACAAAAAATCCCCGCATTAGGCGAGGATTTTTTATTTAAAACGTCTACTTAAACACGTTCGATGATCGTTGCAATACCTTGACCCAGACCGATACACATCGTCGCGAGACCAATTTGAGTATCTTGCTGTTCCATCACGTTGAGCAATGTCGTGGTGATACGCGCACCAGAACAGCCCAGTGGGTGACCGAGTGCAATCGCACCACCGTTCAAGTTCACTTTGTCTTGCTTATCAAGCAAATCAAGCGCTTTCAGAACTGACAAGCCTTGCGCAGCAAACGCTTCGTTCAACTCAACAGTTTGGATGTCGTTCATTGACAAGCCAGCGCGTTTCAGTGCTTTCTGAGTTGCTGGTACTGGACCGTAACCCATGATCGCTGCATCACAACCTGCAACGGCCATTCCACGAATCACAGCGCGTGGTTTCAGACCTAATGATTGTGCTTTAGCAGCACTCATCAGAAGCATTGCAGACGCACCATCAGACAATGCTGATGAAGTCGCTGCAGTCACTGAACCGCGTGGATCAAATGCTGGACGCAAGCCTTTGAATGCTTCAAGGTTAGCATCTGGGCGAATCACTTCGTCGATTTCGCACAATACGCGGAAACCGTTTTCGTCATGACCTTCAACACCAATGATTTCGTTCTTGAAACGACCCGCTTCGGTTGCAGCCCATGCGCGGCGATGTGATTCAACACCGAACTCGTCTTGCATTTCACGGGTGATGCCGTTCATACGACCCAGCATTTCAGCAGTTAAGCCCATCATGTTTGATGCTTTAGCATAGTGCTTAGATGCTTCTGGGTTCAAGTCGATACCGTGCATCATGCCGACGTGACCCATGTGCTCTACACCACCGATGATGAAAATATCACCTTGGTTCGTTGCAATTTGCGCAGCAGCTGTGTGGATTGCTTGCATGGATGAACCACAAAGACGGTTCACAGTTTGACCTGCAACAGTTTTTGGCAAATCAGCGAGCAAACCGATGTTACGCGCAATGTTCATCCCTTGTTCTAGAGTTTGGTTTACACAACCCCAGATCAGGTCTTCAACTTCATTCGGGTCAAAGCCTGGGTTACGAATCAATAGTGCACGTACCAGTTCTGCTGACAAGCTGTCTGCGCGAACGTTACGGAACATACCGTTCTTAGAACGGCCCATGGCAGAGCGCACGCCATCAACAATAACCACATCACGTGGATTTAACGTTGTCATAGTATTCGCTCCTTAACCGTAGAATGATTTGTTAGCAGCTGCCATGTCGCGCAGCATTTGTGGGGCTTCATAGGCTTTGCCTAAGTGAGCATATTTGTCACAGAGTGCAACGTATGCTGCAACACCGACTTGATCAATATAACGTGCTGCACCACCACGGAATGGAGGGAAGCCGATACCCATGATCAACGCCATATCTGCTTCTGCTGGTGTTGCGACGATTTTGTCTTCCAAGCAACGAACGATTTCGTTACACAGTGCAACCATCATACGATCAATGATTTCTTGTGGATCAAATTCGCGTTTTTCACCAGTGACAGTCTGACCAACCAATTCATAGCTTGTGGTATCGACCACTTTCTTTGGCTTGCCTTTCTTGTCTTGCTCGTATTTGTAGAAACCAACGCCATTCTTTTGACCATAGCGTTTGTTGTCGTACATCACTTCAATCGCGCCTTTGAATGAAGGCTTCATACGATCTGGGAAACCGTCCGCCATGACTTTCGCGCCATGTACGCCAGTGTCGATACCCACTACGTCAAGCAGGTAAGCAGGACCCATTGGCCAGCCGAATTTTTCCATGACTTTGTCGATTTGTTGGAAATCTGCACCGTCTTTCAGCAACAAATCAAACGCACCGAAGTATGGGAACAGCACGCGGTTAACCAAGAAACCTGGGCAGTCATTAACCACAACAGGGACTTTGCCCATTTTTTGTGCCAATGCCACAGTCGTTGCAATCGCTTGGTCTGATGATTTTTCACCACGAATGACTTCAACCAACGGCATCATGTGCACTGGATTGAAGAAGTGCATACCGACGAAGTTTTCAGGACGTTTCAGGTTTTTAGCCAATGACGTAATTGAAATTGTTGAAGTATTTGAAGCAAGGATGGTGTTGTCATGAACCAAAGTTTCAACTTCTGACAATACAGCTGCTTTCACTTTTTCCAGCTCAACAACCGCTTCGATCACGATATCAACTTCTTTGAAATCGCCGTAGTTCAGTGTTGGACGGATACGTGATAGGGTTTCACCCATTTTCGCTGGAGTAATACGACCTTTAGTCACTTGACCAGCAAGCAGTTTGGTCGCTTCGCCCATACCCAGTGCCAACGCTTCGTCACGAATATCTTTCATAACGATTGGAGTGCCTTTGCTTGCCGCTTGGTAAGCAATACCGCCACCCATGATACCTGCGCCGAGAACAGCCGCTTGTTTGATTGGGTGAGCTTGTTTTTCCCACTTTTTCGCCATTTTCTTGACGACTTGATCTGCCATGAATACGCCGATCAATGCAGTGGCTTGTGGCGTTACAGCAGCTTTAGCAAAACCTTTAGACTCGATTTTGACCGCTTCATCACGATTTTGATTGACGTTTTGTTCAATGCTTTCTAATGCAATTTTTGGTGCTGGGTAGTTTGGGCCTGCTTTTGACAGGATCACACCTTTTGCACTGTTAAATGCCATCATTTGTTCAATTGGGCTCAGTTTAACTGGAACCAATTTTTCTTGACGACGTGCACGCCAGTTCAATTTGCCAGCCAAAGCTTGCTTGACCAAGTCAATCGCTGCATCGTTAAGTTTTTCCGGAACAACAACTGCATCAACTGCGCCGTCTTTCAATGCTGCTTCTGGACGTTTTTCCGCACCAGTTGCAATCCACTCAAGTGCATTGTCGATACCGATGACACGTGGCAAACGTACTGTACCGCCGAAGCCTGGGAACAAGCCCAGTTTAACTTCTGGTAGACCCACTTTAGCTGCTGTTGAAGCAACGCGGTATTCACAACCTAAACATACTTCAAAGCCACCGCCAAACGCGATGCCATTGATTGCTGCAACTTTAGGAATATCGAGGTCTTCGAATTTGTTAAATACATCATTCAACACATCTAACCATTCTGCGATACCCGCTTCACCTTGAGCGAAGTTATCGCCAAACTCAGTGATGTCTGCACCAACAATAAAAACTGGTTTGCCTGAAGTAACGATCAGACCTTTAACGCTTGCGTCAGCTTTAATCGCTTCGGTCGCCGCTTTAAGTTCTTGCACAGTTGCACGGTTCAGTTTGTTAACCGACTCACCTTGCAAATCGAATTTGAATTCTGCGATACCGTCGCTTACATGCTGGACGGAAATGGCATTACCAGAGTAAATCATGCCTAGAGCTCCTGAAGTAGGAAGTGAAACAGCAAAAAAATTGGTGAAACAAATCTGCTTTTATTTTTGTTGCCGTGCGAAAATCACCCAGCCGCAAAAAAACTGTGTAGAGTGTACGCCAAGACAATGACGCTGTAATGCTTTTACGTGTATATAAGCTGTGACGCTAAGGTCACAAAATATTTTTCTAACGTTTTAGAGCGCGATTTTGCTCAAGCAAAACCACCATCTTATCCCTATACTCTCTAACAACGAACGAGATTCTAATGTTTTCTGATGAAAACAGCTATGCCACTTTCGAACAAGCGAGGATGATTTCCATGACAACTCAACACACAGCACTGATTACAGGTGCTTCCAGTGGATTAGGTGCTGAATTCGCCAGACAACTGGCTGCTGAAGGGCATCAACTCGTTCTCGTGGCTCGCCGTTTAGATCGTTTGGAAGACTTAATTGTTGAACTTCAGACCCAATATCCGCAGCGGATGGAAGCAATCAGCTGTGACTTAGCGGAAGTCGGTGCGGTTGCTGAACTCATGGATGAAATTGCGACGCGTGAATTATCGATTGATATCTTGATCAATAATGCAGGTTATTCACCCAAAGAAAGTTTTAGTCAACAAACTCCTCAGGTGGTGCAAGCCCAACTCCAAGTGATGGTAAACACCGTAACCGAACTCTGTCATGCGGTTTTGCCCTATATGACAGAAAAACAATGGGGACGGATCATTAACGTCTCATCGCTTGCTGCTTTTGCACCTCCAGGTAAAGGCACGATGTATTCGGCGATTAAGCAATATGTTTTGAGCTTTTCGCAGTCTTTGGATATGGATGTCCGCAGCCAAGGAATTCGCGTCACCGCGCTCTGTCCTGGTTTCACCCACACCGAGTTTCACGACGTGATGAATGTCGCGGAAAAAGCCAAAATGATCCCAGAAATCCTTTGGTCAGATGCCGCAGATGTCGTCAGTGCAAGTTGGAAGGCTGTGAATTCAGGACAAGTCGTCTGTATGCCAGGCACACTGAATAATGCAATTGCAGTGATGAGCAAACGATTGCCTGAACGTGTGCGCTATGCGCTGGGAAGGATTAATCCGTTGGATTGATAAAAATCATGTTTTTTGTAGGGGCGACCTTTGGTCGCCCTAAAATACAATTCAAAACGGACAACCACAGGTTATCCCTACAATAATCAGGGGATATTCTGTATAAATTTCAACGAATCCAACGTTTCATCACAGGCGCTAATCCCAGCAGCACAACCGCGACGATCAATAATGAAATTGTTGTACGTCCAAACAATGCAGGCATATCTGCCAAATTCTCTGGATTTACATGACCACCTGTCAAACCAGCGATCAAATTGCCCAACGCTGATGACATAAACCACAAACCCATCATTTGCCCTTGTAAGCGTCTCGGCGCAACCAGCGTCATCGCAGCCAAAGCAATCGGACTCACGCATAACTCGGCAATGGCAGACAACACATACGTCGCAATCAACCACAGTGGTGAAACCAGATGTTGACCTGCGAGAATCTTATTCGATGCCACATACATCAAACCAAACGCCACAGCACAAATCAGCATCCCTAAAGCAAACTTGCCTAAACTAGCTGATAACTCTCGCGAAGGCCAATAGCGCCAAAGCACCCCAAAAATCGGCGCAAACACAATAATTGAAATCGGATTAATCGACTGGAACCACAAAATTGGAATCGTAAAACCTGCAATATTTTTATCGGTAAAATCCTTGGCAAATAAGTTCAATGCGGTGGGCTGTTGCTCATTTGCCGACCAAAACACGGTTCCTGCAATAAAAATAATCAGACACAGCAATACCCGTTTTTTTTCTTCCGACGTCAACCCACCAAAACCCAGCAACCACGTCATATAAATGAACACTGTAGCTGCTAAAAAATAGGTCATGCCATCCGCAAGAACCACTGCGGAATACATCGACACCAAGCCTACAACGGCTGAAATCACCAGCAATAAACAGATCAAAATTTTAATCATTGCCGATGAAGAAACTACAGGTAGGTCATTCGCCAGTCGATCAAACGTAGCTTTCGCTGCAAACCGATAGATCAACAACGCAATCAGCATTCCTAATCCACCTGCACCAAATCCCCACGCCCAACCTAATCGTTCAGATAGAAGTCCCGTCAACAGCGGCGCAACAACGGCACCAAGATTAATGCCCATATAGAAAATGGAATAACCGCCGTCACGACGTGGATCATCAGGCGCATACAATCGCCCAACCATGACGGATGCACAGGTCTTAAATAATCCTGTGCCCAGAACAATAAACCCTAAACCTGCAAAAAACAGCGGTTTGCCCCATTCCATCGATAAGGCAATACTCAAATGTCCAAGCGCAATCAAAATGCAGCCCCACCACATCGCACGCGCCTGTCCAAACACCCGATCAGCAAGCCAACCTCCAGGGAGTGTCGCCAAATAAACAGAGCCTGCAAACATCCCAACAATCGCGCCTGCCGTAGGTCGATCAAACCCATAACCTCCAGTGGTCAACGTCGCAGTCATAAATAAAATCAGCAGCGGACGAATCCCATAATAGGAAAAGCGCTCCCATAGCTCCGTCGCAAATAACGGTGCAAGCGCTCTTGGATGCCCTAGGAAAGATCGATCTGTAGACATCATATGATTCTCATACCAAAAAGTTAGGCCACTATATAACGGAATAAATGCTCAACAAATACACTATCTGAATAAGTACATTTAGAAAATCACTTTATCCAACGATCAAATTTTCTGGGTAATTCGCTTAAAAATACAACAGCCACGATGCACTAGCTTCCTGATACCGCAAACTGCCTTGCTGAGTTTGTTGCCATCCAAATCTCAATGCTTGTTGATGAGCATTGCCCATGTTTAAAGGAACTTGCAGCCCAATTTGCCACTGATTCTGCCAGATATGATCATCTTGCCAAAAATCAGTTGTATTCTGTAGTTGTATACTCATTTGCGGCAAATTCCATAAACATCCGACTGTGGGTCCTGCACCGACACGCCAACCCTTATCTAAGGCATTCCCAGCTTCCAAGGCTGCACTTGCCAGTCCATAACACAGCGCAGAACCCAATTGCCAAGAAAAACCATCTCCACCTCGCACATAACTCACTGCATGCGTTTTATCAGTACTAAAATGTCCACTGCTTTCGGGCACTTGTCTTATGCCCACAGCCAAATTCCAAGACAACGGTGTAAAAAAATCAGTTATCGGACTCAGCGAATCAATCGAAATCAACGTCAATTTCTCTAGTGACAATCGATCCTCTTGGATTCTGACATCAGTCTGCAAAAAATTAATCGCTGCACCACGTCGATAACCACCGACTGAATCTAATAAATCATGATAAGCAGGACGCCATTCAAGATCCGCAAAACCTCGACCAGCCGACTCACCGCCCACGACCGCAATTCGACTTGTCAGATGACCTTGCGATGGATCTATGGTAGGTGTTGGCACAATCACACGCTGATCAGGAACATCTATTTTGCTGCGTCTAATAAGGAGATCACGCATTGCTGGACGCGCAAAGTCAGCACTAATCTCATGCGCGACAAACCGTTCATAGAGATAATCACTGGCCATCTCGAGTGCACGTGCTTGCTGCTGAGGCGCTAGATCTTTCACCTCTTCGTCAGGATGAACCGTTAATGCTTTAGCTGCTGCAATCGTTTGTGGTGGTGCATGATCTGCCTGTGCATTCAACCGACTGACAAATGCAGGGCGATACGTCACTTTATCTAATAAATCCCCATTCACTAAGCTTGCACGTAACGTATCCGTCGGAATGGCATACACAGGGAATTGCTTTTGCAATGATAATGAAGGTCTCGCAACCTCTAATAAGCTCAATAACTGATAAGAACAATTGGAATGCAAGAAATAATAAGGAAAACTAACAAAACGTAATTCCCAGACTCGTTTTGTCAGTCGCAGGCTCTCATCAGGCGTCAATTTCAGTCGATATTCCCAGAGATCACGACTTTCAAAATCATTATATTCTTTGACTTTTTCATAATACGGCATGATTGAGTAAGCACCAGAATACAATCCCGTCAGCCCCTTGAGTGCATACAGCGCACTATTTGAATTATCCGTATTCGCCGCATAATTAATCGCATACGACAACAATCGCGTTTGTTCAT
Source organism: Gammaproteobacteria bacterium (assembly GCA_028868515.1). GTDB lineage: Bacteria > Pseudomonadota > Gammaproteobacteria > Pseudomonadales > Moraxellaceae > Aquirhabdus. Next base: position 115,605 of record JAGWUI010000007.1, read on the forward strand.
TATCATCAGGATCAAGACGCAGTAACGTATGACCAAACATCGAAGACGGACTATTCATATAATCCGAACTAAACACCATCGTCACATGCCGTGGCTGTATCCCATCTAACCATTGAGTCAGTGCAGGACATGGCATTGCGGGTAAATCCGTCTCTTTAATTTGCAATTGCTCAACCAGCCAATCACGACGTACGGGAAATAAACACGCGACGGATTAATCTGGATGAGCGATATTCGGTGAAAATAATCCGCGTAACGTCGCATCCAATTCTGCTTCTGGATTGGTCTGACCATCTTGAGCCAGAAAAAAACTCGACTGCGTGACCGCACTTTTCACACCCTGATCGTCTTTACGGTAAAACATCAAACGCTGCCAATATTGCGAATGCGCGAGATTCAACGTTTTAGCGCGCAAACGCGCAGAGGCAAGCGCATCTTCATTCGTTGATGAAAACGTTTCAGCATAGGTATTGGGTAAAATCAGAACCAAGATCAATCCGATCAAAAAACGTGTTGTATCCATACCCTTCATAAACAGTCCATTACCACAATCCATTGATGCTCGTATCACAAAAGAATATGTCTCAACAAACATCATTATTCTAATCTTGACATTTCAACTCATAAAAAAGCCCCGTATCAAACGGAGCTTCTCACACTTTTTTAAATCAGAATGAACAAAGGCTTAAGCCAGTTTATAAATAGATAATGCTGAATTTTGAGACATCACTGTTTGTAATGACGCAAGCACATCACCTGTTGTTTTATTATTTGCAGCATAAATTGTGCTGAAATTATCTTTTGTCGCTTTGAAGAAAGTGGCTTTATCTTCAGCTTTAATACCGATCAGATTTGCCAACACATTTAGACTCTCGCCTTGGCCGACAGCCATATCACGCGCCAAACTCTCTTGGTTCTCACCCATAAATTCGCCCAAACGAGCAGATGCGGTGACTACGCCATTTTGACGGCAGCCCAATGTACCAAAGGTAATACCAAAGGTTTGGTTACCAAAAGTACCATTGGTTGTTGCACCAAATACTTTAGGAAGCAGTCCTTTCTGACCTTGCCAAACTTGTGTGCCGAGACCGCAACCAATATCACTATCTGCGAACACTGCTGATGAAGAAGCGACCAGTACTGCCGCAACAATGAGTTTTTTCATAATCTTCAATCCTTAAGATTTATTAAAGTTTTAAGACAAACTAACAGCTCTCATAGACTAAACTGATTAATGCTTGGATGCCAACTGTTATTTGCAATAAGTCTGAGACTATAAAAACACTCTAGTTTCAAGGCATAATCCAGCCACGATAACAGATCATCGAGTAACCATGTCCACAACTCCTTCAAATAGTTCATTTGTTCGCGGTGCGAATAACGTTAATTTACATGCCATTACATGGGGGAATCCTAAAAATACTCCTATCGTGTTCGTTCATGGCTACCCAGATTCTCATGTTGTATGGCTGCCCATCATTGAGCAACTTGCGCCTAAATTCTTTGTGATCGCTTATGACGTTCGCGGCGCTGGACAATCAGATATTCCAAAAAAAATCTCAGACTATCGCCTTGATCTTCTCTCACAAGATTTGAAAGCTGTTGTGGATGCAGTCATTCCTGATCGCCGCTTTCACTTAGTCGCACATGACTGGGGCTCCATCCAAAGCTGGGAATCGGTCACAACCGATCGCCTAAAAGGACGTATCGCATCTTACACATCATTATCAGGCCCATCACTTGATCATGCTGGACACTGGATGCAACGCCGACTCCGTCATCCATCGACCGATCCTAAACATAATGCGATCAAGCAATTATTTAGTTCGTGGTACATCATGATGTTTCAGTTGCCAGTACTTCCTGAATTCATCTGGAAAAATGGACTAGGTAATAAATGGTCAAAATATTTAGAAGTTCGTGAAGGAGTTCGTGAGCCACATCCAAACCCAACACAAACCAAAGATGGTCAATATGGCGTACGTCTCTATCGTGCAAATTTCATCAGCAAGATGACAATGCCAAAAGAAAGATATGCGCATTGCCCTGTCCATCTGATTGTTCTTAAAAAAGACCTCTATGTAAATGCGTTCTTATTTGACGATCTCACCCACTGGGTTAAAGAGCTCTACCGCAGAGAACTCGATGGAGGGCATTGGTCAATTCTCAACGAATCCAAGAAAATTGCCGAATGGATCAGTGAGTGGGTAACAGCTCAAGAATCAGGTAATTTAGAAAAACTCGAGGATTTGAAAGTCGTCGCTTAACCGAAATAAGATTATATATAGCAACTTCACCAGCCAATAAAGTTGGTGAAGTTAAAAAATATCTAAACCTATAGTGTCATCGCATAATTATAAAACTGAGTATCTCTCACCTATCCTTCAGATGAATAGAGCGTTGCCGTACATCCAAAAATAACGCTGAAATTCCTAAACGTCTAATAACCATCCGCCATACCAAAAAGATCATTCAGAATGAATGTTCACGCAGCAAAAACAGAAGATGAACTTAGGATAAAGCTGAACAAAGCCAATATAATTTCATCGCCCCAATAAGAAAGCCCCCTTAAGAGAAACTTAAGGGGGCTTTTGGAATAATGAGCTGAGGATGCCCTACTCTCACATGGCGAATGCCACACTACCATCGGCGCAAAGAGGTTTCACTTCTGAGTTCG
>JAGWUI010000024.1 GCA_028868515.1 Gammaproteobacteria bacterium
TGTACTTTTTCACTGCTTTTGCATAAAAGTATAAACAAGCAACAACATGTAATTAAAGATTTTATCCAAATATGGGCCTGTAGCTCAGTTGGTTAGAGCAGCGGACTCATAATCCGTTGGTCCCCAGTTCAAGTCTGGGCAGGCCCACCATATTTATCAGATAGTTATGATTAAAATAAAAATAAAATCAAGTCGCTAATTTTTTCATGTAGCCACCATGTAGCCACTTTTCATCTATTTCAGTCGTTACAAATATCGTTTAATCTAAATTTTTATTCTGACTGCTTTTGATTAAGCATCAGTCAAATCAATGCGTACTACTTTACGATTGTGGAATTATTGAATCCAAAACAATAAATACTCTTAATCTTTACTAATCAACGAATCATTGATAGAGTTGAGTTAATAAAAGGAATGACCAACATGGCTTTAGTTAACTGTCACGAATGTAGTGGGAAAATGAGCAGTGAAGCTCCAACTTGCCCACATTGTGGTGCACCATCAATCTACATCGATCAAACAAATCCAAAGCCTTACAAAAAAAAGACCTCTCTCGGAGAGTTTCTTGGAGTAATTTTTCTCGGCATAATAATAATATTTGCTGTTTCAGCCACCTTAAACAGTTGTATCAAATCTTCTCCTTCTAACGACCAAGCAAATACAGAAAATGCATTGCGATTATCTCAAGATACAGCATCAGCATCGAACGAAAATAGCAATCAAACTGTATCACCCAACTCTACTCAAACCAATAATTCTACACCACCAGCCCCGCCAATAAGTGTCACTGCGGTCAAGTTTTATAAGGATTACCATAAAAATGAAATTGCAGCAGATAGCAAATATAAAGATAAGCCTCTGATTATCACTGGAACTATTCTATCAATAAACAAAGGTATTGCTGACTCAATGTACTTATCTCTCTCGGCTGGCGACAGTTTAAGTTTAGATTCAGTTCAAGCAAATCTAAATGAAAGCGAGCAGTCTAGAGCTGCATCTTTGTCCAAAGGCGACGTTGTTAGAGTTCAATGTGTCGGTGGAATGATGGTTATTGGTTATCCACACGGTGAAAAATGTACCATTATTGATACAAAACATGCGAAAGATACTCCATCAGATGAAGGTTCTGACGGTCAGACCACATCCAACCAAGGCAGCGCTGAAACAGGCACATTAGACTCGAACAATCCTACAAGTTAAACCTATAAACCCTTCAAAAGATACCGCTATCCGACTGGATAAGCGGTTTTAAAATTTAAAATATCTTCAGCAACCATCAGGTGCATTGACGTGAGTAATAATTATCTCTCCAGAATGGTTGTCATTATTCGGTTTATCTAAACCCATTAACTTAGCTTTTCCCATCGTAGCACTAACCATTGCAGATGGATTCATATTATCTTTTGCAGTTTTTCGCGCATCCTCCAACTCAATAATCAAGCTATCAATAGTGACATTATGACGCTCCAAATGTTCAGCGCGTAACTCATCCAGCCTTGCCGCAATCTTGCCGTTATCAATAAGCTCCTTGGCTTTTCTATTTACCGTAGCAGGCTGCATTTTTACAGCATCATAGGACTGTCTATATGCTTCAGTGGCATTCCCTAACTCAATATAGGCTTTGCAGAATGCTTCTTGTTTCAAGGTTAAAGTCATTTTTTATTCCATCAATGATGCAACCAACTTAAATAATCTGTTCACTTCAAAATATATTGAGCCATGCTTTTTAAATCCTATACCTATGGTAGATTCTATAGAGGTGTACAGAAACTGTACCAGTCAACAATTCAAAATCAGCTTAATAGGTACATTTAATGTACTTGTAACAAGTTAAAAGTGGTCTTATTTTGGCAATAGGTACAGATAATGTACCAGTGATGATAAAAAACTGTACCAGTCGCCTAATTTTGAGTCCATTGCTTCCACTTGCTAGAGGGTGCACGTGTTGCCGTGCACTTGCCTCCACATTCATCTATTGCCAAATAAGTAAACGCATACAAGTTCGGCTTATTTCGCTCACCAGTGGTAAAAACAACTGTTCGAGTTCGCTCTATCCATCCACGCTCTAAAAGTTCCTTTATCGCTTTATTAAGTGTGGTTTTAGAACCAATACCCCACTTGTTAGCTATTGAGAACGATGCACAAAGGTCACCATTATTCTTAGCCCCGCCCTCTCCAAATGTTAATTGAGAAAGCAGGCAAGAAAATAGTTTATTGGCAACAGGTGATAATGTCCTGTAATTATCTGAAGTAAGAATTACCGTAGGAAGTGCAACAAAAGTACCACTGTCGCGTCTACCTTTGGCTTTGACTCTGTTCATACCTTAGCTCCCAGTAGAAAACTGGGATTGCTCTCGTCGCTTTAACCAAATTTTTATTTTCCGAATAGCCGACTGAGTTAAGTAATAAATGCCACTACGACATTTCTTACCATCGCGGTCTATAACTATTTCACGCTTACAACGTATATCTAATCCACGTTTTTTAATACGCGATATTAAGTCAGGTGTATTTGAACATCCTGCAATATTGTCAATTTCTTTACGCCAATGTGGACGCTTCAATAGTGCAGATATTGCTCTGAGTTCGCGCGGATTATCTGTGCCTTGAAATATGCTATTATCGGCTTGCGAGGGCTTAGTCTGTAAAAGGGCTGAGTCTTTTTTCATTTTGCACCCCCTGCAATTAGGGCAGCAATGTCACTTAAACGCCATCGAAGCGCACGACCAACTCTTACGGGCTGTAACGCCCCGCATTCGTAACAAGCCCATTTGTGAAGCGTTTGAGGTTTGATGTTGAGATAATTTGCGGCTTGGTTTGTTGTAGCAAGTGATTGTCCAGTTGCAATCATTCGCTCAAGTTCTGTAAGTGTGAGTTGCGGTACTTGTGTAGCCATTTGAAACCACCTGTATCTAATGTAATCAAGGAGGCTTCAGTTCAACGTGGCAAATTTTTGCCACCTAATAGTTTTTATTGCACTAAATTATTGTTTTATATTGTTTTGATAATGGCAAATTTTTGCCATATGGCAATGCTACGTGGCAAATTCAAGTTAGTGAACCTTTTTGGCTATTGTCCGTTAGGTTTTCGCCCAGTTATTCCTTTTAGCGCAGCTCTCTTAATGTAGCCAGCTGAAGGTAGTTTTCCTTTGTCGGTTTTATAACCCGATTCAATAAAATGCACTCTAACAGCAGTCGAAATATCATCCAGTCCAACCGTTTTACCTAATGCGCGCTGGGCATTCATCCATTCAATCCCATACTCTCGAGCTTGCTGTTTCCAATCTTTAGGCGGAAACTCCACTTCAGCCCGATAACTTGGAATTTCTTGATTTTTCTGTGAATCATGTAGACTCTCTTTTCCCACTTCAGCAAGCCAAGAAGTATCAATATTTTGTTTTTTGCACCATGCCACAAAATCAGTCGGTTTAACTTTTGCTGGTGAGTTTTCTCTAGCGTCCCATAATTTCAAAACCTTTAATCTTTTTTCAAACGAGAATATACCTTCATACGAAACGGATACTTTTGATCCTGATATGCTCGGAATAAAAGCTTCTGCCCCATTTAACTGCATATTCGATAAGCTAACACCTGTATGATAGGTCGAGTCATTTGGTCGTGCGGCGACATATCGGAAGGATTCGGGTTTAATGCCTGAAACTAAACAGGCAGCTTGCTCTGGTGTCCAAGTTTCATACTCAAGGTATTCTGATAATGTCGTTCCAGCTATATCACCGCGAAATTGACACAATGGTGCAGGCTTTTTATTTTCTTGGCACTTAATCCAAAGTCGCTCACGTTCTAATGTTGTTTCTTCGGTATGGGTAAAAAACGTATCTTTATCGACATATGTTCGCATCATGCACTCCTTCAAGCGCACCCTTCAAAATTAAGTTACCCCGCCAGACTGGTGAAGGTATCCAGTGTTTCAGCCGCTAAGCCTAGACAGGGTAAAAACCGTTAAAACTTTGTACGAAACGAACGAAACCCTATATACATTAGTTCGGTTTCGTACAGCTTATTCATTCACTACAAACAACCTACCTTTGAGCGTCTCGGCATCAAATGGAATACCAGCTTCATTTAATATCCAGCTTTCAATCTTTTCATGCCATTGGCGCAATAAATCGAGCGGACGGCGGCGGTAATGCTTCTCAGCAAGTGCGGACGGTTTATGCCCCATAATTTGAGCACTGATACCGACAGGGCACTCCACCCACTCAGCAAGCGTACCAAATGAACGGCGCAAGTCATGCGATGTTAAGTGAGGTAGGCCGCCAGTCATTAGAGCTCTGTTATGAGCAATACGCGGCTCTGTAATGCGTCCTGATTCGGAACGTGTACTCGCAAACACCCATTGATTAACACGCGGTAATCCACTCAACAAATACGCCACATAAGGCGTTAATGGAATAATGCGCTCACCTTCCACCTTGTCCTTGAGTAAGATACTTTTCCAGCGAAAATCCACATCATCCCAGCCAAGCTCTGCAAGTTCTTCACGCCTTGCACCTGTAAGTAATAATGATTGCAAATATGCAGAAATGGCAGCGTTGGGAATATGTTTCACCGAATTGAACCAAATAGGAAGTTGTTCTTTCTGTAGACAACCATCGTGAGCTTGGACCCTTGGCAATACGGCTCGGACTTTCTTTGCTCTGTGCGCATTGATTGGGATTAGTCCAGTTAAGTCGCTTTGCTCATCACACCAATTCAAACACGCACGCAACAAGCGAAACGCTAATGCTGCACTGGTGGGTCTAGTCTTGGTTTCTATCGTAAGCCATGACTCCAAGCGCTCAGATGTAAGGTCCGACAAACGAACTGGCAATAGTGCTGCCAGTGGTGCGGCAATAGTTATTTTGTTTTTAGAACGCAGTCGGACTTCACCGCCAATTTTTGCAAGGTTCACATGGTCACGGTAATGACGTACACCCCATGTATTTTTATGAGCTTCTAAGTATCTAGGCCATACATCACCAAGAGTCACAACATGCCGTTGAGCTTCTTGATATTTGCGCTCATTAGCTTTTAACTTTTCTGCTTTATCTAAACGAGGATCAGAACCAGCATCACATAATGACTTGAGCCGCCTTGCCTCTTTATATGCGGCATCAATTGTCCACGTTTGCACACTGCCTATGGTCATGCGAATAGTTTGTCTATTTAGCTTACTTTCAAAGATAAAAGACTTACTACCCGCTGGCGTTGCGCGCACAGCCAGCCCTTGAATTTCTGAATCAAATAGAAAGACCTGTGACTTATCAGTTGGACAAACCAACTTGTCGATACGACCAGCAGTTAAACGGACTTTTGACATGACTGAATCTCGGATAATTTGGCTACACAAGATTCCATGTAGCCACCATGTAGCCAAATTTGAGCAATTTACATCCATTTCAGTCTATTTTGATTTTATGATAATTTCAATAAGCCATTATTTTTAATTGTAAAATCAAGTTTCATCAATGTGCGTCAATCTACTATTTTTAGGACTCATAATCCGTTGGTCCCCAGTTCAAGTCTGGGCAGGCCCACCATATACAAGATAAGAGTAAAAGCTGTTATTTATAAAAAGTGTATTTTTCTTTTTTAAATTTTTCCGATACCAATTCAAATCATTTTTCTTAAAATCACAATAAATGAGAATCTATTTCTTTATCCCTCTAGATTCTGATTTCTATTCATTTTTACTCCCCTCTTTCAAAGATCTTTTAGTCATTTCCAAGTCCACTCAAGATCAATTCTCTCCAAACATCAATTCTTCTTAAATTATTACAAAAAACAATTGTTTTTATTTTTACAAGTAACATTTAAGTGGAAATCTTCATATCGTTGTCATATTACAAAGATATTCTTCTTTACAATTTGAAACAAATGTACTTTCAAGTTACTCATATACAATACTTTTTATGGATCGATTTTATGAAGCACTCTTTATTCATCAAGCCATTAGCTGCAATGATGGCACTCGTATCTTTGTCGTGTAACTTATCTGGTTGTGGTTCAACCCATGCCTCTGAAGGTATGATCCCAACAGGTGTTCCTCATCTGGATCACGTATGGGTTATCCTCATGGAGAATCATGGTTATGGGCAAATCGTAGGTAATCCTAACGCACCATATATCAATCAATTGCTAAACTCATCAAACGTAGCCAATAAATACTATGCCGTTGGTCATCCGAGTCTAACGAACTATTTAGAAATTGTTGGTGGCTCTAATTTCGGCGTCCAAAGCGATAATAATACCGATTGGCACAACAGCACCTGTCAAAGCAACATCGTGGCTGGAACAGATGCAAATGAAAGTTCTTCTGCACGAATCTGTCCAATTTCAGGTACAGGAATGGATGCAGCAACTCCAGCGATTGACTACACGAACGAAGTGACAGGTACTCCAGGTAATCCTGCAACAGGCGCATGGAACATCGATGGTACAGCGTCTTTTGCCTCAGCAAATACCGTGGGTAAAAGTATCGCCGACCAACTCACCAGCGCTGGACTCACTTGGAGAAGTTATCAAGAAAATCTACCTGTTGTTGGGGCTGATAGAATTGATAATAGCGATGGCATTATTTCCAATACTGACGATTTAACTGTGCTTAGCAATCCTCAGCCCACAACCAGCAATGTTGTTGCATTGTATGCATCAAAACATAATCCTTTTGTCTATTTCCAAAGCATTCAGCAAAATGGATTAGGTAACATGCATGGATTTGATGGAGTGAATGGATTATATGCTGATCTGGCAACGGGCAATGTTCCAGCATATTCATTTATCGCACCAAACCAATGTAATGACATGCATGGCAAAAGTGGCGCGGGCGTATTTTGCGCATATGATTCAAATAATAACGGAACTCAAACGGGTCTCAATCCAGGTTTGATTTATCGCGGTGACCAAACCGTTCAGAAACTGGTAAAAAATATCCAAAGCTCTCCTGTTTGGAGCAGTGGGCATAATGCGATTGTCGTTGTCTGGGATGAAAACGATTACTCCGTCAACATTCCTAACCAAGTTGTTTCCTTAGTTCTGAAAAACTACGGAACAAGCACGGCACACAGCAATGCCTTCTATACACACTTTTCGCTTCTAAAAAGTATTGAAGCAGGGTTTGGGCTGCCTTGTCTAAATCATGCATGCGATTCTTCAGTCGCTGTCATGACAGATCTGTTTAACTAATCAACATATTCCCCATCTAATTCAGATAGGGAATTTCTGTCAAACTTTATAAATTATATGCAAACACAAAATCTGATTAATGCAGGTTTTGTGTTAAATCAACTGATAAAAAATATTTCAGAATAGGAATGACCGATTACGATACAAAGATTGGAGCTACGCCAACCGATTCAATTGAAATCTTAACATTGATCGTATTTGTACTATCAACTTTCATCGTTAAATCAGTTTCCAGACTCTGAATAAATGCCTGCTCTAACATCTCTCGAAGATATTTAAATAACAAAATAGGCGTATGCTCTGCTAAGCCATTCAAATGAACTTCATTGCTAGTCTTGTCAATCCAAGTCCCTATTAAATAATCCAATCCCCAAGCTGCACCTCTAAGATCAGAACCTGCAATCGCGTACTTAGTTGTAGTTGTCGTATCGAGGATATGCCACGTGATTTCTAATTTAACTGTATCGGTTTCATTGATAACGCGATCTGTCATTTTTATTCCTCCATCCATGTAGAGTGTCTGGTTCAAAAATAGCCCTATCCCTGAATTTAGTCAATAAGGCATTGCACTTACAAATCAGGGAAATATCAATAGAATCGCGATACCAGCAATTTTACTGTCATTTAATTAACACAAAAACTACAAAATCAGGAGATAAAAATCAACCGTTAGCTCATGCCACCATATTTTGTATATCACAGCGTACCGCTTGGCTATTCAAATTAATTTCTCTTTATGTAGCAATAGCATAGTTACTTTAAAAATTCATTCACTTGACTTAATCAATCGATTGACTTTATATTATTCACACACTTTATTCAAAATCATTAAAATGACCTCCCTAGAAAACATTGATCCAGTCACAAACTCAGAAACTTGTGAAAGCTTAGAGCGCGGTGAAATCGCGCGCAAAAAGCTGATTGAAGCAGGTTTAAAAATTTATAGTGCTGTTGGCTATGAAAAAGCGTCTACTCGCCTACTCGCGGCCGAGGCTGGCGTTAACATCGCCGCAATTCCTTATTACTTTGGCAGTAAAGAAGGTTTGTATATTGCTGTTATTGATTCAATTATTAATTATTACCGCGCTGGTCTAGGCGACAGTCTCATTCAAATTCAAACTGCGCTCAACAATCCAAATACGACCAACGAAGATTATCGAGCGCTACTTGATCGCTATATGCTCAAAATGATTCATTTTGTGCTGCAAGATACTCCTGAACGTCAGCAGATTTCGCGCATTTATACTCGCGAACAACTAGATCCTACTTCTGCATTTGAACGACTTTATAAAGGTTTTGTTCGTGAGTTACACGAATCTATTGCAGCATTGGTCGCACAAATTTTGAAAGACCAAATTTCCATATCAGAAGCAAGAATTGTAGCCCAAACGCTGCTCGGTCAAGTGACTGTATTTAAGTCATCACGTCGAGCTGTGCTGAACAATATGGGCTGGAAAGATTATCACGAACAAGGCATTACCGAGATTGAAAGCATCGTGATGTTCCAAGTGAATGCCATTATATCCGCCTACCAACATCAAAGTTTTTCGCACAAAGGTTCTTCGCTATGACAACTGCTGACAAAAACGCCCAAAGTGATGACGCCACCAACAGTGACATCAAACAAAACTGGATGGGAAGACATCGCAGAATCTTTACGATCGGCATCCCCGTATTACTCGTCATTATTGCAGCTTTTCTATATCTGACAGGTGGGCGCTACATCAGTACAGATGACGCTTATGTCTCAGCCGCTCGCGTATCAATTAGCCCGAGTATTGCAGGACGTGTGACGGAAGTTGATGTGAGCGATAATCAGTTTGTGCGCAAAGGCGACGTATTATTCAAGCTCGATGATCGTCCGCTTGTGATTGCTGTACATGAAGCGGAAGCTCAACTCGCCTCTGCACGCTTACAAGTGAATTCAACCAAGGCTGATTATCACCAAAAATCTGCAAGCTCAAAGGCAGCACAAGATTTACTGGCTTATCAACAACGCGAATATGATCGCCAGAAAAAGCTAGCTGCTGCAGGTATTTCGTCACAAGCACAACTTGATAAAGCACTACAGCAATTACAAGCAGCTCAACAACAAATTCCTGCTGCTGAGCAAGATGCAAATTCGGTTCTTGCCAAACTCGGTGGAAATGTAGAGATCGCAAGTGACGAAACACCTGCTGTAAAAAGTGCTCTCGCTGCATTAGAACGTGCCAAACTCAATCTGTCTTATGCCACAGTTACTGCGCCGATTGACGGCATTGTCACTAAGGTCGAACAACTACAGGTTGGTGATTACATTGCCGCGGCAGCACCTGTATTTTCACTCGTTTCCAATACCAACATTTGGGTTGAGGCTAATTTCAAAGAAACTGATCTTGCACATATGCGTGCAGGACAAACTGCGACAATTAGCATTGACGCATACGATCAGACTTTCACTGGTAAAGTGATCAGTGTTAGCCCAGGCACAGGATCATCTTTTTCACTTTTGCCACCTGAAAACTCTACTGGTAACTGGGTGAAAATTGTGCAGCGTTTACCAATCAGAATTTCTATTGAAAATCCAAATAAACTACCACTGCACTCTGGCCTCAGTGCGCTCGCCAAAGTTGATACCCAATATCATCGTTCGTTTTTTGGAGCGCATTAATGTCTATTTCGCCAGCGCTCAGCAAAAATCGTGGCGTCATCACCATTTCAGTGATGCTGGCAACGATTATGCAGGCGCTCGATACGACGATTGCCAACGTTGCATTACCACGTATGCAAGGTGCGCTTTCAGCAACACAAGATCAAATGTCTTGGGTACTGACATCCTATATTGTGGCTGCGGCAATCACGATTCCACTGACAGGATGGCTCGCCAATCGCTATGATCGTCGATTCATTTTTTTGGTCTCAATCGCAGGTTTTACGATTGCGTCTGCACTGTGTGGTCTTGCCGAAAACCTACCAGAGATCGTCTTATTTCGCTTATTACAAGGTATTAGTGGCGCTGCATTAGTACCGCTATCACAGGCGATTTTGTTTGACATTAATCCTCCTGAACGTCATGGCAGTGCAATGGCGGCTTGGGGTGTTGGTGTGACTATGGGGCCGATTTTAGGTCCTGCTCTAGGTGGTTGGCTGACTGAAAACTACAACTGGCGTTGGGTGTTTTATATCAATGTGCCGATTGGGATTCTCGCATTTTTAGGCTTATTGTTCTTTTTACCTAAAAAAGCAGGAAATCCAAATAATCGATTTGATTTCTTTGGTTTTATTACCCTAAGTCTTGCCATGGGCGCATTACAGCTCATGATGGATCGTGGTGAATTAAAAGGCTGGTTTTCCTCACCAGAAATTATTATTGAAACTGTAGTGATGGTGGTTTCGATTTATCTATTCGTCGTGCATATGTTCACACATAAACGACCTTTCTTAAATCCTGCATTATTTAAAGATGCAAATTTTCTGACCAGTAATCTATTTATCTTTGTCGTCGGGGTGGCTTTATTTGCGACATTGGCACTTATTCCGCCGATGCTGCAAGGATTGATGAACTACCCTGTTGTCACAACTGGATTAGTGACTGCTCCGCGTGGTGCGGGAACGATGCTCGCCATGTTGGTTGTCGGACGCCTAGTCGGACGTTTTGATGCACGCGCGCTGATGGCTTTTGGCTTGGTATTGACGTCAATTTCACTCTGGCAAATGACGCAATTTAATTTACTGATGGATGAATGGCCAATCATCATTTCAGGGGTTTTGCAGGGCTTTGGCATTGGTCTCGTGTATGTACCGCTCAGCACCGTCGCTTTTGCAACGTTATCGACGAGCTTGCGTAACGAAGGGACTGCGTTCTTTAACCTAATGAGAAATATGGGCAGTAGTATTGGGATTTCGATGGTGCAAATCCTGCTCACACAAAACACACAAATTATGCACGCCAGTCTTGCTGAAAAAATCACACCGTTTAACACCGCCGCACAACCGGCTTTGCAAGCCGAACATGTAGATCTAGGCACGACCTCAGGTCTTGCCCTACTCAACAGTGAGATCACACGACAAGCAGCAATGGTTGCTTATATTAATGATTATCAACTCATTATGATTCTGACCATCGCACTCATTCCAATGCTTCTTTTCTTAAGAAAAGCGCAGCAGAAACCATCTAGTGAACACCCAGCAGTTATGGAATAAGGGAATCAGATATGCATTCAACACATCATTCAATGAAATTACTGACTTCGCTCATTTTAACTGCATTCTTGTCAGCCTGTACCGTTGGGCCAAATTTTGTTGCACCGCAGTCACCTTCAACGAAGAATTTTACCCGCGAAGGCGATCAATTGAACACTGACTCTCAGCATATCGTCATGGATAAACAAATTGAATCTAACTGGTGGTCAGTCTTCCAATCACAGCAACTAAACGATGTGATGCAACAAGCATTGGCTGGCAACCATAATCTAGCCAGTATGCAAGCCACATTATCTGAAGCTCAGGCGCAAGTAGACGCTGCATCTGGTGCACTTGATCCTCAAGTTTCACTAGGAGCTTCTGCTGGTCGTCAGAAATATGGAAAATCACTATTCGGCCCAAGTGACTTCCATATCTCGCCATTTACTTACTATTCCGTTGGACCACAAGTTAGTTATTTACTCGATTTTGCAGGTGGCAAACGTCGTGGTATTGAGCAACAAAAAGCGCTTGCTCAATATCAAATGTATGAAACCGACGCAGCCAAATTATCATTAACAGGTAATGTCGTTTCACAAGTGATGGGCATTACATCAGCTAAAGCGCAAATCTCAGTGATCGAGCAAATTATTGCCGATGATCAAAAAAATATTGCGCTCATTCAAACCGCAAAATCTATTGGATCAGCAACACAGCCTGATGTACTCAGCGCGCAAAGCCAGCTTGCAGTAGATCAAGCGTTATTACCACCTTTGCAACAGCAATTGAGCGCAGCAACACATGCATTGGCAGTGCTAGTCGGTCAAGCCCCTGCGGACTGGCACGAGCCTAATTTCACCTTTACCGAGTTTCACTTGCCCGCTGAATTACCGCTGAGTCTACCGTCAGAACTTGTACGTAACCGCCCTGACATTATGGCCGCCGAATCACAGCTTCACGCTGCCAGTGCTGCAATTGGTGTAGCTACAGCAAACCTTTATCCGAGCTTGACACTCAATGCCAACATGACTCAACAGGCATTAACGCCAGCAAAATTGTTTGATATTTCCTCAAATGCGTGGGCATTGGCTGGTGGATTAAGCGCACCGTTATTTAATGGCGGGACATTGCAAGCACAAAAACATGCGGCTGAAGATGCGTATCAAGGCGCGCTTGCGAATTATCAACAAGTCGTCCTGCAATCCTTTGGTCAAGTCGCTGATGTATTAAAAGCGCTTGAACACGATGATCAACAAATCAAAGCTCAGCAGCATGCATTGGACACTGCTCAATCGACTTTGAAACTCGTTCAAACCAGCTATCAGCTTGGTAATATTGGTGTACCGCAAGTTCTAGATGCACAGCGACAATATCATAAAGCTGCTTTGTCGATAGTAAAAACCAAAGTCCAGCAATATCAGGATACCGCTTTGCTTTATTTGGCATTAGGCGGTGGGGCTCTGTCGAAAAATAGTTAATGCGATGTGAAATTAATAATCAATTATTCAAATAAAAACCGCCATAATTTTGGCGGTTTTTTCATTTCTCAATCTATCAAATCAGCGAACGTACTCATATTCAACATCATAATCGTCTTCGTTCCAGTCATCCCAATCGTCATCATCGCCTGCTGCTTCACGCGCTGCACGACGAGCGGCACGATGCGCTTCGCGCTGTGCCAGTGAGTTTTCACGGGTTTCTTGTTCTAAACGTTGACGACGTTGACGTTGTGCTTCAGCAAAATCTGGATCTTCAGCTTCACGTTCGCGCTCCAGATCGATTTGATCCATGAGGTAATACACCACAGCTTTTGTACCTTCGCCTGTTAAGCCTGATGTACGGAATACAGGGCCAGTCCAGCCCAGCTCTGCAACGATATGTGTGCAAATCGCGTTATGTTCTTCTTCTGGAACTTGATCGAGCTTATTCAAAACCAATACGACAGGCAATTCAGCCAGCGCAGGTGAAAAACGCTCCAACTCATCCATAATCACTTTGGCATTATGCGCAGGATCAGACTGATCCATAGGTTGAACATCGATGAGATGCAACAGAATCCGTGTACGTGCAAGATGCTTCAAGAATCGAATGCCTAGCCCCGCGCCTTCCGCCGCACCTTCGATCAATCCTGGAATATCTGCCATCACAAATGAGCGATAACGATCAGCATCCACCACACCCAGATTAGGTACGAGCGTCGTAAATGGATAATCTGCTACTTTCGGTTTGGCCGAACTCACTGCACGAATAAAGGTTGATTTACCTGCATTGGGTAAACCCAATAAACCCACATCAGCAATCACTTTCAACTCTAAACGGATATCACGTGCCTCACCTGCAAAACCAGGTAATGCTTTACGCGGTGCGCGATTCGTCGATGTCTTAAAATGAGTATTACCCAAACCACCGCCACCGCCTGCAGCAACCAGTAAGCGATCACCTGCTTGCGTTAAATCACCAATCACATCGCCTGTTGCCACATCCACAATCGTTGTTCCAACAGGAACTTTCAAAATCACATCAGGTGCACCGCGACCTGAACAGTTTGCACCGCGACCATTATTACCACGTTCCGCACGGAATTTACGGGTATAACGATAATCCACTAAAGTATTGGCATCCGCATCAGCTTCGATGATGATGTCACCACCCTTGCCGCCATCGCCGCCATCTGGACCACCAAATGGAATATATTTTTCACGCCGAAAGCTTGCCACGCCATTGCCGCCCGCACCTGCTTCGACATAAATCACTGCTTCATCGACAAAGCGCATGGCATTGCTCCCGTAAAAACACAAAATAAGGTAGAAATAGCGCTAGGCTATTTTCAAGACCGCATATTATGCCACATTTGACAACGGTTAGTTTGATTGAATTGATGTTCTTAAAAGCAAAACGAACTTAAAAGCAAAACAAAATAAGTCACTTCTTATCATTTAAATGGACTCATCAAATACCACATCACCAGTATATTCATCGATTGCTTCGGGATAAATCACTTCCTGATTAAATTCGAGTTCATGACCTAAATCATCATGGAAATCTACAGTTTGATCGTATTCCAGCCCAAAGAGATTTTCCACATATAACAATGTCACTTTATAGCCTGAAGATTGATGAATCGTCTGCTCCATAATATTTCTGGGTAAAGCTAACTCACTATGAGGCTCTAACCAAATATGAGCTGCAATGGTTTCAAAATCACTCACTGAATTTCCATTATTGCGGCTGGCGGAACGTAGAGGTAAGGCCTGATCCTTGCGGACTTTTAAAGCGTAGGGCATTTCTTGAGTTTTCACCCAATATCGCACGATATTATTATGAGAAAATACAAATGCTAAGGGTTTATTTGATAGTGCTTTATAACGATGAACCGTTGCCTCAAAACTGACATCAAATGTCTCACTTAAAGTCGTTAAGGCATTCAATGTCGGCGTTTCAAAATCATCAATTAAACTTTTAAATGCTGAGCTTGGCATAAGCAATTCAGATGCAAACGTATTTGCTTCGGTTTCTATTGATACCAATTCTGGCGCAAGTCCGCGATTTTGACTGCTATCTTTAATATCAGAGGATTTACAGCTAAATTTCTGCTGGCGATGCCAAGGTAATAAAAAATGACCTAACTCATGTGCAATCGTAAAACGTCGACGGCGTGGTGAAGTTCCTGCTTTAATCATAATCGCACCACGCGACTTTTCAGGGTTGGTAATCAACATCCCTTCAAAACCATCCGTTGAAAGCTCGCTAATAGATTCAATTCCTGCAAGCTCAACGAAACGTTCTAAAGGTGTTGGATATACAAGATTGGGATTTTGGCGCAAGATTTCTTCTACAACATCTGATGGAGTTTTATGGTCTTCAAGCTCCATCAAATCTAGTAAAAGTTCTGTACTTGCGCTACCCGTCACGTTCCCTTGCCTCGTAGTGTTTTCATCACGTTAAGTATCACTTCTTGATCCTTCTGGTCAAGCGATTTCAAATCACGATAAAACACCATCGCTTCATCATTCAAACCTGGTTCGGATTGATTCGGGTCTATGAGGTAATCAATCGTCACTTTATAGTAATCCGCAATTTTCTTCAGCAACTCAGCAGAGGGATTAGCGCTCTTTCCCTTCTCTAGTTCCCAAATATGAGTCTTTGTAATCCCTATATTATCAGCGACTTGTTGTAATGATTCGCCTTTCTGGGCACGTAAATCATAGAGTTTCGAGCCTAAGGACATTTGTAATCTCCGAAAAAATAAATATGTGCATTATAAAGGTGTTAGCCGATATGCGTAAGATACACCCGAACATATATGTATGTCACTAGTTGACAACTTAATTCGTTAGATATATCTTACGTTTTAGTTAGATTAAATCAATGAAACACAATCTCAATACGAACATGAAGAGGCGACATTATGAATAAGCACAATCAAACTGCCGTTTTTTATCAAGAAAAATGGGATATGCAATTCGGATACTCATCGCAGCAATTTAAAAAAAGCTTTGAAAATGGTTTTCATAAATATGTCGCAAAACATTTCGAAGAAGGCTTTTCTGCAAATAGTACCTCTACAATTCATACACCTTTTGCACAGGCAAAAACCAAACAAAATCGTTGGAAAGCATTGTTACTCAGTATGACTTCACGTCAAAAAATGAGAACGATTCAGGCAGAAAGTATTCAAGATAAGGCGTTTCCTCTGCAAGATATTCAAAATGTTGTAGAACGCATGATGCATGACTTAAAACAAATTACCGATTTTGAAGAAATTCGTTCGACATACAACATTACGGAAGCACAAATTGCTGAATGTTGTCATGATATTAAAATCTTAGCGGAAGGTGGTTACTTGGAATTTGTCGATATTTGTTTGCTTAATCACGATGATAAGCATACTCGTCGAGTTGAACAAAAGGCATATCGGTTTGAGATGAATAGCGCAGGAAAGAAAGTCAAAACAAATCGACCAAATAGTGTGTTTATGTCTCAGGATGATAAATCCCAACCTGCACTTCGAATCGTGATGAAATACAACGCCAATTACACGCGTGATGCGCAAATTGACTTGGAATCACAACTATTCGCCGCATGGAAAGCCGCTTATTGTGACATCACACATAGCTTTTTGTGTGCGGATATTGACCGAGACTACTCATGTAATGGCTACGCCATTCAACGAAAGATTTTTTGCTAATTCAATCAACCCTACTCTAAAAACCAGAAAACCCGCCGTAGCGGGTTTTTCTAATGACTCAAAGATTATGAATTCACAAAATTCTTTTGCAGCCGTCCACGTATTTTTTGTATTTTTTCAATCAGTACAGTTAATTCAAGTCTTAATAATAAACGAACCGATTTTGGAAAATCAGATCGTTTATTTTTGAACGTCAACATCAAAAACTCTATTTTATTTGCATATGACAAATAAGGACTTGCACCCTCGATTGCCAATTGTAAACAGAAGCGATCAAGCTCAAGATCGATTTGAGGTGCAACGTATGGCTCATCTAAAACAGTGTTAAAGGTTGTCATATTGCGCAGGCTCCAGAGAGTTTCAAGAAGTTACAAGGTAGAAGATAAGCAGGTTTTATGCCAATGCTTAAATCTACTTTGTATATATGAAACTAATAAGAAACCTCGCAACAAACCGCCTGTATTTCGTACATCCAGGATCTTTAATGTGATCAAGTGTGCAAAAAATGAGTTACATGTATCAGTAGTTATTCACCACGACGCCATGTCGTACCGTTTTTACTATCTTCAAGTACCACACCTGCTTCTAATAAGTCTTTACGGATTTGATCAGCCAAAGCAAAATCTTTTGCAGCCTTAGCATTTTGACGTGCTTCGATTTGCTGTTCGATTTGTTCTGCTGTTAATCCCTGTCCTGCATCGGCTTCGCCTTGTAGGAATTCCACAGGATTACTTTGTAATAAGCCTAAAACTGCACCAAGCTTTTGCAAAGCACCAGTAAGACCAAGTGCCTGTGCACGTTCTTCGGGAGATTCAAGTCGTAGTACACGATTGATTTCACGTGTTAACTCAAACAAGGTCGCTATTGCTTCTGGCGTATTAAAATCATCATTCATCGCAGCATTAAAACGCGCTTCAATACTTGCTACTAAAGCTTTATTTTGCTCATTTAGCACCACAATTGTTTCATGTAACTCATTCACTGCTTTTAAAGTCTGATAAAAACGTGAGAGTGCTTGCTTTGCATCTTTAAGCGCGCTATCTGAGAAATTTAATGGGCTACGATAATGACTTCCTACAATAAAATAGCGGATCACTTCTGGCGCAAACTGTTGCATCACATCACGAATCGTAAAGAAATTGCCTAGCGACTTAGACATTTTCTCACCATCGACATTCACAAACCCAACATGCAGCCATGTGTTGACATAAGTTTCACCTGTTGCCGCTTCACTTTGTGCAATTTCATTTTCATGATGCGGAAATAGCAAATCACCACCACCACCATGAATATCAAAATGATTCCCTAAATTACAGGTCGACATTGCAGAACATTCAATATGCCAACCTGGACGACCTGTTCCCCACGGTGATTCCCATGCTGGCTCATTCGGCTTGGCTAATTTCCACAAGACAAAATCAGAGGGATTTTTCTTATCTGAATCGACATCGACACGCGCGCCAGCCTGCAAGTCATCCTGCGCACGACCTGATAAACGTCCATATTGTGGGAAAGAGTTTACCGAGTAATAAACATCACCATCTTCTACAGCATAAGCATGATTCTTCTTGATCAGCGTACCAATCATGCCCTGCATCTCATCAATGTACTCGGTGGCAAGCGGTGACAAATCTGGACGTGCGCAACCTAAACGATCCGCATCTTCGTTCATTGCATCAATGAAACGCTTCGTTAACGACTGAATCGACTCCTTGTTTTCATTGGCGCGCGCAATAATTTTGTCGTCAATATCAGTGATATTACGCACATACTTCACTTGCCAGCCCTGTGAGCGTAAAAAACGCACCATGTAATCAAATGACACCATGACACGCGCATGTCCAATATGACAATAGTCATAAACGGTCATCCCACACACATATAGTCCGATCTGTCCTGCAACACGCGGCACAAAGATTTCTTTGCGACGAGTTTCTGAGTTATGCAGAGAGAGTGAACTCAATGACGAACTTGATGCGGTGTTCTGAGATTCGTATGACATGAAGCATCCTTTAACAACAGGCTAATGAAAATAGACAAAATGAAAAGTGAGGCATTATATGATAAGAGTCTAAGCCTAGCGCGATAAATTAACACAAGATGTGAATTAGCAGCATACCTTCAATCTTTGACGAGAGATATTCGCGGATTTTTAAAAAGAATTATTGATGAATCAACAGTCAAGAATCGATTACAAAAGCAACTGTTATACACCAAATCACTGTAGAATCACTTTGCGTTCGCTTTGTGCTTTTTGTCATAATGCACCATCTTTATACCAATATATTGGAAGTTGTTCATCAACTTGGATCACTCAATGCCTACTACACCCATTCAGCTTACGCCAAACCGTTTACTGACTTCTGCCTTGGCAACCATTGCAACAGAACAACATGCGCTTGATGTTTTAAAAGGCGAATTAGATCATCGCTTTGAAGATGCATGCCGCCTGCTCCTTGCATGTAAAGGTAAGGTTGTCGTCACGGGTATGGGTAAATCTGGGCATATTGGACGTAAAATTGCAGCAACCTTTGCATCAACAGGAACGCCTGCCTTTTTTATGCATCCTGGAGAAGCCAGTCATGGTGACTTGGGAATGCTGACCAAAGATGATGTATTGATTGCGATTTCTAATTCTGGTGAAAGCAGTGAAATTCTGACGTTATTGCCCGTCATTAAGCGTCATTTGATTCCTCTTATTACCATCACGAGTGGTCAAAACTCGACAATGGCACGTTTTGCAGATGTCGCGCTAACACTGGGTGACAGTCCAGAAGCCTGCCCGCTTGGTCTTGCACCCACATCGAGTACAACGACGACATTAGTATTGGGTGATGCTTTGGCGGTTGCACTGTTAGACGTGCGTGGATTTACCGCAGATGATTTTGCGCTGTCTCATCCGGGCGGTGCATTAGGTCGTCGATTATTAACCCGTGTCACAGATATTATGCATGATGGCGACTTGATTCCCATCGTTAAAGCTGGAACATCGCTCGCTGATTCATTACTTGAAATGACTCAAAAAGGTCTTGGCATGACCGCAATCGTAGATCAAAATCACAAACTGCTAGGGCTGTTTACTGATGGTGATTTACGTCGTGTGCTCAAACAGTCTGTATTGTCACATGATCTATTAAGCCAATCCATTGAACATTTAATGACTAAAAATCCAATCACGGTTTCGCCGCAGATATTAGCTGCCGAAGCATTAGCGATCATGGAAAAACGTAAAATTAATAGCATCTTAGTTTTAGATAAAGAACAACAGCTCGTCGGCGCATTGAATATGCACGATCTTTTACAAGCAGGGGTTATGTAAATGGCATCGTATAGCGTACAAGAACGCGCAAGACAGATTCGTTTATTAGTTTTAGATGTTGATGGTATTTTAAGTGATGGTCGATTGACCTTTACCAATACCAGTGATGAACTCAAATCTTTCGACGTACAAGATGGTTTTGGCCTGAAATGTATTCAGGATGCAGGCATTCAAGTTGCGGTCATTACAGGGCGCTCAAGTTATATTGTCCATAATCGGATGCAAGCACTCGGCATTCCTCATATCATCCAAGGTCGTGAAGATAAAGGCATTGCACTTCGTGAATTGTGCAATGAAATTGGCATTGATTTACAAGAAACGGCTTATATGGGTGATGATTGGCCAGACTTAACTGCGCTGGGACTTGTCGGTTTAGCATTAACTGCGCCCAATGCACATGTTGAAGTGCGTAAACGCGTTCATTTAGTGACTCAAGCTCGCGGTGGTCAAGGCGCAGTCCGTGAAGTATGTGATCTACTACTTGTCGCACAAGGAAAATATGATGAGGTTCTAGCGCATTACACACGCGCATTCAACGAGAACTCCATCCACGATAAGAGCAATCCATGAGTACGAGTCGGCTCTACTTATTCGCGCTTATTTTTATAGGCGTTGCTGTGCTTTTTTACGCCTTAAATCGTGAAAAAGTAAAACCAGCTGTGGCAACTCACTCTGATATTGATTTTTCAGCTACAACGATTGTCGCCACTCAAACCGATGATCAAGGTTTTGTTCAACGTACATTGAATGCAGATACACTACGCCACTATCCTCAAGATAATCGGATGGAGTTAGATCGAATCACGAGCTTTCTCTATAAACAAGGTGTGCCTCAAACGACTCTCGTCGCAGATCATGCTGTCAGTTTGCAAAATAATGAAAAAGTGATACTCACGGGCAATGTACATGTGCAACAATTGGCGTCATACCAGCATGCAGCAACAGATCTTTATACAACGATATTAAATGGATACCCCAAAACCAAAATAATTGATACAGATCAAGTTGTGACAATCAAAAGTGCCCAATCTAATATTGTTTCACAAGGCGTTCGCGCTGACTTGAACTCAGGTCAATACGAACTTTTCAAACCCAAAGGAATTTATGTCGCGCCTCCGCGCCCATAAATCAGTGTAACAAGGTTAATTATTATGGCTCGTATCTTACTCCCGCTTGTCAGTGCTTTATTGGTGGCAACATTGGCACCAATAGCGTATGCGCTCGATAGCGATCGTGATGCGCCAGTGCACCTCGAAGCTGATCACGCAACCTATAATCAGCAAACAGGCGTAACCGTGTACACTGGAAACGTGATCGTCACGCAAGGCACGATTCGCTTAGAAGCAGACAGTGTGATCGCAAATCTAGATGCAAATCGCACCATAAAAAATGTCACAGCCACGGGTAAACCCGCAAGATTCCAGCAGAAAGTCAGTCCAGATAAAGGCGTCGTTTATGGTGATGGCGATCAACTCTATTATGATGCAACGACATCACAGTTAACCCTGACAGGTCATGCACATCTCACCCAAGATGGCTCAAGTTTTAATGGCAACACCCTTCGCTATGGCATGAAACAGGGTGATATTGAAGGCAATGGCAATACACAACAACGTGTGCAAATGGTCATTCCGCCTAGCGCAACACGCTCTGGTACGCCTACAAAGCTAACTCCTACTCCGAAGCCAGCCGTAGCACCAACGACAGTGCCTCAAACTACGCCTCAGCCCAAATAACACAGCATGAAATATACTTTCATGCTTAGATGATAGGTTCCAATAATGCCTCAACAATCGTCAACTCAAATACCACATAAGGTTTTGACCATTGAAAATCTCGCAAAAACATACGACAAACGTCAAGTCGTAAGAGATGTATCATTCCAACTCACTAGTGGTCAGATTGTAGGATTACTTGGCCCCAATGGTGCAGGCAAAACAACCAGCTTTTATATGCTTGTTGGCTTGGTTCAAATGGATCATGGTCGTATCTTTTTAGATGACAAAGATCTTTCTCCACTGGCAATGCACGAACGTGCTCGACGTGGGATTGGCTATTTGCCACAAGAGCCGTCTATTTTTAGGAAGTTATCCATCGCTGATAACATCATGGCAATCCTTGAAACACGCACAGATCTCAACAAAGCTCAAAAAAATGCCAAGCTAGAATTATTGCTGGAAGAATTCCAAATTACCCATATTCGTAAATCACTCGGAATGAGCGTTTCTGGTGGTGAGCGTCGACGTGCAGAAATTGCACGCGCACTCGCGCTAGATCCAACATTTATCTTGCTGGATGAGCCTTTTGCTGGGGTTGATCCGATTTCTGTCGCCGAAATTAAGAAAATTATTGAAGGTCTAAAATGTCGTGGTATCGGCGTGCTCATTACTGACCACAATGTCCGTGAAACACTCGCCATTTGCGAAAAAGCTTATATTGTTAGCGAAGGTGCCGTGATTGCCGAAGGCACTCCTGATGAAGTTCTTGCCAATGAATTAGTTCGCCAAGTTTATTTGGGTGATGATTTTAGGTTAGTTTGAGCCATTTTTAATCTTTTTATTGAAAGATGTATGAAATCAAATATCAACACGCCAACACCTGATTAAACTTTTAATACAGGAAGATTTGTGACATCTGTTATTGTTCCATCATGCTTTTTCAAATGGGCTTTTCAAATATGGACACTAATATGATGCACTCTCTTAAAACTACGACTCTTTTTCAAAAAATTCAATTCGCAATCATTGCAGGCGGTCTTACACTCAGTTTTCCTGCTTTTGCAGACAACTCTGAAACAATCAACGCTGTGGGCCAATTTGCAAGTGCGATGGGTGCTCAAGGTGGTACTCATGCAGATACCTATAACCAAATCGGACAAATTGCAACTGCAATGAGTGGTCAACAAAATGCCGCAGCCACAAATAGCTCAACAAACTCACTAGGACAAGCAGCACAATATGCAAATGCGTTAGGACTGGGTGCAGGCTCGGCAAATGCCCCTCAAACAACCACACCAGTGCTGTATTCAGATAATGAACTGAAAGCAATGGACTGTATGAATCTCGAGATCGCAAGTACTCGCCAGAATAACGCAATTACTCAAACTAAAAACAACGCAACAGATTTACTCGCTGCCGAAAAAGAAGCCTCTGGACAATCAAAAAGTAAAGCAAGCGCAGCCGCGGATATAGGCGCAATGCTACTCGCTCAACGCGGAGGTAAAACTGGTGAATATGCAAAAATGTATCAAGGTCTGCAAGGTGATCCAAATGCAACGAGTAATGCTCTAGATATTGAAATTAAAAATCTCACCAAAATGAATGAGCAAGCTTCAGAAATTAAAATTTATCAAAAATATAAAAACTGCCCAGGTACAGCAGTCGCTGCTCCTCCAGTGGTACAACCTGCTCCAGTTGCGGTAACACCTGCTGCGACTGCTTCAACAACGACCAAAAGTACAGCAGCAAAGAAAAAGACTAAAAAGAAAGTCGTTAAAAAATCTACAGACTAAACAAAACGTCTTATATCGTCAGTAAACTCAAAAACAAAAAAGGAAGGCATCAATGAGATGCCTTCCTTTTTTGTATGAATGCTTTAATTCTTATAAATTGCTTATTGCCACCACGGATAGAAATTTGGCATTGATGACGCTTTACCTGTAAACACAGCTTCACGCTTTTCCAAGAATGCATTCACGCCTTCTTTGCCATCAGCAATACTGGTATAAAACATCGCTAGTGAATCCACATCATGCGCATCACGCGGATGTGGTGCAGCACTGTTACGATACATCATCTGGCGCATCAAGGCTGTTGCGATTGGAGATTTACCTTGAATCATTCGCTTCGCTAATGCTTGTGCTTCCGCAACCAATTGATCTGCTGGATAAACTGCTTTGATCAACCGCCCCGCTAGAGCCTCTTGTGCACCAAAAATCTCAGCGGTATAGACCCACTCTAACGCCTGTTGTATACCAACGATTCGAGGCAAAAACCAACTAGAACATGCTTCATTACAAATGCCTAATTTTCCAAAAACAAAACCCATTTTGGCTTTTTCAGATGCAAGGCGAATATCCATTGCTAAAGTCATCGTCAGACCAATACCAACCGCAGCACCATTAATCGCAGCAATCACAGGTTTTTTACACTCAAAAATTGATAACGTCACTCGCCCGCCAGTATCACGCACACCGTCTTTAATTTCTGGCTCTTCGCCCCGTTCTTGTAAATCTTTGAGTGTCGGCTGCAAACTTTCATCTAAACCAAATACATTCCCTTCGCGACTCAAATCCATCCCTGCACAAAATGCTCGCCCAGAACCAGTGACGACAATTGCGCCCACCGCATCGTCATCATTCACTTTATTAAAAAAATGAACCAGCTCGTTCGCCATCTCAACCGTAAATGAGTTCATTTGATCAGGACGATTAAGTAATAACGTCAAAACACCATCGGTTAGTGTTGTTTGTAAGGTGTTGTATTGATAGTCCATATCGTCCTCTTAGGAAATTTTCTGCATGTAGAGATGGCATAAGGGTACATCATTTTCAAACCATAAAAATGCGTATTTTGATGGCTAATTTCGATCACACTTTTATGATTACGTGCTGACTATTATCCATTCCTTGAACTATATAGCACATTAAAAAAACATATTGTGATCAATAACTCAGTAGAACTTTGCTCACTTATACATCAACTATTGCAAGCGATTGAAGCCATACTGAAAATCGACCTGCTTCATAGGATGACCCTCCCAATCCTTTGCTATACAATCAGTTTGATTTAAATAGTCCACCTCAAAAAATACCCATGAAATTTGGCAGAACATTCACTCTATGAAAATCATCCACACTTCCGACTGGCACCTTGGTCAACATTTCATGGGTAAAACAAGGCAAGCGGAACATCAGGCATTTCTTGCTTGGTTAATCGCACAAGTTGTCGAATATCAGGTTGATGCCGTGATCATCGCAGGGGATATTTTTGATACAGGCACGCCGCCCAGCTATGCGCGTGAGATGTACAACGAATTTATTGGTGATTTGCATGATGTGGGTGCAAAACTGGTAATTCTTGGCGGAAATCATGATTCGGTTGCCGTGTTGGGTGAAAGTAAAAATATATTGTCCCGTCTGAGTACAATCGTGATTCCTTCAGTTGCAGAAACCATTGACCAGCAGCTTATCGTACTCGAAAATCGGCAAGGACAACCTGCGGCATTACTTTGTGGTATCCCTTTTATCCGCGCTCGAGATGTGATGCAGAGTGTGGCAGGTCAAAATGCTCAAGAAAAACAGCTGACCTTACAAGAAGCGATTCTTAATCATTATCAAAAACTTTTCCAACTTGCAGAAGCGAAGCGTTCAGAGCTTGGCTCGCCTCTACCGATCATCGCAACGGGTCATCTCACAACCGTGGGTGCGAGCGCGAGTGAATCCGTGAGGGAAATTTATGTTGGTTCATTAGAGGCTTTTCCTACCGCAGCTTTTCCGCCTGCTGATTACATCGCATTAGGCCATATTCATCGCCCGCAAAAAGTAGGCGGGCTTGACCATATCCGTTATTGCGGTTCCCCGATCCCACTGAGCTTTGACGAGATCGGTAAACCCAAAGAAGTTTTACTGGTGGAGTTGAATGAGCAAGGACTTAAAGAGATCACACCACTGCTTGTTCCTTGTTTCCAACCGCTTGTGACCATCAAAGGAAATCTTACTGAGCTAGAAAGGCAGATTGCTGAAGTCGCAAAATTAGGGACTCCTGCAACTCCTGTTTGGCTCGAAGTCACGGTCAAAGGCGATGATTATTTATCAGATCTACAACCGCGTATTGAGGCCATCTGCGAACAATTTCCCGTTGAAGTGTTACGGATTCGACGTGACCGCAGTGAGAGTGTTGCACGTTTACAGGCATTTGATAAAGAAACTCTCAGTGAATTGACCACATTAGATGTCTTTGAAAAGCGTCTCGCACAAGAAGAATTAGATCCAGAAACCCTCGAGCAGTTGCATGTCCGTTATCGCAGCGTGATTGAACGCTTGCATGGAGATGTGCAATGAAAATCCTAAAGTTGCGACTAGAAAACCTCAATTCACTCAAAGGGACATGGGAAGTCGACTTTACTCAACATCCATTTAAAGATAATGGTTTATTTGCCATCACGGGGCAAACAGGTGCAGGAAAATCCACCTTGCTCGATGCTATTTGTCTAGCCCTATACCATGAAACACCGCGCCTCAAAACGATTTCAGCCTCAACCAATCAAATTATGACTCGCCATACGTCGAGCTGTCTTGCCGAAGTCGAGTTCGAAGTCAAAGGACAAACCTATCGCGCGTTCTGGAGTCAGCGCCGATCACGCGATAAAGCTGACGGTGCATTACAAGCCCCTAAAGTAGAATTAGCAGATGGAAATGGTGACATTCTTGCCAGCCAAACCAACGACAAATTAAAACAAATAGAAGAAATCACTGGACTAGATTTCGCACGATTCACTAAATCTATGATGCTCGCGCAAGGTGGTTTTGCTGCTTTTCTCAATGCCAATGCCAATGAACGCGCAGAACTTTTAGAGGAACTCACAGGGACGGAAATTTATGGGCAAATTTCTGAGTATGTGTTCAATCAAGTCCGAGATGACAAGCAAGCCTTAGCCCAATTGCAAGCTCAGGCATCAGGCATGGCATTGTTGAGTGAGGAACAGCGCTCCGTCAAATTACAGGACATTACTGCGCTCAAATCGCAAGCAGAACACACGCAAAATGCTCTCAATATTGCGCAACAGCACAGACAATGGCGACGTGATTTAGCACAATCTGAACAAGATAAAATTACAGCCGAAGCAGCACTGCAAAATGCCAACCATACCCTTAATCAAGCCACACCTGATCTAAAGCGGCTGGCAAACAGCCTCCCTGCCGAAGCGATTAAACCTCTGTTTCAGGAATGGCAAAGATCAGAAACACTCTGCACAACTACCCAAACAGCACTTCAAACAGTACAACAAGATTTAGAGACGATAAGGCAGCAGTCGATCACCCGTCATTGGCAAGCACATCAAATCTCTGCACACATTGTGCAGGTGAACCAATTACAACTGACAAAGCTCTTAAATGACCAACAGCAACAAAACAACTGGTGTGAAAAACACAATCATTATGCACAGCTTGGAGAACTATTGGGGATATGGCGTGGAAGGTTTGAACAGCAGACCAGACTCGAATCAGATCTCCAATCGCAGAATAAAACCATCGCTCAATTAAACGAGGAAATTCGTCAGTTGGATCATCAGATTATCCAACAGAATAAAAAATATCATGCTGCAAAAACTGCTGAAGGACAGACAAACGAAGCGGTCAATGTGGCTACACTTCAGCTCAATACGCTTGTAGCAGGACAAACCTTACCGACACTGCGCGATCAATGGCAAACATCTCAACAACATCTGCAAACGCTGAAAGATCTTGTGATTCATGCAACAAAGCTCAAAACGCTTTCATTGCAGCAAGTGACTGATCAAAGTAACTTCACGCAGATTGCAAATAAAATCACCGAACAAGATCAGTTCCTCACTCAACTGCGCGCGCAATACAAACAAGTCGATGAACAGGTCAATGACAAGAAAAAGCTACTCGAACAAGAACAACGAATTCGAAGTTTGGATGATCAGCGCGCATTGTTACAGGCAGGAGACGCCTGCCCAATCTGTGGATCAACCGACCACCCTGCCATCAAGGCATATCAAGCGCTTGATCTCTCTGCAACTCAAAAAGCATTAGCAGCCAAAGAAACTGAACTGATTGCATTAAGAGAAAAAGGACAACAGGAAAGAATTGAACTTGAGAAGTTAAAAAAAGATCAAGAACAACTCAATCAATCCATGTCAACGTCAAAACAGGAATATGAAAGCGTTTTGCAAGCGTGGCAAAGTATTGCCCTATCTCTCAAGCTCACCTCAGATGCATGGCAAACCCCTGATGTACTACAAAACCAACATGAAGCCGCATTAAAAGATCATGAGCGTCTTAGCAATACACTAAAAATCGCTGAAAAAGCTGAAAGCACACTTGAGCAAGCCAAACACGCTGCACATCAACAAACCTTACTCAGTCAAACAGAACAAAATCAGTTAAATCTGCTACATCAAGCTCAGAAGAATAGCAGCGACAATCTGACCTCATGGCAAACACGACTAGCAGAAACAGGACATTTACAAACATCACTGAATCAACAAATCGTCACCGAAATTACCAAAGCGGGTTTTACTGTTCCGACTGAATCAGCCTCTTGGCTACTAGAACAAGAACAAGCATGGAAAAAATGGCAACAAATTCAGCAAGACTTGCAACGTATTTCTACAGAAATTGCTCGTCAACAAACTGTTCTTCATAGTCAGATTCAACAAGCACAAGAATGGCAAGGTCGTTGGCAAAAATTGGGAGAAGCCGATCTCACCCCCTATCATTCCGATGGCAATGTCAGCAACACGAGCGACACGTTAAAGGATTGCATCTCTGCAATTGAGAATCTGACAACCCAGCAATCACAATTAGCAGGTCAGTATCAACAACTACAATCAGACTTGAAGGCACAGCAAAATCATTTTATAGATGCTGAAAATGCTTGGAATAGTGCACTGACAAGCAGTGTATTTTCTGATTTAGCGGCATTTCAATCTGCGCTCATCTCCGACGAAGATCGAAACCATCTCACTCAATTAAAAGAGCAACTTCATCAAGCAGTGACACTTGCCACAGCAGCGCAGCAAGCCACTACTGAGAAATATGCACAGCAACAACAACGCTCGCTCACCCCACTTACTTTGACTGAACTCGAACTACAAATCGAAGAACTGGATGAGAAACGTCAAGAAGTCTCTCGCCAATTAGGCTCGCTTCAAACCCAGTTATCAGACGATGACCAGCGTAAAGGCAATCAGCAAGCCTTACTGCTACAGATCACGCAACAAACTGCTGAAATTGAGATCTGGGATCGACTGAACGGTCTCATCGGCTCTGCAAAAGGCGACAAATACCGCAAATTTGCGCAAGGCTTAACACTCGATCATTTAATGCATCTTGCAAATCGCCATCTTGCTCGACTAGATGGCCGCTACCAACTTCAGCGCAAAACCACAGGTGAGCTTGACCTTGAAATCATCGACACTTGGCAAGGCGATGTTGCTCGCGATACACGCACTTTATCTGGTGGAGAAAGTTTTCTCGTTAGCTTAGCGCTGGCATTAGCATTATCAGATTTAGTGAGCCATAAAACATCCATTGACTCACTGTTCTTAGATGAAGGATTTGGAACACTAGATGGAGAAACCCTTGAAACTGCACTCAGCGCCCTAGACGCAATTAATGCTAGCGGCAAAATGATTGGTGTCATTAGTCATGTGGAAGGACTCAAGGAAAGGATTAATGTTCAAATCAAAGTTAGTAAATCAGCAGGTCTTGGCGTATCCACTTTGCAAATCGTAAACAACGCATAAAATATTAATTCGTCATTCTTATCGTGATGTAAATACTTGTTTTTATGAGTTAGCATTAAAAATACAAAAACTTTAATGCTGATTTCATCGTTGAACTGAACGATTGCAATTACGTTGTTCATCCATGATTTTTTTGGTTATTTGCATTCTAAG
The DNA here is from genome assembly GCA_028868515.1 of Gammaproteobacteria bacterium. Lineage (GTDB taxonomy): Bacteria > Pseudomonadota > Gammaproteobacteria > Pseudomonadales > Moraxellaceae > Aquirhabdus. The sequence goes on from JAGWUI010000024.1 coordinate 29,501, forward strand.
GTTGGTTTTCTTGAGCTAACAGAACAAACTCAAATATTAGTTTAACCCGTATTTTGCATTCTGAGGTTGCAATCTTGCACAAGATATACTACTGTACTTTGCAATACAGGGTTGGAATTAATCATGGCAGATGCAACGATAAACAACATAGAATCCACATTAGCCAACTTCATTTGGAAAAATGCAGATGATCTTTGGGGGCATTTTGGTCATACTGACTTTGGTAAGATTATTTTGCCCTTTACGGTTTTAAGACGTTTGGAATGTGTTTTAGAAGAAAACAAAGAACAAGTTCGCAGCACTTACAGCAACATGAAAGACCAAGGTTTAGCCCTTGATGATATTTTAAAGACAGTCAGTGCTTATCCTTTCTACAACACCTCCACCTATGATTTATCCAATCTGGGCGGCACAAAAACCAAAGCAAATCTCGAAGATTACATATCGCAATTTTCCGACAATGCTCGTGTTATTTTTGAGCAATTTGATTTTGCCAATACCATTAACAAATTAGCTAAAGCTAATATTCTCCATAAAATCTGCCAAAACTTTGCTGCAATAGATTTGCATCCTAATGTGGTGCCTGATCGCACCATGAGTAATGTCTATGAGCATCTCATCAGACGATTTGGTGCTGAAGTTAATGAGGGCGCGGAAGACTTCATGACGCCACGCGATGTGGTGCATCTAGCAGCTACGTTGTTGTTAGAACCTGATAATGCGTTGTTTGAACAGAAAAACGGATTAATTCGCACTATTTACGACCAAACTTGTGGGACGGGCGGTTTTTTAACCGACATGATGAATTACATTGATACGTTTAGAGATCGTTATAAGGTCGCGCCCGTATTGGTGCCTTATGGTCAAGAATTACAGCCAGAAACCCATGCCGTATGCTTGGGTAGTATGCTGCTTAAACGTCTCGAAACCGACCCTAGCCGTGATTTATCGCAAAATATCAAACTGGGCAGTACGTTGAGCCAAGATGCGTTTGGTTCAATGCGTTTTCATTATCAATGTAGTAATCCACCGTTTGGTAAACCGTGGGCAAATGATGCTAAATCGGTTCAAACCGAGCAATCTGAAAAGGGCTTCTCTGGTCGATTTGGCGCGGGTTTACCCAAGAGTAGTGATGGTTCGATGCTGTTTCTACAAAATCTTATCTCTAAGCTGGAAAGTCCTGAAAACGGCGGTGGACGTGGTGCAATTGTTTTGTCTGGCTCGCCGTTATTCAATGGTGGAGCGGGTTCTGGTGAATCGGAAATCAGGCGCTGGATTTTAGAGAATGATTATCTGGAGGCGATTGTTGCCTTGCCGACGGATATATTTTTTAGAACAGGCATTGGTACTTATATCTGGATCGTGTCCAATCGTAAGCCTGCCCACCGTCAGCACAAAGTACAACTGATTGATGCTACAGGCATGGGCGCGTCCATGCGTAAAAATGAGGGTAACAAGCGTAAGTTTATTAACGAAGAAGGCATCGCAGAGATTACGCGTATTTATACAGCGTTTGAGGCGAGCGCAGTCAGCAAGATTTTTGACTATACTGATTTTGGTTATCGGCGGGTCAAGGTGCTGCGCCCTTTACGGTTGAATATGGTATTTGATGCAGATAAGCATCGTTTGTTGAGTGAAAGCAAAGAGTATCAAAAACTGGATGCTTTAAAAGCAAAAGCTTTAGATGATTATATCCTTTCTTTTTATGGGCAGACTTTTGCATTTTCATGGGTGGATAGCCACTTTTTAGCTAAATTTCCTAAAGAGGTAGGTAAGGTATCCAAAGGGTTGATGAATGCGTTGATGAGTTTCTTTGGGGTTAAGAATCCAGAGGGCGAAATCGTCACTTTAGATGATAAAGTCGTTGCCGACAGCGATCTCACTGATTATGAAAACATTCCACTTCATCAAGACATTCACGCATATATGGCAAAAGAGGTGCTACCCCATGCTCATGATGCGTATGTAGATCAAAGCCAGACTGACGATAAAGATGGGCAAGTTGGGGTTGTAGGTTATGAGCTGAATTTTAATCGCTATTTTTATGTGTTTGAGCAGCCGCGCCACCCGAATGAAATTTTAGCTGAGATCCAAACACTTTCAGCCGAAGTCGCTCAGTTACTTGGAGAGATTTAATCATGCAGTTTAAATCTTATCCAAGTTATCAGAATTGCGGTATGGAGTGGTTAGGGAATGTGCCTAGTCATTGGGAAGTAAACCGATTAAAGAAATATTTAGCGGAAAGAAATGAAAAAAATTTTCCAATTAAATCGACAAATTTATTGTCAGTAACCATGTATCAGGGAGTAATCCCGTTGTCTGAAAAACAAGGAGCTGGAGGTAATAAACCTAAAGAAAATTTAGAAAATTATAAAGTTTCATATCCTAATGACATTGTACTTAATAGTATGAATGTGATTGTTGGATCTGTTGGCTTAAATAATTATACAGGTCTCATAAGTCCTGCTTACTATGCTTTATATAACAAAAATAAATCGAATAATATCCACTTTTTCAACTTTATATTCCAAGATCCATTTTTCCAAAAAGGTCTTTTTGGGTTGGGCAATGGAATTATGTATAAAGAGTCGGAAGAATCAGGAAAGCTGAATACTATTCGATTAAAAATTCCAATGGAGAAACTAAACCAAGTAATTCTCCCATGCCCTCATGAAAAAGAACAAGCTGCCATCGTCACATTCCTCGACCAAGAAACCACCAAAATTGACCTACTCATCAACAAGCAAAAAAAACTGATTGAGTTACTGGAAGATCATCGTAAGTCGATTATTTCTCATACAGTGACCAAAGGCTTAGACCCGAATGCACTGATGAAAGATAGCGGTGTGGAATGGTTGGGGGAAGTGCCTGCTGGTTGGAGAATTGGTCGCTTAAAAAATCTAGTCAGCATTAATAATGGTTCTGATTATAAAGACTTTGAGGTAGTGCAATCTGAAAACGCATATCCTGTATATGGTTCAGGCGGCGTATTCACCTACTCATCCAAATATATTTACGATAAAGAATCTGTACTGTTAGGGCGTAAAGGAACAATAGATAAACCTCTTTATGTTACAAGCCCGTTTTGGGCTGTTGATACGATGTTTTATTCGCAAATAAAAAAGGGGGCCTATGGCAAGTTTGTCTATTATCAAGCTCTAGGATTTCCATTTGATAGATATTCAAGTAATACTGCATTACCAAGTATGACTCAAACAGATTTACTAAATTTAGCTGTCACAATTCCACCAATATTAGAGCAAATAGAAATAACCAAATTTTTAGATAAAGAAAATCTTAAATTTGACACCCTTATCACCAAACAAAACCAACTCATTGACAAACTCAAAGAATATCGCGCCTCCATCATCTCCCATGCTGTCACAGGCAAAATTGACGTGCGGGGGCTGGTAGCATGAAGTTGTGCAACCCAAAAAGTAAAAATTATTTTTACATTTTAAATTTGAATATTTGGCAAAATCGTAGCATCATACGCTCAACAACACCCGCCAAGGCTAGATGCGTCAGCATTCCTCAAACTGGCGGGTTACTTGTTTCTGGGGCATGCAAAATAAACTATCTGATTGACTTGATAGGATGATACCAGCATGACAACCTTTCAGAAGCCAGCAAAAACCTTTATAGAACAAGTCAATATTCTTAAATATCGCGGCATGCTCATTGCCGATGAGCAAGCAGCAGCATTTTATCTCGGACAAATCAATTATTACCGCCTTGGCGCATATTGGCTACCTTTTGAAAAAGATCACGCCACGCACACCTTCAAGGCAGGCACCACTTTTGAACAAGTTTTAGACCTCTATGTCTTTGATCGTGAGTTGCGACTACTCGTTCTGGACGCCATAGAGCGTATCGAAGTCACTCTTCGCACACGTTTGGCATACGAACTTGCCCATCGTCACGATTGCCATGCTTATATGAAGCCTACAATCTTTAAGAACTTTAAGGCATGGGCACAGCTTGTTGCCTCATTGATTGGCGAAATTGATCGGGCGGATGAGGTCTTTATCGATCATTATAAAAAGACCTATTCTCAGCCTGAATTACCGCCGATCTGGTCTGTTTCTGAAGTCATGAGCTTTGGTCAACTGTCCAAATGGTATCAACAGCTTGCACCCATGCCAACGCGCCGTGCGATTGCCAACCATTTTGATTGTGACCAGCAACAGTTTGAAGGACTGATTCAGCACTTTGTCTATGTCCGCAACCTCTGCGCCCATCATTCACGCCTGTGGAATCGCAAATTCACGAAAACCATTGCCAAACCAAAAACCAAACCTCAAGGTTTGGCGAACCAAGGTAACTTTGATCAAACCAATGACTCAGATAGAAAAATCTATAATACATTAGTTTTTATTGTGTATTTCATGGACAAGATCGCACCTCACCATTCATGGCGCACCCGCTTGTTAAACCTGCTAGAACGCCATCCCAACATTTCCAAGACAGCAATGGGGTTTCCAGCCAACTGGCAGTCATTTGCTATTTGGCAACGATAATAAATCACAAGGAATTGAAACAATGACTTTTTCTGATCAAGCGCACTACGAAAGCCATTTAGAAACCTACATCGTTCAGCAACTCGAAAAACAAGGCTGGTTGGTGGGTACAAGCAAAAATTACCATACCGAATACGCACTTTATCCAGAAGACCTTATGTCATGGATCAAAGATACTCAAAAAACTAAGTGGGACAAGCTGTACGCCATTAACGGTGAGCGTACCGAAAAAGTATTGTTAGACCGCCTTGACACTGCACTCAGCAAGCACGGCACGATTCAAGTGTTCCGCAATGGCTTTAGTGTCGCTGGCTGCGGTGAAATTGACCTTAGCGAAAGCGCCCCTGAAGATCAACGTAATCAACAAGTCATTGAGCGTTATAAAGCCAATCGTCTGCGTGTAGTTCCTCAACTTAAATACAATCCAACGCGTAATTGGGAAATCGATTTAGCCTTTTTTATTAATGGACTTGCCGTGGCAACGGTTGAAATCAAAACCGATTTTAATCAATCGGTAGAAGCCGCAATGCACCAGTATAAAAATGACCGTTTGCCTACTGACCCTAAGACCAAACGACAAGAACCGTTATTGACGTTTAAACGCGGTGCTATTGTTCACTTTGCATTGTCAGATTCTTTGATCTACATGACCACTAAATTAGATGGCGAGAACACGTTCTTCTTGCCCTTTAACAAGGGTTATGACGGTCATGCAGGCAATCCACCCGCTGAGAATGGCGAGTACCCTGTCGCGTATTTTTGGGAGGATATTTGCCAACCTGATCATTGGTTAAAGATTTTTCATAGTTTTGTGTATGTGGAAAAGAAAAACGTAGTTGATCTACAAGGTAACTGGAAAGTGAAGGAAACCCTGATTTTTCCACGTTTTCATCAATGGACTGCGGTCAATATGATGGTTCGTGATGCCAAAGCCAATGGAGCTGGTCAATCATATTTATGCGAACACAGCGCAGGTTCAGGCAAAACCAGTAGCATTGCATGGACAAGCCATGAGTTGATTAAATTGCGTCAAGCGGATGGTACCGCCATATTTAACTCTGTGATTGTAGTGACTGACCGCACGGTACTGGACGACCAGTTACAAGACGCCATTCAACAGATCGACCACCAACAAGGTCTGATTGCTGCAATTAACCGTAAAGAAAGCAGCCAATCCAAAAGCAAGCAATTAGAAGATGCTCTGCTTAAGGGCGTGCCGATTATTATTGTTACGATTCAGACTTTTCCTTATGCAATGGAAGCCATACTCACCAATGAATCGTTAAGGAATCGTAATTTTGGCATCATCATCGACGAAGCCCATGCGTCTCAAACTGGTGCTACTGCATCCAAGTTGCAAGCCACCCTTGCCCTAAAATCCAATGAAGAAATGCAGGGACTGACCATTGAAGAGCTGTTGACCGAAATTCAGAACTCGCGTGTGCGCCCCAAAAACATCAGTCATTTTGCTTTTACGGCGACCCCTAAACACTCCACGATGATGCTATTTGGTCGCCCTACAGACCCTACACGCCCCATGGGTGATGACAACCTGCCTCAATCATTTCATAAATACACCATGCGCCAAGCCATTGAAGAAAACTTTATCTTGGATGTATTGCAAGGTTACGTCCCGTACAACACCGCCTTTAATTTGGGTGGCAAAGTCGTAGATGATAAACGGGTAGATAGTAAACAGGCTAAACGCACTCTGGCACGCTGGATGAATTTACATGCCACCAATGTGACCCAGAAAGTGCAGTTCATCATGCAACATTTTGCCAAGAATGTTGCCCATCTACTCAATGGCAATGCCAAAGCGATGGTTGTGACCAGTTCACGAGCGGCGGCAGCTCGCTACAAACTTGGCTTTGATAACTACATTGCCGAGCATGAAGAATATCAAAACTACCGTGTACTGGTGGCATTTTCTGGCAAACTCACGGGCGACAGCATCAAGCATGAAGAAGACGATCAGCATGGCGGCGATGTCTTTAATTTTACTGATGATGCTGAATTTAGCGAAGAAAGTATGAATGCGGGCTGTCCCAACAGTGATTTACGTGTGGCGTTTGACCGTCCAGAATACCGATTGATGGTGGTGGCAGATAAATTCCAGACAGGCTTTGACCAACCCAAACTTGTTGCGATGTATCTGGATAAAAAAATCGCCAATGAGGTAGAGGTAGTACAGACATTATCCCGTTTAAACCGTAACACAACAGGCAAAGATCAACTGTATATCATTGATTTTGTCAACGATCCTCTATGGATTAAGCAATGCTTTGCCAAATATGATAACGGTGCTGAATTGATGGATGTTCAAGACCCGAATGTGGTCTACGACATCAAAGATCAACTCGATGAAGCTGCGCTTTATCAAGACAGCGATTTAGATCAGTTTAGAGAGGCTCGCTTTAAAACGATTCGAGATATTGCTAAAGCCAAGCAGCCCCAACATCAAGCCTTGTACCAAGCGACAGAAGCACCAACGCGCTTGTTTAATCGCAAGCTCAAGTCACTACAAGACGCCATAGAACTCCAAGAGCAGGCTTTTATACAGGCTAAAGCGCAGGGCAACGAAGATGGACAGAAGAAAGCTGATCACGAACGATTGCAACTGGATACCGAACTCAAAGCTCTGCTCATGTTTAAGGGCAATTTAGCTAAATTTGGGCGCATTTATGCTTATGTCGCGCAATTGGTTAATTTTGGTGATCCCGAACTTGAGAACTTCGCTGCATTTTCCAAACTGCTTGCTAAACGGCTAGATGGTGTTGCCGCTCAGGAAATTGATATTACAGGTTTGGTACTAACAGGTTTTGACATTAAGCCAAAAGACGTAGAAAACCCGCCAGAGGACGAGAAGCAGCCTCTTTCAGGCGTAAGTGGTGGTAGTGGCGACGTGATTCCACCTAAACCCCCAATCTATATAGATCAAATCATTGAGCAAATGAATAACATCTTTGGGGAAGCAACTCCGCTTGTAGATCAAGCGGCTTTTGTGAATCATGTGTTTGACATTTTGCATGAAAATCAGACAGTCATGGCGCAAATTGAAAACAATGTGCGCGAAGTGGCATTACAAGGCAACTTACCGAATGCCGCACAACAAGCCATTATTCAAGCCATCAGCTCTCATCAAAAACTTGCGGCAATCTTACTGAAACAAGATAAGCAGTCGTTAAAAGCCTTTATTGACCTGCTTTATGAACGTCTGAAAAAAGGCGAAAAAATTGATCTAGACATATTCCAATGATTGATTTATTGCAATTGGAAAATGCGACTCCTACTGATGTTCGTAGTGAGCATGGGAAACTGATTGTCACTGTTGAGCCTAGTAGTGATGATGTACCCCTATGCCCGCAATGCGGACAGAAAATGTATAAACATGGGAAGCGCACCAACAATTTTGCAGATACACCAATTCAAATGCAACCAGTAGTACTGGAGGTGATTAGAACACGTTATCGTTGTTCAGCATGCAATACCATGCACACTCCTGAGTTAAGTTTTTTGGATGATAAACGCAGAGCGACGCATCGCTTAATTCAAGCTGTGCGAAGTCGCTGTTTGGATAAAACATTTAGCGCCCTCGGTGAAGATACAGGTTTGGTCGTAAATACCATCAAAAATATTGCGTTAGATTATATCGAAGAACTTGAAAATACCGTTCAATTTGAAACCCCCACCATCATGGGGATTGATGAGCTGAATGTTGCTGGTGGCATGCGTTGTGTGATCACCAATATTGCTATGAGAAGTATGTATGATTTATTGGAAGATCGCACTCAAAACACACTAATCCCTTACTTCCGCTCGCTTCCTAATCCTGAAAATGTGGAGTGGGTCTGTACGGATATGTGGCGACCATTTAAGCGGTCTTTTTCACCATTTTTACCGAATGCGAAATTAGTGATCGACAAATTTCATGTTGTTCGTATGGCAAGTGAAGCCCTAGAAAAAGAGAGAAAGAAACTCCAAGCCTTACACGATAAGTCTTTTCGACTTTACATTAAAAAGTCTTTGCGTTGGCTCACTTTAAAACGACCAGACTCGTTAAACGAAGAAGAACTAGAGGCTCTTGAGCAGCTTGGGAAATATCTGCCTGAATTGAAAATGGCATACGAGTTTAAAGAAGCTTTTTATCAAATCTATGATTTTCAGAACAAAGATGAGGCTATGACTGCTTTTGAGCAATGGGCAGATCATCTACCTCAAGAGTTGCCTGCATTTAAAGAAGTGGTTAAAACGGTTAATAATCATAGAGAGGATATTTTTGCGTATTGGGATTCGCCTGTAAAAATATCCAACGCCTATACCGAATGCAACAATGGTTTAATCAAAGTTGCAAACCGTTTAGGTCGTGGTTATACCTTTGAAGTCCTGCGAGCCAAGATGCTTTACAACAAAGAAGCAAGGCGAATTACTACAATGGGAACTATCATGAATAGTGGTCGTGGTAGGGTAACATCTACCACTGGGAATACATCTAAGGTTACGTTTCCAACCAAGATACCTAGAATGGTTAAGGAATACGGTGCACACATTCCAACCTTGGAAGAGATAATCTTTGATGAAGAATCCTAATGTTTAAATTAAACTTCCAACCCTAGAATGCAAATAACCATTTTTTTTAACGTGTTTTGCTGATCTAAGACCAGAACCGCAACAACTAATGCACGATGTTGCCTTGAATATTTACTCTTATCTACGGCGCG
>JAGWUI010000025.1 GCA_028868515.1 Gammaproteobacteria bacterium
GGTGACAACATCCAAATGACAGTAGAATTGATCCACCCAATCGCGATGGATCCAGGTCTACGCTTCGCGATCCGTGAAGGTGGTCGTACTGTTGGTGCGGGCGTTGTTGCTAAAGTTTTAGCTTAATTTTTTAAGGACCTATCCTAAAGCCTCATTAAGCTTTAGGGTAAGTAGTAAAGCCAGTTACGTCAGTAGCTGGCTTTTGTTTTTTATGTATCTGGTTTTTAAGCGGGTCGAAAAGTACGATATTTAGTTCTGTCACTTCGACTTCGAGAAGTAGAGCTATGTTTTATTGGTAGGAATAGCTATAGATTTTGTTCACTAATTTTGTGATCCATATTTTCTGAATAATAAGTGAACAATTTTTAGAAAGTTTTTTGTGATCGTCGTTAGCTTTTTGAATGTAATTAAGTCATTAATAATACTGAACTGTAGTTAACACAGTTCAGTATTTTTGGAAATATTTAAACGACTGGAACAGCCATCAAATCAGGCACTAGCTTAGTTAATGCCAGACGTTGTTTAGTCGCAGTTGCACCAAGCAGCACGAAGCCTTGCAAGACTTCACCTGTTAAGGCTTTGGCAATCATACCGTCTTCTAATACTTCAAACTCCCAAGTTACTTCAGTACCGATTGGTGGGGGTAGAACAACCAGTGGGGCAGCAGGTGTTTTCACACTGACAGGCATTGCAGGGTAATGCACTAGGCTTGGGTTACCAGTTAATGTCTGTGCCAATGCGCGTGCTTGTTGCATCAATGGCATGACATACGGCAATAGATGTCCTTCAACTTCTGCACAGTCACCCATCGCATAAATGTCAGCTTCGCTAGTTTGTAGCGATTGACCGACTTCAATACCGCGATTGATGGTGATGCCTGCTGCATGAGCAAGTTCAGTATTCGGGCGTAAGCCGACAGCAGATAAAACAATATCCACTTCAAATGATTGACCATTTGCTAAATCAACTTTAAGTCCATTCGCAACGTGTTCAATATTTTGTACGGTTGTACCAAGTGCGAATTTGATGCCTTTTGCTTCCAATTGCTTTTGGAATGCAGTCGCAACTTCTTCTGGCAACAAGCGACCAAGTGGACGAGGTGCAAGATCGACTACAGTGACTTCGTGATCAGTCGTCAGCAAGTCATTGGCAAATTCACAGCCAATCAATCCTGCGCCAAGAAGTAATACACGTTTTTGATCTTTTTGCGCCAATGCAGCGTGGAATGTTTTGTAATGAATGAGAGAGTTGATTGCATAGACTTCAGATGCGCCATCACCAGAAATTGGTAATTTAATTGGGCTAGCACCCACAGCTAGAACCAATTTGTCGTAAGGTTGAGTGATGATTCCAGCATCATTACGCAGTGTCAGTGTTTTGGCTGCTTTGTCAATTTCTAAAACATGGGTGTGTGCCATGATCGAGGCTTTGAGTTGTTCGGTCATTTTGGCATGATCGCCCATACCGATTTGGTCTGGATGTTTTCCGCCACTCAAAGCATTAGATAGAACAGGTTTTGAATAGTTAATCGCATCATCAGCAGTGATGATGAGGAGTGGTGCATCTGCACTGAGCTTACGAAGTTCTCGTGCCAGTGTGTAACCAGCCATACCAGAGCCAACGACGACGATAGGATTCATAGTAGTGTCCATTTCAATGATGCTTGTTGAAAGCTATTGATTATAAAAATGATTCATTTAGAAAACAAAAAACGCTTTGTATCAAGAAGCCATGCACAAAGAGGCATTAGCAAAAATTCTTAATTCCAAAGCGTTTTTTAGAGCGGTTAGCGTGATTAAACTTCGATCATTTCAAAGTCAGCTTTGCCAACACCACAATCTGGGCAAACCCAAGAGTCAGGAATATCATCCCACAAAGTCCCAGCTGGAATACCATCATCTGGCCAGCCTAGAGCTTCATCATAAATCCAACCACACACGATACATTGGTACTTTTTCATTACTTTCTCCGTAGGGCACTCGTATCTAGCTGACCATCAATCCGACTATCAATTTGATTTTCAAAATCGGGTTCGCTTGAAAGCAGGGTGCTTAAATTCGCTGCGATTATACAGCCTTTATGTTGAATCAGAAACCTAAAAACTTTGTTCAGAATCCTCATTTTCCTTGTGAAACGCCAAATAAGTGTTCAACAAATGCATTTAGGTCGCTTAATTGACTTAACTCATTGTCTAAATCTAAATCGCATTGACTTGCTAAATGCGATTTAGAGCCAGCATTAAGCTTTTGCCGAGAGTGCATCTAACGCTTGCTGATAATGATTAGCGTGACGTTCTTCAACTTTTGCTAATGCACCAAAGCGTTTTGCAGCTTTTTCCAAAATCGCTTGGAATTGGCTAGCATGGACACGTGATTCTTCGATTTGCTCATCATATTCAGCAACAGCGGCATGATTGCCTTCTTCAACTGCAAGATGGCGGAATTTCGGATACATTTCGGTGTATTCGTAGGTTTCGCCTTCAATTGCAATTTGCAATGCCTTTGCTGGGGTCATTTGTGCTTTTGGATAGAGTAAGTCTAAATGTCCAAAGGCGTGCATAACTTCTTGTGAGGCGGTTTCTTCAAAGATTTTTGCAGTGTCTTCATCGCCCATTTCACGTGCAAGTTTGGCGAAGTAGCGATATTTGATATGTGCCATAGATTCGCCAGCGAACGCCGCTTCAAGGTTTTGGATCGTAACAGAAGGAGCTTTGGTTTCATCAGTTTTCATAATAGCCTCGCGTGATTGATGGTTGCTAGGAAATAGTGAATATGAGCATGAGTGCCTGATGGTCGAAAATGCTGATCATGGCTAGTTCATCTCGATGAAGTAAAGATACTGGGTTTTATATCATTTGTATAACCGTTAATAATTATAATATTGATCGTTAAAAACGATTTGATGGGATGTGTTTTAAGAATAGAGCATGGCACACAGTATTTTTATGTGCCATAGAGCTTTATTTTTTAGGGTACAACGCTAATGTTTTGATGCACTAAATGTTCAGTAGGGATCAGATGTCCTGAATTTGGTGTGAACGTATCAGGATTTGCCATTGCCCAGAGTTGGGTGTACACATGAGATTTTTCTTCACCTGTTATTAAACTATTATTTTTTAAGAAATAGTAATGATTTGAAAAAAGACGGATTTGTCCATCTGGGCCACGTCTGATGACATGGTATGGTTCTAAGTCATCAGGATGAGCAACACCGACTGCACCTAGAATTTCTGCGAGTGCTTTCAGTGTTCCTTCATGAAAATTTCTGACGCGTTCAGCTTTATCAGGAACAACGAGGGCTCTTTGTCGGTAGACATCTTGTGTTGCGACGCCCGTTGGGCATCGGTCAGTGTTACAGGTGCGTGATTGTATACAGCCTAATGCAAACATAAAGCCGCGAGCGCTGTTACACCAGTCTGCGCCGAGCGCTAGCATCCGAGCAACATCAAAGCCACTGATGATCTTTCCACTGACACCGACACGGATTTTGTCGCGTATTCCTGCGCCAACTAACGTGTTATGAACCATGAGGAAGCCGTCGCGTAGTGGCATGCCGATGTGATCCATAAATTCGGTGTTGGCAGCGCCTGTACCACCTTCAGCACCATCAACGACGATAAAATCAGGATAGCAATCCATCAGCATCATGGCTTTCACAATCGCCATAAATTCCCAAGGATGGCCGATACATAATTTAAAGCCTACAGGTTTGCCACCCGATAAATTTCGTAATTGCTGAATGAATTGAATCAGCTCACGAGGAGTAGTAAATGCCGTATGCGCAGGTGGAGAGATACAATCTTGTGCAACTGGAATGCCGCGTGTTCTGGCAATTTCTGGGGTCACTTTTCCTGCAGGTAACATGCCGCCAAGTCCAGGTTTTGCACCTTGGCTGATTTTAATTTCAATCATTTTGACTTGTGGATTGTGCGCTTTGCTTTGAAACTCATCAGGATCAAATTTGCCGTCTAAAGTCCGGCATCCAAAATAACCAGAAGCAATTTCCCAGACGATATCGCCCTTAGATTCAAGGTGATAAGGACTTAAAGAGCCTTCGCCAGTATCATGGTAAAAATTACCCATCTCTGCGCCACGATTGAGTGCACGAATTGCATTTGCTGATAATGCACCGAAGCTCATGGCGGAGATATTGAAAACCGATGCCGAGTAGGGTTGCAGGCAATCTTTGCCGCCAATCACGATTCGAAAATCATGCTCGTGAATCGTCGTCGCCCCAATGGATTGGGTCATCCATTCAGTGCCACCTTCATATAAATTACTAATTGTACCAAAGGCTTTGGTATCATTTTCTCGTTTAGCACGTTGATAAACCAGCGCTCGCTGTTCCCGTGAAAATGGCAATTCATCGGTATCACTTTCTATAAAATATTGCCGAATCTCAGGTCTGAATTGCTCCATTAAAAATCGGATATGACCAATAATTGGATAGTTTCGTAGAATGGCATGCTGTTGTTGAAAGCGGTCTTTAAATCCGAGAACAACAAATGCGCCTGCAAAAATTGTGATGAGCCAAGAGTGTTCGATAAGACCTACGAACATGATAAAGGTAAATAAAATCCATATCCCATAACGGGGTAAAGGACCAGCAGTTGTTCTTGCGGTTGGGGAAATCTGATGTTCAGTCACTAAGTGCTTCATGATGATTATCCTGCATCATTTTGTTATACGAATTTCATCAATGGAGTATGCCTAGAAACAGTATTTTGAAGGACAGTATTTAGAAAAATAGTCATTCACGCCTGAGTCAATATACTGTAAATGACCGCTTGATGATCAATTGTGCGATTCATGTATTGAATTGATAGGAACATGGCAGACATATCTGACAGAAACGTGAAATCTACTGCATAATATCGCAACATTTTAGGGTTCATTCTTTTCTCTGACATTAAAAGGAAAATATCATGGCTGTTGGCGATTTACAGATGCCGGTAATGCAACCGGTCAAAGGTGTGAGAATAGGAATTGCCGAAAGCTATATCCGTTATAAGAACCGCCGTGATCTTGTTGTTTTTGAGCTGGCTGAAGGTTCAACAACGGCTGCTGTTTTTACTCAAAATTCATTTTGTGCTGCACCTGTTTTGGTGGCGCGTGAAAACCTCACTCAAGGTAACCCGCGTTATTTAGTGATCAATACGGGGAATGCCAATGCGGGTACAGGCACGCAGGGTTTCAAGAATGCTCAAGAAACATGTGCTGCATTGGCAAAATTGACGCAAACAAATCACAGTCAAATATTACCTTTTTCAACAGGCGTGATTGGTGAGCAATTACCTATTGATCGTTTGGTTGCTGGTTTGCCAGCAGCATTGAGTGCATTGAATGAAAATGCATGGACTGAAGCTGCGCACGGCATCATGACCACAGACACTTTACCTAAAGGCGCAAGTGAAATCCTGATGGTTAATGGTAATACTTATACCATCACGGGGATTAGCAAAGGTGCAGGCATGATCCGTCCAAACATGGCGACCATGCTTGGCTTTGTAGCAACGGATGCCCCGATTGCGCGTGACATTTTACAAACTTTATTAACGACAGCAGTCAATCAATCCTTTAATCGCATTACGATTGATGGCGATACTTCGACGAACGATTCGTGTGTGTTGGTGGCGACTGGTCAGGCAGGTGGCGAGCCATTAACTTCTACAGATGATGACCGTTATAGCGATTTTGAGGCAGCATTTAATCGTGTGTTCCTACGCTTGGCGCAATTGATTGTGCGTGATGGCGAAGGTGCGACCAAGTTTATGACTGTGCGTGTTGAAGGTGGTTTGAACACTCAGGAATGTTGTGATGTTGCTTACCGTGTTGCGCATTCACCACTGATCAAAACAGCGTTCTTTGCGTCTGACCCAAATTGGGGGCGTATCGTTTGTGCGATTGGTAATGCTGGCGTGCCAGAGCTTGATGTATCAAAGGTTCAGGTTTATTTAGACCAGACTCAAATTGTAAAAAATGGCGGTGCAAATCCAGATTACACTGAAGCAGAAGGCGCGGCAGTCATGGCGCAACCTGAGATTGTGATTGGTATTAACCTAGGTCGAGGTAGTGCAGTTGATACAGTTTGGACGTGTGATTTTTCATATGATTATGTAAAAATTAACGCAGATTACCGTTCTTAATTCATGCAAAAAGCCAGCAGTATTAGCTGGCTTTTTCTTGCCTAGAAGAATGAAAATTTTCAATAAAGATGAGTGCTAGAAAAAGATGATTTTTAAAGATAATCATAAAATTAGTATTGATGATGGTTTTTTGTCTTATTTGTTGTTCGTGATCAACGTTTTGTTGGTAATGCTAATAATGGGGCGCATGAGTTTTGCAAGCACGCCTGATTTAGTGAAATGGACTGATCCTACACCATCTGCGCTCCAACCTTTTGATGGAAATGCCGAAGCCTTGGCTGAGTTGGCTGGCTCATCTTTATTGTTTTATCCGCAACCCAAAAAGACGGTCACGTTGCCGTATAACAAAGGACCCAAAACATACACCAATGTCCAGTATGTAACAGGTGCAATTGTCGTTTCTGCAACTGGTGATCAAGTTGAAAAGCTTTTATCGGACTACGTGGGTTATAGCAAACTTTTTCCAAAAATCACCGAAGCTGTTGTGCAAGCGAATGAGCAGCAGGGTGATTTTGCACGGGATTCGAATGCGAGTATTCGAACAATTGTTCAATACAATATGAGAATTAAAATTCCGATTCCGTTGTTGAGCTTCAATGAAAATATTTTGCTACAGCATGAAAGAACGCATAACAGTATTTCGACGTTAATCTTAGATTCACCTGTGCAATATGGTTCAGGAAAGTTTGAGTGGTTTCCTTTAAAAAATGGTAAAACCTTAGTGACGTTGACTCAATGGGGGGATTTGGATCATCCAAAAGGCTTTTTGGTTAGTACTATTTTGAGTGCAATGCCTGAGATCAAAACGGCAATTCCAAATAGCGTTGAGGGATTTGTTCTGGAATCTTTACGTCAACGCTTTGAGCCCAATTTCACAGCGAAAGCTTTGCCGATGGACAATATCATTCCTGTGATGAATTTGACGAGCGAGCAGGAATCTCAAATCGTCAAGTTATTGAAGCAGGGTGGGGTTGTTCAGTTTAGTCATCAGCCTGCGTGGCTAGCCAAGAAAGATCGTGCAGAGAAATTATGGTTTGTGAGTTCTTTTTATAATATGCCTGCGCCGTTAATGAAAACCAAAGATGCGTTTGCCAATCCAAAAAACTTTCCGAATATTTATCGACAAGTTCGAAGCGTGACGAGTACGCCATTGGCGGATAATGGTAGTCAAAACGATATTAAAATTGGCTTGGGGTTGGGCGTGATTTCAATTCCAATGCATATTCAAATGGCATATCAACCTGAAGCAAGTAATAACGGCGTTCGTTTTTATACGACAGGTGGTGACGTGGAGTTTATCCAAGGTCGCTTCCAGTTTAAGGCTTTAGATAATAAAAACACTTTGGTGGGTTTAACTGCGGGTAGTCATTTGGGTGATAATCCACCGTTTTTGTTGCGTATTGGCAAAAATCTGCCTTATTTAGATTATTTGCCTACAGTGGGTTCTGCTGCTGTTGTTTTTGATAAAGCGCGAATTTGGCTATTAAAATAACAATTCGTGATGGATGTATAAAAGTTTTGGATTGGCTTGCGTTTTTAGATTTATTGGTTAAAATGCCGTCATTGTTTGAGGTCTTCCATCTTGAACCCGAATTTTGAGGAGTGCGTGATGTTATTTAGTTTAGGAAAATCATTGATCTAATCGGCAAACGCATTCTATTCGGACGTTTGCCTGATCGGTAACGTTCGAATGCTTAAAGCCCTAGCATTCGCTAGGGCTTTTTGTTTTTCTCATGCCTGCTTTTACCCAAAGCTGGATATGAATTGCGTTTACCCAACGTTTTTAAATTTGTAAGAGTAATAAAAATTATGGCCATTCAATTAATTTTAAATGCCAATTCTGGATATGGCGTACCTGTAAAGATATTTACGCGAGATGTTGAAGCAGAAGCACTTGAACAGTTGCAGAAAGTCGCACAGTTGCAATTTATTCATTCTCATGTTGCGGTGATGCCAGATGTACATGCAGGGATTGGCGCTACGGTTGGAAGTGTGATTCCAACTAAAAATGCGATTATTCCTGCTGCGGTTGGCGTCGATATCGGTTGCGGTATGAATGCAATCCGATTGGGACTGAAAGCTGCTCAACTTCCAGATAACCTACGGCAGATTCGTAGTGCGATTGAGCATAGCGTTCCTGTTGGTTTTGCACTGCATAAGCAAGCGAAGGCAAAAGCATCAACCCTTGATCCTTTAGCGAAACGCTTAAAAGTGATTACCGATAAGCATCCTGGTTTGAAGCGCATGCTGCGTGATTTTGATCGGACATGGCAAAAGCAATTAGGTACGCTTGGCGGTGGTAATCATTTCATTGAGCTTTGTATTGATGAGCAAGATGATGTCTGGGTCATGCTGCATTCGGGCAGTCGTGGATTAGGCAACTGTATCGGGACTTATTTTATTGAGCGAGCGAAGCAAGAAGCACAGCATCGCTTTGGTCATGTTCCTGATAAGGATTTGTCCTATTTTGCAGAAGGTTCCGCTGGTTTCGATGATTATCTGGAAGCTGTCGGCTGGGCTCAGGATTATGCGATGGAAAATCGTCGTGAGATGATGCGACTTATTTTGATTGCGATTCGTCAATATTTACCGGCATTCCAACTGACCAAAGAAGCGATTAACTGTCACCATAATTATGTGCAGCAAGAAGAACATTTTGGTGAGCAAGCTTATGTCACACGCAAAGGTGCAATCAGTGCACATGAAGGTGAACTTGGGATTATTCCAGGTTCAATGGGCGCGAAATCGTATATTGTGCGCGGCAAGGGTAATCGTGAGTCTTTTTGTTCATGTTCGCATGGCGCGGGTCGGCGCATGAGTCGATCAAAGGCAAAGCGTTTATTTGCTGTTGCTGATCTGGAGACACAAACATTAGGCATTGAGTGTCGTAAAGATCAGGGTGTGCTTGATGAAATTCCAGCAGCATACAAAGATATTGATGAGGTAATGGCTAATCAAACTGATTTAGTTGAAGTTGTGCATACCTTGCGTCAAGTTCTTTGTATCAAGGGGTAGTCTATGAAACTCAAAAAACAACTTCGGTTTAAAGAACGAAATCTTTTGGCTTTACATCCGTTACTGCACAAAGGAGGTGTGCATCAAGAAGAGGATGTTGATATGGCGCGAATGCGTGAGCGCAAGCGCGAACAGCTCCGATTGCGTAAAACCAATTGGTTAAGCGATTCGTCTTTATAAACTCAAATGAGATTGAGTAAGATTGAACAATCTTACTCAATCTACACACTTAATTATTGTGCAGAGAAATTAAATAATTAACCCTTTGTATCTTGTCTGTGTCAGTAAATCCCCTACAATGATTACAGAAACTTAATTCATCTGCGTCAGGCGGAATTTCAATGCCATCATTATTAAAACCCATTACTTATGTCGTGCGTCAAACTCGTATGGGTATGCGCAATTCGATCAATCGCCGCCGTAATCCAGAGCAATATTTCTTACAAGACAAAACCGAGCGTATTGAGATACTTCGGGAAGGGTTGTTTTCGGTACATTATTATCCTGCATTGACCAATAACCGTGTGGATATTGAAGGGGAGTCTGTTGCAGTTAATAAAAAACATTATCCGATTCCATTGATTCTTGTCCCTCCATTAGGGGTGTATGCGTGGATTTTTGATTTGATGGCTGATCGTTCATTGGTGCGTTATTTTCTAGCGCGCGGTTTTGATGTTTATTTAATTGACTGGGGAAAACCCGGACCAAATGAGTCACAGCTTTCATTAGAAAACTATACGTTGAATTGGTTTCCAAAAGCCGTAGCAGCAGTTCAAGAACATAGTGGACAAAAAGAAGTCTCACTTTTAGGTTACTGCATGGGCGGATTGCTGTCGATGATCTATACCGCAGCTAGAGGTCAAGATGTGGTGCGCAATTTGATTACGATCGCATCTCCAGTTGATTTGCACAAAATGACCAATGGCGTTGGAAAACTTTCAAAGCTACTTTCTGGGCCAACAGGTTTGATTAGGCGTGTTACAGGGCCACAATTGGCAAAATTAGATCCGAGTGTTTTTCACGTGGATGGCAAAATTTTATCGATTTTATTTAAAGCGTCATCACCGATGGGTACGATTACAAGTTACATTGATTTAATTAAGAATCTCGCAGATGACGATTATGTCAGTCGTTACATGACGATGAATGAATGGTTTACCAACATGCCTGATTATCCGGGCGCGACTGTTCGCGAACTCCTGATGAAATTAGGAATCGCTAATCGTATGCATCGTGGTTACTTTAGTCTAGGTGGTCATGAGGTGAGCTTTGAACGCATTAAAAGTTCGTTGTTGGCATTTGCGGGTGAAAGTGATGTGATTGCAACCGTGGCTTCAGCCAGTGCAATTATGAGTGTTGTTGGCTCATTGGATAAGACTTTTCAGGTGGTTCCCGGTGGTCACGCAGGCGTGTTTACGGGAAGTAAAGCCGCACATTCGACTTGGTCAATTGCAGCAGATTGGCTCGAGTTACGTTCTGATTTAGAAGCAGTTGATTAAAAATATGAATATTCAAAAAGCAGAACAGATGTTTGCCATGATTAATGCGCGAAACTCAGATGGTTTACTTTCTGAGCCTGCACCGAGTCATGACGAGCTGGCATTTGCAATTCAGGCGGGTTTAACTGCGCCAGATCATCACCGCTTGCAACCGTGGCGTTTTTTAACAGTTGAGGGTGATGCTCGGATCAAGCTAGGTGGCACGTTTCAGCAAGCATTGATTGCACGAGGCGAAACGGATGAGGAGCTTTTGCGTAAAGTTCAATCTCAACCACTTCGCGCGCCATTGATTCTGATCTGTATTGTGGACGTCAAAGAACATCCAAAAGTTCCTGAAATTGAACAAGTCTTGAGTATGGGTGCAGCAGTTCAAAATATTTTATTAATGTTAAAAGCTCAAGGTTTTGGTGCGATTTGGCGTACTGGCGCAATTACAGGTTCTCCAGTATTAAAACAATCTCTAGGACTGCGTGAACAAGAGATCATTGCCGGTTTTGTCTATGTTGGGTCGTTGTCGCGAGAACTTCCTGAGCGCGCACGGATCAGTACAGATCAATTTTTAAAGAGCTGGGATGAGTATTCATTCCTTTGCAGTATTCAGAATATATAACGAATAGATAAAGCGGTTTAATAGCTATTCCAACAAATCATGTTACTAATTCTAGTACATTGAGCGGAGTCGAAATGTACGGTGTTGAGCCCCGTCACTTCGACTCCGCTCAGTGAACTATGATTTTTTATTTATTGGAATAGTTTTAGAATGAATCGCAACAAAACGAATTGTAAGTAAATAGGTTTTAAAGATGACTGATACATCGATTGAAAAACAATCAACCACTTCTTCAAATCCAGAAGTAAAAACAGCACCTATGCGTGTGACTGTGCTGGGTGGTGGAAGTTTTGGAACAGCGATCGCCAACCTTGCATCTCGTAATGGCTGCGATACGCGGATGTTTATTCGCGATGCTGCTGTTGCCAAGGAAATGCAAGAGACAAGACGTAATCAGCGCTATTTACCTGATTTTGAAATGGATAAAAATTTATCGTTCACAGGTGATCTAGAATTCGCTGTGCGTGATCGAGATTTAATTTTAGTGGCCATTCCAAGTAGTAATTTTCGTGAAGTATTGCGCCAAGTTGCGCCTTTTATTACTGGGCAAGTCGTAGTTTCGTTAACGAAAGGTATCGAACCCGATAGTTTTGCATTGATGAGTGATATTATCCGTCAGGAATTACCACAAGTCGCTTACGGGGTGTTATCTGGTCCTAATCTTGCCAAAGAGCTGATGGCAGGGCAGCCAGCAGGTTCGGTGATTGCCAGTCCAAGTGAAGCGGTTAGAAATGCAGTGCATAAAGCATTGGCGAGTGCTTTGTTTCGAGTATTTGCAAATACTGATGTACAAGGTGTTGAGTTGGGTGGTGCGCTTAAAAATATCTATGCCGTTGCTATGGGGATGGGCGCTGCTTATAACTTAGGCGAAAACACGCGTGCGATGTTGCTGACGCGGGCACTTGCAGAAATGAGCCGTTTTGCGGTGAAATTAGGTGCAAACCCGCTGACATTTTTAGGATTATCTGGGGTTGGCGATTTAATCGCGACGTGTAGTAGCCCTTTAAGTCGTAATTATCAAATTGGTTTGGCTTTAGGGCATGGCAAAACATTAGAGGAAGCTGTTCAAGAGTTAGGGCAAACAGCAGAAGGGATTAACACGATTCGTCAGGTGCGCGCGCAAGCGAAAGCTTTAGATGTGTACATGCCGATTACTTGTGCATTATATGAAGTAATTTATGAAGGGAAACCTCCATTAGGGATTGCACTTTCATTAATGCAAACAGGTCATCGTAGTGACGTTGAGTTTGTTTTACCGCACGCAGAACCACAGCCTAATAATCCATAATGAGTTTGCTATTTGGAATAGGTATCTGAAAAGCTTTAATAAAAGCATAAAGGGAATTTAGACGTTATATGCAATTAATATTAGTGCGTCATGGTGAAGCTGAACCTTATCAAGCTAACGACGCAATCCGTAATTTGACTGCGAGTGGTGTCATTCAGGCGCATTCGACGGCTGAACAAGTTTTAGCAAAATATCATCCAGATTTGTTTGTTGTCAGCCCGTATAAGCGGGCGCAACAAACGATGGCTGCTTTTCAAAGTAAATATCCTCAAGTTCCATTGCATATTTTAGAAGGGATTACGCCTGATGCTGATCCTATTGTGGCGTTAGATGAATTGTCGATATTGTCTGAACAATATTCAGCAAAATGCATGGTTGTCGTTTGTCATATGAATGTGGTTGCTTATATGGCGGCACTGTTGATTGAAGAAGATCCAGAGAACTTTGGTTTGGCAGAAGCGCGGATTTTTGAACAGCCAATGATTGTCATGGGATTGTCTGTTGAGAAGGCACGATTTTCACCAACAGGAGATTTGCACTAATGTTTTTTGTGATGCGTTCTGAATTGGTTTGGAGTAATCAATAAATGCTGTATTTGTGGATGCCTGAGTACGGTGAAGTCAGTCAGGATGGCGCAACGATTGTGAATACATTTCGTTGGTGTACTTCTAAAAATATCTCATCACGTAGTGCTGCAAACCAGTCTGATTCAATCTGGAAAACGGCGATTGGCTGGGATGCATTATTAGCAGCGACTGCGACTGAACATGTCTCTGAGGTGACTGTATTTTTTCCTACGGCAAGTGCTCAAATGCTGCGTCAAACGCTATCGCGTCCTCAGTTGCGCCAAATGGGCAGCAACGGTGTGCGTTATTTGCTGGAAGAGTATACGTTAACGCCAATTGATCAATTAGATGTACGCCATCAGCATCATGCAAATACATTAACAGTCCTTGCCAAGCCTCAACAAGATGTTGCGGCTTTGGTCGCAAGTTTTGGATTGACGCCTTGGCGTGTTGTTGCAGCGCTGCCAGATTTCTTGTTGTTACCGATCGTTGAGGGGAGTGCAACATTACTGCTTGATGGTAGCAATCGTATTCTGCGTTTAGATGATACCTATGCGGTTTCTGCGGATGATTTGGACATTACGCTTGCACGACTCACCGATGTTAAACGCATTCAAGTCATTGGACATGTGAATGATATTGATCGTGCGATCTTGGATACGCATAAAAATGCTGCAGGATTGGATTGGCAATTCCTTGATTTGCCTGTTGAATCGATCTTTCCTCCAGATGGTATTTCGACCAAGCATCCTTATAACTTGGTAGTCAGAACGCAAGAAGCGAGTATTTCGCCTTACTGGAAGGTTGTTGCCGCGGTACTCATCGCTGCGATAGCAGTGCAAATGTTATATGACGCAGTTTCAATTTGGCGTTATCACAATATAGAGGCAGCAACTAAAGCCCAAGCTGAACAGCAGTATCGCCAATGGTTTCCTGATGAAAAGCGAATTGTTGACTTGAAGCGACAAATGCAAGGACATTTGAATGGTTTGGGTGCGGTCGATATGACAGCACTTTCGATGATTAGTCGCGTTGGACCTGCGCTGAGCCAAGCGAATTTACCTGCCCAAAAAATTAACTATTCTAGTAATGCGGGTGTTGGTCAACTCGAGTTGCAGATTAATGCACCGACTTTAGCGGCCTTAGAAAGTCTCAGAGCACAAATTGCAACGCAAGGTCTAGCTGCAGAATTAGGCTCAGTCAACACCGCACCGAAAAAAGCGGGAAGTGATGCAGGACAAGTATCTGGAACGATACGGGTGAAACTATGAATTTAAGTAATACAGCTTTTGTAATCAAGATAAATACTCAAATTGCTACATGGGAAGCAGCATTTAGTCGCCTACCAAAGCGTGATCAAATGGCATTACTGATATTGTCCATGTTTCTTGCTGTCTTTATCGTTGTTGGTGGTGGCTATTGGCTTCATCATAAAGCCGCGCTTGCCAGAGATAATGCGGATCAACAACGCCAATTATTGCTTTGGATGCGTGGACAAGCACCTCATTTACAGGCAAATTCTGGCCCTGTTCAATCATTATCAACAATTGTACAGACAGCGGCTGCGCAGCAGGGAATCACCATTACTCAAACGGAAACTGGTGGACGTTTAATGGTTACCGCTCATCATCAAAGCTTTGCTGTATTGGGAACTTGGCTTACAAAGCTTGCACAATCAGGTATTCAAGTTGACCAATTAGATATAGAGCAACAAATGGGTAACGTCTTACAATTACAGGCAACTTTGACTAAACCATAGAGTCTATGATGAGTAATGACGTGATTAATCAGACACAAGGTTCTTCTTCAGATGATGGTGGATTGATATTTATCAATCACATTACCTATGCGTTATATCTGTTTAGTTTTTTTACAGCAGGTTTGACATGGCTTATTGCGATTATCATTAACTATGTTAAACGTGGAGAGGCTCAAGGCACTTGGTTAGAAAGTCATTTTGATTGGCAAATTAATACGTTTTGGTATGTCATCATCATGGGCGTGATTGCAACAGTTATTATTTTCTTGGGTTTACCTACAGGATTTGCTGCATTGGCAACAAACGATCCTGCAAGTAGCTTTAGCTTATTATCTTTAAGTGGGTTACTGATTCTTGCAGGTGGTTTATTCTGGTTTTTTATTGTTTGTTGGCATTTGTATCGAATTATTCGAGGTTGGTTGGCATTAGCATCTAAAAAATCAGTCCCTTAATTTTTTAAATAAAACGATATTTAAACTCGAGCGCCCTCACTTTTTAGACGAGTGGTTTGATCTTTTTGGTGCAGTCGCCCTGATAAGGTGCTATTTTTTCTTAAAATTGCACTGTATTGGTTAGAAAAATAAAAAAAACGTTCTAAATCAG
Organism: Gammaproteobacteria bacterium; assembly: GCA_028868515.1. GTDB lineage: Bacteria > Pseudomonadota > Gammaproteobacteria > Pseudomonadales > Moraxellaceae > Aquirhabdus. The sequence continues at coordinate 15,486 of JAGWUI010000025.1, forward strand.
TTGTTGTTTTGAAAAACAAATATATTTTATTGTGATATAACTAAATGATTTTGTTAAAATAGCTTAATAAATTGATTGTTTTTTGTCCAATCATTGAAAAAATATCACTATTCACCACTTAAATGATGCTCGTTTTGCAGTACAATCACACGCCTTTGTGTAGGACTTAGCACGGAAGTCTTTTATCAAAAGATTTTCATATCCACAACCATAGCTTGAGGAACACTCATGCAAATCGGAATACCAGCCGAAAGCGTTGCGGGCGAAACTCGCGTCGCCGCTACTCCTGAAACTGTAAAGAAGCTGACTGCAAGCGGTCATACTGTTGTTGTGCAACGTGGTGCAGGTGTAAAAGCCGCCTATATTGACAGCGCATTTGAGCAAGCAGGTGCAAAAATTACTGATGATGCCTATACAGGCAGTCAAATTATTTTGAAGGTTCGCGCGCCGAAGGCCGACGAAATTCAAAAAATTAGTGCAAATACGATTGTGATTGGTATGTTTGACCCATACCGCAATCCAGATTTGGATGCATTCGCAGCGCAAGGCATTACGTCATTTGCCTTAGAGTTGTTGCCGCGCACACTATCTCGTGCACAAAATATGGACGTATTGTCTTCACAAGCTAACTTGGCTGGTTATAAATCAGTTTTGCTAGCTGCAGCTGAATATCAACGCATGTTCCCAATGCTCATGACCGCTGCTGGTACTGTAAAACCAGCTCGCTTGGTCATCATGGGTGTGGGTGTTGCGGGTCTGCAAGCGATTGCGACTGCAAAACGTCTAGGTGCTGTGGTTGAAGCAACTGACCTGCGTCCAACTGCAAAAGAGCAAGTAGAATCATTGGGCGGTAAGTGGTTAGACGTTCCTATGTCTGATGAAGAAAAACAACGTGCTGCTGAAGCTGCAAAAAGCGGTTACGGCTGGCAACCGGGTGAACAATATATTAAAGATCAAGCTGCAATTGTTGATAAAGCGGTGTCGAATGCAGACATCGTGATCACTACTGCGTTGATCCCAGGTCGTAACGCACCACGTCTGATTAAAGCTGAAACTGTTGCTAAGATGAAACCAGGCTCAGTCATTCTCGATATGGCTGTTGAAACTGGCGGTAACGTTGAAGGTTCTAAAGAAGGCGAAACAGTGACAACCGAAAACGGCGTGAAGATTTTGGGTATTCCAAATATTCCAGGCACGGTCAGCACTGAAGCGTCAGCATTGTATGCGCGTAACGTATTCAACTTCTTGGAAACTTTGTTCGATAAAGAAAAGAACCTTGTTCTGAATCAAGAAGATGAAATTCAAAAAGCATTGCTCGTTACTCATGGCGGTCAAGTACTGCTCAAGCGTGGTTAAGGAGAATTATTATGGTTGAAACGATTACAATTTTCGTCCTTGCCATCTTTGTCGGTTACTACGTAGTTTGGGGTGTAACACCTGCACTACATACGCCGCTCATGGCTGTGACTAACGCATTGTCCTCCATTATTGTTGTTGGTGCGATGTTGCAAGCTGTTGGTATTCCAGGTTTGGTTGATGCAAATGTTGAATTCCAAAGCATCAACGTCGTCAGTATCTTGGGTGCAGTTGCTGTGTTTTTGGCAAGTATCAACATTTTTGGTGGCTTTGCGGTAACCGCACGTATGCTCGAAATGTTTAAACCAAAGCAAAAGAAGAAAGAGGGCTAATTGATGGAATTTATTCGTGAATATGCCAACTGGTTCTACCTGATTGGTGCTGTCCTCTTTATCTTGACGCTGCGTGGTCTGTCTGGTCCTAAAACAGCGATTGCAGGTAATCGTTACGGTATGATCGCGATGACTATCGCGGTGATCACTACTTTCTTTGTGGCAAATCATCCTGTTGTATGGATGATTGGTGGTGCAATGCTGCTTGGTGCGGTTGTTGGTATTACCCGTGCAAGAACAGTTCCGATGACACAAATGCCTGAAACAGTTGCATTAATGCACTCTTTGGTTGGTTTGGCAGCGGTTTTGATTGCGATTGCTGCGTTGTTGCACAACAACCAGCTTGAAGTGTTATTCCAACAAAATTCACAAGCATTATTGGCATCTGGTGTTGAACAGCCTCATATGTCACAAGTTCATTTGTTTGAGCTATTTGTGGGTTGTTTCGTCGGTGCGATTACCTTCACTGCATCAGTATTTGCTTACGGTAAACTCGCTGCTAAAAAATGGGCAAAAACCATCAAAGGTGGTTGGGTAAAACCAGTTCAAGCGACTATCTTTATTGCAATGATGGCATGTGGTATCGATTTCTTCATGACACATAATATGCAAGCATTCTGGGCGATGACTGCACTTGCACTTGCATTTGGTTGGGTCTGGATTGCACCTGTTGGTGGTGGCGATATGCCAGTTGTGGTGTCATTGCTGAACTCATTCTCAGGTTGGGCTGCAGCAGGTATTGGTTTCACACTTGAAAACAACATGCTAATCGTTGCTGGTTCATTGGTTGGTTCATCTGGTGCGATTCTGTCTTACATCATGTGTAAAGCGATGAATCGTTCGATCATCAACGTTTTGTTTGGTGGTGCAATGGGCGGTACTGCAGTAGCATCAGCAGAAAAAGGCGAACAAGTTCAACGTAATTACCGTGCAGGTTCTGCAGATGATGCAGGCTTCCTGATGTCTAACGCAGACAGCGTTGTGATCGTACCTGGTTATGGTATGGCGCAAGGTCGCGCTCAGAACGCAGTGAAAGAGCTCTGTGAACTCTTGAAAGAACAAGGTGTAAAAGTGCGTTTTGCGATCCACCCTGTTGCAGGTCGTATGCCTGGTCACATGAACGTTTTGCTTGCTGAAGCTGATGTTGCTTATGAAGACATTTTGGAAATGGATGAGATCAATTCCGATTTCCCAGCGACTGACGTAGTTCTTGTTATTGGTGCAAACGACGTTGTTAACCCAGCAGCAAAAGATGATCCAAGCTCGCCAATTTATGGTATGCCGATCCTCGAAGCACATAAAGCGCGTACCATTATGGTTATCAAACGCTCTATGGCAACAGGTTATGCGGGTCTAGACAATGACTTGTTCTACAATGACAAAACCATGATGGTTTTTGGTGATGCGAAGAAAGTTGTTGAAGATATGATTAAAGCGGTTAGTGGCGGTGGTCATTAAGCTTTAAATCATGATTTAAATGAAGACCGTCCTCATTGAGGGCGGTTTTTTTCGGTGGATTCTTTATTTTTAAAGATCATGGTTTTAATCTTGCATTGTTTAGGCATTCTAAAGGCAAAAAATTGCATGGCATGCATCATGTTGTTCTTTAAAAAATGCTCAGTTATTCTTTGTCGCTAATAGTCATAGCTTGTTTGTTGGGAGAGTCTTGATGCTACTTGGGTTTGTTATTGCTTATTGGGTGATCTCAGTTGGCATCGGACTATGGGCAGGTCGTCTTGTTCATAATGCTAAAGACTTTGCAATTGCAGGTCGTGGTTTGCCATTCTACATTGTGACAGCGACTGTTTTTGCAACATGGTTTGGCTCTGAAACGGTACTTGGTATTCCTGCGACCTTCTTGCAAGGTGGACTCAATAGTGTTGTGGCGGATCCATTCGGTGCTTCGATGTGTTTGATTTTGGTGGGGCTATTTTTTGCGGCACCGCTATATCGCATGAAATTATTAACGTTAGGCGATTTTTATAAATATCGCTATGGTCGTAAAGTTGAAGTACTCACAACAATTGCGATTGTGATTTCTTATTTAGGTTGGGTTGGTGCGCAGATTACTGCACTTGGTTTAGTTTTTAATCTTGTTTCTGGTGGTGCAATTTCAAACGTTGAAGGCATGTGGATTGGCTCCATGACTATCCTAATTTATACCTTCTTTGGTGGAATGTGGGCGGTTGCGATTACTGACTTTATTCAGATGATCATTATTGTTTTAGGGATGCTGTGGATTGGTGGTGAAGTTTCTGGACAAGTCGGTGGTGTTAGTCATGTGATTGACCATGCTTGGCAAGCAGGTAAATTTAATTTTCTGCCTGACGGAAATTTCGTTGCCATAGTTGGGTTCTTGGCGGCATGGTGCACCATGATGTTTGGTTCAATCCCTCAACAAGACGTCTTTCAACGTGTGCAGTCTGCAAAAACAGAGAAAATCGCAGTGTGGGGAACCGTGTTAGGTGGCTCAATGTATTTCTGTTTTGCATTTGTGCCGATGTTTTTGGCTTATTCAGCGACATTGATTGATCCTAAAATGGTTGCTAGTTTAATTACGACTGAACCTCAAAAAATCCTTCCAACATTAGTATTAACTAAAGCACCTATGATTGCTCAGATCATGTTTTTTGGTGCGTTATTGTCAGCGATTAAAAGCTGTGCTTCCGCAACATTACTTGCACCATCTGTGACGTTTACGGAAAATATCCTCAAGCCAATGTATCCGAAAATGACGGATAAGCAATTATTGCGCAACATGCGGATTGTGACGGTTGTCTTTACAATTGTTGTAACGTTATATGCGATGAACTCGAAAGTTGGTATTTTCCAGATGGTTGAAAATGCATATCAAGTGACTTTAGTTGCGGCATTTATTCCATTATTGTGTGGCGTTTATTGGTCAAAGGCGACGAATCAAGGTGCTTTGGTTGCAATTTTTATGGGTGTTTCGACATGGATTACCATGCTGATTGGCCCTAAGATTTTAGAACCTTTACAAGTGTTTACACCGCAAGGTGTTGGCCTGATTGCAAGTGCGCTAGGCATGGTGATTGGTTCATTAATGCCACAATACGCCAAGCACGATCCGCATATTCATCATAAATTAAAAAGTGGTGAGCATTTGCGTGAGCGTGAAGCGCAAGCAATGGCAGCAAAGCACTAACATAAAAAATCCCGCATCATGTTGCGGGATTTTTTATTGAAGAAAACGTGTAATGTTTTTAGATTGGCATTATCTCAAACAATGTATTACCGCCCAGCTTCATCTTGCCAAAGCAATTTATGTAGTTGCAGTTGAAAGCGTACTGGTAATCTATCTTCAACGATCCAATCAGCAAGATCACGCGCAAAAGTAGGTAGGCGAACTTGTCCCTTCTCAATTGCAAATGCAGGCGAGAACCAAACTTCACCGACGATTTGATCCAATCCATGTTGTTTCAGCATATCGTGCGACCATTCATAATCTTGTCGATCTGCAATGACAAACTTGATTTGATCATGCTTGCTGAGAGTGGCTAGATTGGAAAGAAGGTTACGATGCATTTCACCTGAGGCAGGTGTTTTTAAATCAACAATGCGAGAAACTCGTTGATCGACCATTGAGACATCTAGTGCGCCTGATGTTTCTAATGAGACGATGTATCCAGCATCACACAGTGCCTGTAATAAGGGGATGCAATTTGGTTGCGCCAACGGTTCGCCACCTGTGACACAGATATGACGGATTTGATCACCATAAGATTTCACAGTCGCCAAGATGTCATCTAAAGCAATCCGAGTACCGCCTTCAAATGAATAAGTCGTATCGCAATATGTACAGCGAAGAGGGCAGCCTGTTAGTCGAATAAAGACAGTCGGGTAGCCCGAATCACGAGCTTCGCCTTGCAATGAATAGAAAGTTTCTGTGATACGCAGCCCTGCAGCTGGATCTGTGACTGGAATTTGAGTCGAGCGCAATCGATTAACTTGCCTTTAAAATGGAAAAGTCGTGGTTGCTATATTCTAGCAGAGTTCTACCAGACTTTTCTTTTAAGCATTCCTTCATGCATTGTTGAGTAGGCGTTTTTCTAAATCATGAATATCGACAGCGTGATCGTTAAATTCCTGATCCACTAAAATAACGTCACGATGTAATGGAATATTCGTTTTCACACCATCGATGATGATTTCATCAAGAGCTTGCCGTGTTCGCGCTAATGCAGTTGGGCGATCCTTACCATGCACCACCAGTTTTGCAACCAATGAGTCATAGCAATGTGGGATGACATAACCATTGTAGAGATGAGAGTCTACTCGCACACCAGCGCCACCTGGAGCATGAAATTGAGTGACTTTACCAGGCGATGGTGCAAAAGTTCTCGGATCTTCAGCATTGATACGGCATTCGATAGCATGACCGCGCGCCACAATATCTTTTTGATGTAAGTTGAGACCTAATCCCGACGCGATCCGAATTTGTTGTTCAATAATATCCACACCTGTGATGCATTCCGTTACAGGATGTTCAACTTGAACACGCGTGTTCATCTCAATAAAGAAGTATTGACCATTTTCAAATAAGAATTCAAAAGTGCCTGCGCCACGATATTGCATGTCCTGACACGCACGTACACAAGCAGCAAAAATATCTTCACGAGCTTTTTCTGGAATATTTGGAGCAGGGGCTTCTTCTAATACTTTCTGATGGCGGCGTTGTAATGAGCAGTCACGGTCATATAAGTGAATCGCATGACCAGCGCCATCACCTAAAACTTGTACTTCGACATGTCGAGGAGTCTGAAGAAAACGCTCCATATAAACGGTTTCATCGTTAAACCACATTCGAGCTTCAGTTTGAGCAGATTGCACAGCTTCGATGAGATCTTCGGATTTCAAAACAATCCGCATGCCACGACCACCACCGCCTGATGCAGCTTTGACAATGAGTGGGAAGCCAATTTTGATCGACTCACCGATGGCATTTTCAGATGTAATTGCTGTATTTGAGCCAGGAACAGTCGGAACACCACTTTTTTTCATGGCGCCAATCGCAGATACTTTATTGCCCATTAAACGAATATGTTCTGGGCGAGGACCAATAAAAACTAATCCTGCTTTTTCTATAGCTTCGGCAAAGTCAGCATTTTCGGATAAAAAACCATAACCCGGATGAATCGCATCAGCCCCTGTGAGTTCGGCGGCAGTCAAAATTGCATTCACATTTAAATAACTGTCTTTGCTAGCACTTGGACCGATACAAACGGCTTCATCAACAAAGCGTAAATGCATGAGCTCACTGTCTGCGGTCGAGTAAACACCGACCGTTTTAATTCCGAGTGTACGACAAGCCCGCGCAATACGAAGTGCAATTTCACCTCGGTTTGCAATCAGGATTTTACGTAGCAGTGGCTTGTCTGAATGATGTGATTGAGACGACATTCGGCTTAATCCTGTAAACGAATCAAAGGCTGACCAAATTGAACCACTTCACCATTTTTTGCCAAAATTTCAGCAACGACACCACTTTGTGTGGCTTCAACAGGATTCATAATTTTCATGGCTTCAACGATGCCAATTTGATCGCCAACATTAATTTTTTGACCGACTTTGACAAAAGATGCTTCACCAGGATTCGGTGCGGCATAAAAAACACCCACCATTGGTGAGGTTTCAATACGACCTTGAGGTGTTACCGATGCGGGTGTGTTCGGTGTACGAGGAAGGATCGAGATGGTTTGAGGCTGGGGTTGCTCGACACTTCTTGCGATGCGGCGTGTCAGGGCAATAGACTGATCACCTTCTTTAACTTCAATAGCTTCTAAATCTGATTCGATCATCAAATCAATCAGTTTCTTAATCTTACGAATGTCCATCTATTTAGTCTCTATAAAAAATTAAAGTTACTGTCAATTTATGACGTTAAGTTGATTTGCGGGAGATCATCGCAATTTAATGTTGCTGCTACACTGGCAACTTTTTACAAATTGTGTTGTTAATCTGTGATTTTGAACATAAGGTTTAACATGAATTTTTTGCATTCAATGATTGAATGATGTACTGCAAAGCTGCTTCATAACCTGCAGCCCCTAAACCACTAATCACGGCAATGGCTTTATCTGCTAAAAATGAATGATGGCGAAATGATTCACGTGCATAAACATTAGATAAATGAACTTCGATAAAAGGTTTTTCTGCCGCCAATAGCGCATCTCGAATACCGATAGAGGTGTGTGTTAGCGCCCCAGCATTGATAATAATAAAGCGAGTTCCATCTGTGCGAGCCTGATGAATTCGATCAATCAGCGCACCTTCCCAATTACTTTGTAAACTTTCTAATTGATAACCTGCAGTATTTGCATGCGTGGTGAGTGATGAATTGATGTCATCTAATGTGGTGTGACCGTATAATGTCGGTTCGCGCTTGCCTAATAGATTAAGATTTGGGCCATGTAGCACAAGAATATCGACCACTTACAGTACTCCTAAAGTTGCATGAGATTTAAATGTGATCTAATGCGAACTTTTATAAACATCAATAAAGCTAAAAATGGAAATATGGTAAACAAATGTTTCAACAAAATGTCTTTAAAGGATCTGTTGAGCAAGTTTACGAATTCAGTTAATTTAGCAAATTACTTCGAAATATGCGATTTTAGTTCATACTTTGCAAGGAAGATACGCAAAATCGCAGAGCGATGCAATGGGTAAAACGTTCATTTTGCTGTTGGAAGGGTGATGATGATGGAAATATTCAGATACATTTTATATTTAAGTTTATTTCTGACGGGAATGGAGGCAAAAGCAGTAGAACAAACTTCACCTGTTACTGCATTTACAGCAGGCTCTGTTCAGATTTTACACACTATATTTAATGCGCAATATAGTTTGTTATTGATTTTATTGGTAATAGGTGCAATATGGGGCGTATTATGGAGATGGCGTTTCCATGTTGAAGATATTGGTTGGATTATTGTGATAATTACGCTCTCAATGGGCTTTGCATGCGTATTACTTCGTGTTAAGCTGGGGACGTAAATGTACCAAATATAGGTCTATTTATAAATTTTAATAGGTTTGAACCGGAACTGCTGAATGATTCACAGAATGACAACGGAAATGAGCCCAGCTTTTGCTTCGTGTTTTCTTTGCGACCTTCAACACCGGACAAGCTTTTCTAGTTGTCTCGAACGAGGATTGCAAACATGACGACACGTGAACAAGGCGTAGTAAAGTGGTTTAACGACACCAAAGGTTTTGGTTTCATTCAACGCAATGGCGGCGACGATGTATTCGTACATTTCCGCGCTATTCAAGGCGACGGCCACCGCACTCTGCGTGACGGCCAGCGCGTTGAGTTCACAGTTGTGAAAGGCCAAAAGGGCTTTCAAGCTGAAGAAGTTCGCGCAGTTGACTAATTGATTGTCGGTGTATTTGTTGTATCGACAAACGCCGATGAATCAAGACATGCATATAGACTTATCTTGCTTTAAGCAATGTATGTTCTGAGCATGTCAATGAACCGAAGTTTGGCTTGCCATTCTTCGGTTTTTTATTTGTTTTAGATTTCTAATGATTTTTTATAGTAATGACTTTATGATTTATGCGATTACTATGATGATGCTGATATTTGGAAAAAGTACGATATAGAGCATCGTGCGCATTTATGATGATGTATTGGAGTATTAAATATAATGAGTTCGAGTTTCGACTCAGTCGCGTTACATCCTGACTTAAAACAGGGTATTTCGAGTCTTGGTTTTACAAAAATGACTCCGATACAAGAGCAAGTTTTGCGTTTTACGTTGGCTGGGCATGATGCTATTGGGCGGGCTCAGACTGGAACAGGGAAAACTGCTGCTTTCTTAATCAGTATTATCAATGATTTATTGAGTAATCCAGTGCATGATGAGCGTTTTCGTGGTGAACCGCGTGCATTGATTCTTGCGCCAACTCGTGAGTTGGCCTTGCAAATTGAAAGCGATGCGATTGCATTGTTAAAACACACCAAATTGAATGTGGTGACTTTGTTGGGTGGCGTTGACTACGATAAGCAGCGCAAAGCATTAGATAAGCGTTTTGTCGATATTATGGTTGCAACACCTGGTCGATTAATTGATTTCTTGGATCAAAAAGAAGTCTGGCTTGATCGTCTTGAATTTTTGGTTATTGATGAAGCGGATCGTTTGCTGGATATGGGTTTTATCCCTTCAGTGAAACGTATCGTGCGCCTTGCACCACCGAAAGCAGATCGCCAAACATTGATGTTTTCTGCAACATTTAGCTACGATGTGTTGAATCTTGCCCAGCAATGGTTATTTGAACCTGTCACAGTTGAAATTGAACCAGAGCAAAAGACCAGTGAGAGAGTCCATCAGCGCGTATTTATTGTTAGTCGTCGTGACAAAGAGCGTTTGTTAAAGGAGCTGCTCGAATCAGAAACCATCGATAAAGTCATGATTTTTGCGAATCGCCGTGATCAGGTACGCAAGTTGTATGACCGCCTGAAAGATCAAGGTTATAAAGTCGGGATGTTGTCAGGTGAAATTCCGCAAGATAAGCGGATTAAGATGCTTGACCAGTTTAAAGCGGGTAAGACGCAAATTATGATTGCGACGGATGTTGCTGGTCGCGGGATTCATGTCGACAATGTCAGTCATGTGATTAATTACACCTTGCCTGAGCAAGCGGAAGATTATGTTCATCGCATTGGACGTACAGGACGCGCAGGTGCTTCGGGCGTGAGCATTAGTTTTGCTTGTGAAGACGATTCGTTTTTGCTGGCAGATTTGGAAAAAGCCATTGGTCAGAAGTTACCACTAGAGCGCCCAGAAGGCTACTAATCTCCTTTAATTGACGAGTAGAGCGGTGAGTTGTTTTATTCGTCATCTTCCTTATTTGGCTATATCGCTAATCTACTGTTTCCATGCGGCTTATTTTGTCGACTTCGTATACTGACAAATTGTTAAGCTCAATCCAGTTCCCATTGCTCGCACATTTAATAAATTCGTACCTAACTGTCGGCCAATAAGTAATGTTCCTTTTTCTTCAGCACAAGATTCCTCACTTGCGATACCGACATTCGATAATCCTATTTTGACTTGATTGAGCTGTACATTTCTTTGTTGCAGCACCAGCTTAGTGACCACTTGATGACTTAAAAAGGTGGTCAAATGAGCATTTTCTGTGGGCATTCCCCAATATGTTTCTTGTTTAGGCTGGCTTAAATCGAGGCGACAGACATCGATATAGCAAGTCATTCCTTGCGCTACCACTTGTTCACGACCCATACCGATCGCGATGTTTTCGATACTTAAAACGGGCGCACTAATATTCTGAGCGTAATTTGCACTTGTTGCTTCGTCACGATGGTTAAGCTTGTCGCGTTGCTTTGCTGTTGGCATCGCTGCACCTGCAAGAGAGCCTGCATTTATTGGTGCTGCGGGAGCTGCTGCCATTGGTGTGGCAGTGGAAGATCGTGCATGATTTGATTTTTCCAATATTACAGATTGATCTGATTCGGCACTTGAGATTGATAATTGCTGATTCGCACGATTTAAATCTTGCAAACGACTGGTTTGTAGAGGTCGATTTTCAGTTACTTCGGGTTGTTGCTGTATTTGTGGCGCAGGCACAGTGATTGGTGCTGGTGCTGGTGCTGGTGCGGCAGCGGCTAACTGGTCGTTTTCGACTTTGACTCGTTGAATTTCTTGTTCTTTAGCGAATCTATTCTCTTGAGCCGATTTCGTGGATTGATTTGCAAAGTTATCTTCCGCGATTTGGTCTGCACGATGAGCAATTTCCGCATTTTTCTTAGCCTGCGCATTTAACTGACGATCATTTAAAATATTTGTGGTTGCTCTCTGTGTTTTTTCTTGTGGGATTATTGGAGCATCCGTTGCTTTTTCGGGCGCAGTTTTTTGAGGAGCGTTATCCGCTAAGACGTTTGTATTTGTATGATTGTTTGCTGTCGTCGCATTATTGACGGCAGGTGCTGGTTCAGACCTCGATATGTTCGTTACGGGTGCTTGTGCTGGTGATTCAGTTTTCACATCAAAAGCCGCAGGGTTTTCTTCATGTAAATACAGCGCAACGCTACTGACTAAAACCACACTTGCGGCGAGTGCAAACGGCGCTTGCCAACGAGGTGATTTTTTTAGAGTGGGTTGTGGCTTCGTGATTTTTGCTGCTGCCAGAATTTTGGCATCCAGATGGGCACTCGGTTGCTCTTTGGGTAATTGGCGGTATAGCTGTTGCAGTTTTGGGTCGACATCATCATGTAAGTCATCGTGATTGTTCATGACTCACCTCCAACACAGCGTTGCAATTTGGCTTGTGCGTAGCGAAAACGACTTTTGAGTGTTTCAAACGCGATATTAAGTTGCTCAGCAATACGCTGTAGTGGCAACTCCGATTCTAGTTTTAATACCATGACTGCGCGCTGTTCGTCTGGTAGCTGCTTTAAGCAAAACTCCAGACGTTCTAATAATTTAGCTTCCTCAAACTGCGTGTGCGGCTCATAGGATGCACACGCTGTAATGTCTAAATCATCATCTAACGTGTCATTCACAGCTAATTTTCCTTGCTGCCGATAAAAGTCCAATAATCGTGTATGTGCAATACAAAAAATATAAGTTCTAAAACTTGCGCTGACGGTGTAACGCTCACGTTGGCGAATGAGTGACAACCAAAGTTCCTGATAAACTTCTTCAGCTTGAGTTTTATTACCAATATTTTTAAATAGATAGGCGAATAACGGTTGACGATAACGCTGATACAAGTCGGCAAATGCTTGCTCATTGCCAGATTGATAGGCAAGCATCAGGCTTTCGTCACTTGTGGCGTCATGGTTCAAAGTTGGCATCAATACAGTCATGATGGTAATGGTTGTATCTAATCTAACAAGTTTATCAATGCTTTTGTAGAAATAATGGGCGAGTGTTAGATTCGCCCATCACTAATTCCATCCCTTAGTTTAATCACGAACAATAGCTGATTCATTTTTGTTTGCTAAAACCTCGGCATTTTTGACCAATTGTACGAACTCTCCTTTACTACCAGTTGGGTCATTGCCTTTAGCATGCTGAGCAATTTGTGCTACTTGACCATAAGTCAAATTATTCACTTGGGGTGATTGACGTAATAACTGTCCAAATCCAGCGACTGCGGTTGCAAAGCGTTGATTTTCGCTAGCGCGATTAAATGTGGTGACATGACAAGGGTTATAGATGGGTTTTGTGATCAGAATACTTTGTGTGCCTTCAGGCTTTTTGTATCGAATTTTCAAAAAAGCCAGCTCTTGATTGCGTGCTGGTTTGTAGTATTCTTGACGAGTATCCGCTATTAAATTTTCACTTTGATAACGCAAGGCATCCACTGCTGGTGTGACAGTTTTCGGTGTGATTTCATAAATTGCAGTCACGCTTTTGCCTGCGCCTACATCACCTGCATCGACTTTATCATTGTTAAAATCCTCACGATTTAATTGGCGATTTTCATAGCCGAGTAAACGGTATTCTGAAACCACATTTGGATTAAACTCGATCTGCACTTTTACATCTTTAGCAACAGTATTAAATGTGCTGCTTAGCTCGTCAACCAACACTTTACGAGCTTCATTGAGTGAGTCGATATAGCTGTAATTACCATTTCCTACGTCAGCAATTTGCTCCATCATTGCATCGTTATAATTGCCTTGACCAAAGCCGAGAGTTGATAGAGTAATGCCAGTTTCGCGCTCGCGTTTAATCATATCTTTTAATTGATTAGTATCAGTTACGCCGACATTAAAATCACCATCTGTTGCTAATAAAATACGGTTAATGCCATTGTGAATATAGCCTTTGCGAGCCATTTTGTACGCTAGATATAACGCCGATGCGCCCGCAGTGCTACCACCTGCTTGCAAACGTCCTAATGCTGCTTGAATGTCGGCTTTATGATCGCCTGATGTCGGTTCTAAAACAACTTCCGTGCGTCCTGCATAAACGACGAGTGAAACCTTATCTTGTGGACGCAATTGCTGAGTCAACATTTGTAAACTACTGATGACCAGTGGTAATTTATTGGGTTCATCCATTGAGCCTGACACATCGACCAAAAATACTAAATTGGCAGGCGGCATTGCAGCGCTCTGTACATCTTGTGCTTGCACTCCAATCCGTAATAGATAATGCTCAGGCTGCCATGGTGCAGTGCTGAGTTCAGTATCTGTGGAAAATGGATTGCTACCAGTCTTTTTTGGATAGTTATAACTGAAATAGTTAATCAATTCTTCAGTGCGTACCGCATCGCTGGCTGGTAGTCGACCTTGTTGCAAGAACTGACGCACTAGCGCATAGCTGCCTGTATCGACATCCAGACTAAAAGTAGATACGGGATCATTAGCGACTTGTTTAATTGGATTGTCATCGAAATGAGCAAACTGGTCGCGTTCTTCTCGAGGCATATTGTAGGCATTTATTATAGGAGCTGGGGCGGGTGCATACGCCATAACCTGACCCATTGCTATGGTTGCTTGTCGCGTCATAGGTTGATTAGGGGCAGATTTCTCAGCTTGCATGCGCGATTTGGCGTAACTGGCATCAACGCGGCTTGAATCGACAGCCAACGCATCTTGTACACTTGTTTCCTCTACAACATTAGCGGCAGAAGGAGCGTCTTTTTTATCAATAATATCAGGCATAACCGAACTTGGTGTAGTAACACCAGAAGTCGAATTAGCCGATGAAATATGTTCTAGCTGAGAAGAACAGGCGGCTTGTAATAAGCCAATTGCGACCATTAAGCTAAGAGTGTGACGTTTCATGGTAAAGCATCCTTGGTGGAGTAGATGCTTAGGTAAACGTCAGGTTTTGGAAAAAGGGTTAAATGAAGTGAGATTTTTTTAAGATAATTTAATGCATAAAGTGGATCAGCGTTCCAGCTAATCCGATAACAAGACCCGCTAAGATAATCATACCAATGATCATCATGAGCTTCATTCGTTTATGAAGTTTTTCAATCACATACATTTGTTCTTTGGCTTGAAGATTCATTTGATCGACAAGCAATTGCTGATCATTTAATTTTTTAATTAAAGCACGATGGTGACGTGAAGAACGTCCATTAGAAATAGGTTCACCATTTTCATCAACAGTTTTTGTAGGGACTAGTAATGACTTAAACCAATCTGACTGTACCCAGTGATTGATAATTTCCTGCAAGTTAAAACTACTCATGAGTACCCGTAATTCCTCAATTAATTCAATTGGTCCATCAATTTGTATTCTTCGCATTGAAGAAGCAGGAGCGGTAAAAAAGCCATGAATTAAATCTTTAAGCGATGCTGTGATGACTGCATCAATAGGACGTTCAGGTCTTTTAGCATCCAATAATACGCCACGTGAAGTAAACGTTACAAAAATGACAGTTGATGGAAAAGTTGTTCTTAACTCAACCAGTGCTTGTTGGTGAATAAGATGTTGCGCAAGTTTTTTAGATTGACGATCGGACTGCAAAAGAAAAGTGAGAAAAGACTCTAATATCACCAGCGCGATGGTTTGCACGACACTTGCAAAATTTAAGTGCTCTGACCGATCTTCCATGAACATTCAGCTCCATCCACAAACCCAAACAGCCTACAAGTTCATTAACTCATAAAAACCAATTGTACGTTATTTGCCATCGAGTATTTATTTCATTACATAAATATGAAATTAATAAAAGACTCTCCTCTAATTGGAGACGTTCGTGGAAATTAACACAAAGATTGCATTTTTGAAACAATCTGTGTTTTGGAATTTGCAATCAATTTGTCACAGTGTCGATTTTCATTAAGAACTTATAATGCAGACCGTGGGTTTAATGTTATTCTGCTATGCTACAATGATGCATCACTCATTACGTTCAATACGTAATAGAATGGCGACTCCGTCATTCATTGATCACGCGCCCTAATTCAAGTACACAAGAATATAAATCGACTTTAATAGATGATTTATATGAAGGAACGATTGTAATGAAGCATCGCACTTCTAAGACCACAGCAAGTAAGCATATCGAACTCGAGGCGAATATGACATCATCTGACCAATCCAATCCAGAAGAACCTCGCCGTAAGGGTGGTTTAGATTTTCGTAAATATACTCAGCAAATTTGGCTTGCTGGTTTAGGCGCTTTTTCTCGCGCAGAAGAAGAGGGAACTCGACTTTTTGATTCTTTAGTCAAAGTGGGCGAAGAACTCGAGTCTAAAACAACTGAAATTGTCGATACTACATCTGGTGCAGTTGAAGAAGTTCGTGAAAAAGTCAATGAACGTGTATCGGGTACTCGCAACAAAGTCGAAAAAGCATTAGACGAAAGTATTAACCAAGCCATTGGTCGCTTAGGAATCGCATCTCATCGTGAAATTGGTGAGTTGACGACATTAGTGCATCATTTGAGCACACAAGTTGATAAATTAACTAAAGATATTAAGGTGTTACAGGATCATATTGTAAAAAAAGATAAGTAAAATGAATCAAATGATCAAAACTTAATGTTTTTTTATTATGATTATTTTTAGTATTCTTCGTATGTATCGCTTGCCAAGCCTTGAACTCATTGATATAAAGGTCGCACGTCTTTTGTCGGACACATTTTTAACAACCTATAGGATATTTCCGTTATGAACAAATCTGAGCTTATTGATGCGATTGCTTCTAAAGCCTCTCTTTCTAAAACTGCTGCGGGTGACGCATTGGATGCGCTGATTGCTTCTGTTGGTGAAGCATTGAAAAGCGGTGACAGCGTAACTCTCGTTGGCTTTGGCACATTTAGCGTCAAAGAGCGTGCTGCACGTACAGGTCGTAATCCAAAGACTGGTGCTGCGATTCAAATCCCAGCAAGCAAAGTACCAGGTTTCAAAGCTGGTAAAGGTCTAAAAGATACTGTTGCTTAATTGCGATTGTTGTGAAACATCATAATGTGAAGTAAATATTTGATATTGTGATGTTTCGATGTGATGTTTTAAGAGGCGCGCCCTATGGCGCGTTTTTCATTTAAAATTTCTGCTTGAACTGGAAATATGATTTATGGAAGGCTTTAGAACATTGGTACGAGGTTGGGTGGGCAAAGTGCTCATGGCTCTTTTATCTTTACCATTCATATTGTTTGGGGTCGAAAGTTACTTTAGTGGTGGTAATCATAATGAGATTGCTGCAACTATAGATAAAAAAGATATTTCTCGTCGTGAGTTAGATCAGAAGGTTGATGAACAGCGCAAATCACTTTTGCCCAAAGTGGGTGGAGATGCTGATTTAATTGATGATAGTGTGTTGCGTCAGCAAGTGTTAGACAATCTGATCGCGCAGAGCGTTATTTTGAACCAAGCGAATAAACTTGGTTTGACTATGACCGACAATCAAATTGTTGCGATGTTGCATAAAGAACCTTCTTTTCAAAAAGATGGTAAATTTTCGGATGAGTTATTCCAAGCTTATCTAAAAAATAGCGGTCAAGATCGATTTACATTATTTAAAATGGTGCGCGAGCAGACTTCATTAAGTTTAATGGCTCAGAGCATTGCTGCTACAAGCGTTACTGGTGGTAGTGAAATTGATCGCATCATGAAGCTACAAACAGAAAAAAGAGATGTACAACTCGCTACAATCCTTGCTTCTCCATATTTAGCACAAGTGAATGTGACTGACGCACAAATTCGTGATTACTATAATGCGAATAAGGCACATCTCAATAGTTTGGAACAAGTGAACCTAGACTATGTGACTTTGGATAGTAGTTCTTTGGCCAATCAAGTTAAAGTAACAGATCAAGATTTACAAGCGCGTTATCAGGCGATGGTTCAAACCGCAGCTGGAAATGAACAGCGTCATGCACAGCATATTCTTATTGCGACCGACAAAATTGGTGATGCCGCAGCTAAAAAGAAAATTGACAGCCTAGCTGCACAGATTAAAGCGGGTGCTGATTTTGGTGCGCTTGCTAAAGCAAATTCTGATGACCAAGGATCTGCAATCAATAATGGTGATTTGGGTCTCGTAACTAATGGGATATATGGGGCGGAATTTGATAAGGCTCTGAATGCACTCACTCCGAATCAAGTGTCTGAGCCAATTAAAACGCCTTCAGGTTATGATCTCATCAAATTGTTAGATATCAAAAAAGCCGACGTACCTTCATTTGATAGTGTCAAAGCACAATTGATGGTCGAAGCAAATCAAGCCAAACTTGATGCGGCTTATGGTGATGCTCAAAGCCAGATTAATGAACAAGCTGTAAGTGCAGATTCATTGGTTGATTTGGCGAAATCACATAATTTGTCAATTTCACATTCTGGTTTGATAGGTCGTACTGGTATTGCAGGTGATTTTAGCAATAAAGATCTTTTGACGACGGCATTTAGTGATGAGTCTACAAAAGACCGCAAGGTTTCAAGTGGTCTCACCATTTCTCCAACACGGACAATGTGGATTCAAGTGACTCAATATTCACCTGTTAAGCCTTTAACCTTAGCAGAAGCGACTCCGAAGATTCGTGCGACTTTGCAAATGCAGGGTGCGCTTGCACTTGCGAAAGCGAAAGCGAAAGAAGTTGCAGCATCTCTGAACTCTGGTAAAACCATTGAGCAAACAGCGGCTGCGACAGGTGTGACTTTCCAGAATATGGGTGAAGTGACACGTGATAAAGGATTACCATCAGCGGTGCTCTCGAATGCTGCATTTAGTATTACTGCACCTGCGGCAGGTCGTACAAATGCAAATACGGTGAGTGTTGCAAGTGGTGTGGTTGTTTTGGCAGTGAGTAAAGTGACTGATGAAGCAACAGCTATTACGCCAGAGCAACGTAAACAAATCCAAACTTCTTTGAATAGTTTACGTGGTCAACAAGAACTTGAAGACTATGTTGAATATCTCAAGGGACAGGCTAAAGTTGAGAAATTTAGTGCGAAGAAAGCTAGTTCTTAAACTTTTAAGATGAATAAAAAAGACCCATCAATATGATGGGTCTTTTTTTATTGGAGGTGATCAGTTTTAGATGCTAGGGGTTTTGAATAAACCTCAATCGTATTTAATAAACATCTCGAACGTAACGTTTTTCTTTCGATAAACGATTGATATATTCCTGCGCCTTATCCTCAGATAAACCGCCGTGTTTGGCGATAATTGATTTTAAAGTTGCATCGACATCTTTAGCCATTTTGCTTGCATCACCACAGACATAGAAGTGTGCGCCTTCTTCTAACCAAGCCCATAGCTCTGCACCATGTTCACGCATACGATCTTGGACATAGATTTTTTCTGGTTGATCTCGTGAAAATGCAAGATCAAGATGAGTGAGTAAGCCATCTTTTTGCATTTCCTCGAGTTCTTCACGATAGTAGAAGTCCGTAGCTGAATATTGGTCACCGAAAAATAACCAGTTACGTCCTTTGTCGCCGCGCGCACGACGTTCATGCAAGAATCCACGAAATGGTGCGATACCTGTGCCAGGGCCGACCATAATCATCGGTGTGTTGCCTTGATGTGGTGGGCGGAAGTGAGCCGATTGTTGCACAAAAACAGGAATGGTAATGGTGTCAGCTCTTTCTGCAAGAAATGTCGAAGAAACACCTTTGCGCAGTCGTTGTTCGTGTTCATATCTCACTGCGGATACAGTCAAATGAACTTCACCCGGATGAGCTTTAGGGCTTGATGCAATCGAATATAAGCGTGGTTGCATTCTTTTTAGTACGTTAAGTAATTCCGAAGCTGTCATTTTGACAGGGAATTGATGTAGTACATCGACGAGTTGACGATTCCATAACCATGTTTTAAGGTCTTCTTTGCGATCTTCTTTAAGGAGTTGACTCAGTTCATCGCTTTGAGTATGTGTCGCAATAAATGTCAACGCATCATGGCTAGGACGTGCAATTTCAAAGTGCTTGGTTAAGGCTTCGACCAGTTCAACATCACCGACCTTTGCGACATTTACCATCACATTAGGTTTGAGTCCAACGAGTTCGATTACTTCATTGACGAGATCAGGGCAATTGCTTGGCCATACGCCAAGAGAGTCGCCAGCTTCATATTCCAAGCCTGAATCACCCACATCAAATGCAAAGTACCGAGTATCTTTGGTTGCACCTGCGGTATTTAACCGTAAGTTTTTGATTAGGCGAGCAGGCGCTGGATTAGCTTTTGTTGGCAATGTTCGTGCTGGAACGGCTGTGATTTCGCCAGCAGGTGTTGCATGGATGAGTTCGTCTTCTTCTTTAATCCGCGCAATCGCACGTTCTAGCCATTGATCTGCGGCAGGTTGGTATTCGGTATCACAATCTACACGATCTGTGAGGCTGATCGCACCCAATTCAGCCATGCGTTTATCTAGGTTTTTACCATGGCCACAGAATTGGTCATAATTTGCATCACCAAAAGCGATAACAGCATAACGAACACCATTCAATTTAGGTGCGTTATCTGCTTTGAGTGCTGACCAGAATGTTTGACCATTATCTGGTGGATCACCATCACCAAAAGTACTACTCATCAGTAGAACGTATTGGGCTTTGTCTAGATTAGATGTTTGGTAATCTGACATACAGGATAATCTTATTTCAAATCCTGCTTCCATCAGCTTTGTGGCGTAACGTTCACTCAGTGATTCGATGTTTCCAGTTTGTGATGCCCATAACAGTGCAACTTTTGGGCGCATACGCATCACGCGTGAGCTATCTAATTCATGGCTTAATGCCAGTGGTGCAACCGCAGAGCGACTAAATAATCCAGCCAAGACGCCGTCCAACCATAGTTTGGTATGCGACGATAATGGCGCTGCTGTTGGAATTGTTGGTATCCCACCGGCTTGTCGTCCTTCAGTTGTGCGCAAGCCACTGATGAACCCCGCCATATAGGTTTTTTCGGCGTCATCGAGTTTTGGTGCTTCAAGTAGCGGCAGTCCAAGCAGTTCATTGAGCGCATCAATATGAGACATGTCTAGTTCCTCTGTCACATGTGAATTTGTAGTAGAAGCCGAAATATTTTTTTCTGGCGCCGCTTTAGTGTTGTGCGGCGCGGCTACTTTTTTGAGTTGAACGGCACAGAATTTAAATTCAGGTTGTTGAGAGATTGGATCAATGGCATCGTTAGTCACGGCATTGATGCACAGATTTTTGCCAAAATTGTCATTCCAATGCATTGGAACAAAGCAATTGCCAGCACGAACGCGAGGTGTAACCACCGCAGGTAAGTGTGCAAAACCACGACGCGAACGAACTTCAACAGTGTCTTGATCTTTAATGTCTAGTGCTGCGGCATCTTCAGGATGAATTTCGACAAAAGTACTGGGATTCAGCTTATTGAGCATTGGAATCTTGCCAGTCTTAGTCATTGTGTGCCATTGATGTTGCAGACGACCTGTATTGAGTACAACAGGGAACCCTGCATCGGGCATTTCGTTTGGATCAATATGTGGACGTGCGAAGAACACGCCTTTCTTTTGCGGAGTAGGAAAAATTAGGCGAGGGCGTTTGCCATCAGGTTTTTCATACGATGTTTGGCTAATCCCATCATTGATGTAACGAATAGGATTACGATTTTCTATGCTTTCTGGAGAACAGGGCCATTGCAATGGTGTTTCTTTAAGTCTGGCATGACTTGCACCGCGTAAGTCATAGCCTGTTTTTAGATTAGTTGCTGCACTGATCTCAGCAAAAACCTCCGCCGCAGAAGCATAGTTGAATGCTTCGGAGAATCCCATTTCACAAGCGACAAGTGCGATGATTTGCCAATCAGGTAATGCCGCTTCTGGCGGATCAATGGCTTTTTGCATGAGCGTCATATTGCGCTCAGAGTTGATCATCACGCCTTCAGCTTCAGCCCAAAGTGCACCTGGTAGCAAAATGTCAGCATATCGATTGGTTTCTGTGTCAAAGAATGCATCTTGTGAAATCACAAGTTCAGCAGCTTCGAGACCGTTAATCACATTTTGGCGATTTGGAACGGTTGCGACAGGGTTGGTGCAAATGACCCAGCATGTTTTGATTTCGCCAGCAGACATGCGCTCAAACATATCGACTGTGCCTGTGCCGAGTTTAGTTGTGAGTGTGCCCGCTGGAATCTTCCAGAGATTTTCAATAAATGCACGATCATCATCGACCAATACAGAGCGTTGACCAGGTAAGCCTGCACCCATATAACCCATTTCACGACCGCCCATCGCATTGGGTTGACCAGTCAATGAAAAAGGGCCACTTCCTAGGCGGCAGATTTTTCCAGTAGCGAGGTGAAGGTTGCAAATGGCATTGGTATTCCAAGTGCCATGAGTACTTTGATTCAGTCCCATCGTCCAACAGCTGATAAATTCAGGCGCTTCGCCAATCATTTGTGCAGCTTGACGAATATCAGCTTCTGGGATTCCTGTAATTTCAGAGACTTTTTCTGGGGTGTAATCTTCTAAGAATGCAGGTAAATCATTCCAGCCACCGGTAAAGTCTTCGATGAATTCAGCATCGGTATGCCCATTTTTATGCAATAAATGCAATAAACCATTCAACAGTGCCAAGTCTGTTCCGGGTTTTATTTGCATAAACAGACTAGCTTTATCAGCTGTTGCGTTTTTACGAGGATCAACTACGATAAGTTTCGCGCCAGCTTTGACACGATCCATCATGCGCAAGAACAAAATCGGATGACAGTCAGCCATATTGCTGCCGATGACAAAAAATAAGTCAGTGTGATCAAAGTCTTGATATGAACCAGGAGGGCCGTCAGCACCAAGTGACAACTTATAACCACTGCCAGCACTTGCCATACAAAGGCGTGAGTTGGATTCGATGTTATTTGTGCCAACAAAACCTTTAGCGAGCTTATTGATCAAGTATTGAGATTCAATCGACATTTGCCCTGAGACATAGAATGACAGCGCATCTGGACCATGTTCATCGAGTATGTGACGTAGACGAGTCGCGGTTTCTTTAATCGCATTCGCCATTGGCAATTGAACAGCTTCCAGATTGCGATTTGATCGTATGAATGCGTTTTCTAAACGTCCTGATTTTCTTAAGGCGAGGTGAGATGATGAGCCTTTGGTGCAAAGACGACCGAAGTTAGTCGGATGATCTTTATCACCTGAAACTTTAACGACTTGACCGTCTTCTACATGTAGGATTATTCCACAACCTACACCGCAATAAGGACAGACAGATTTGATGTTTTGGCTTGTCATCATATATTCGGCGAAATGAAAATCCGCTTTATTCCTGCTTGTTCAACTACACACAATGAATTAAGCAAAAATCACACCAAAATAGTCACCTTGTAAAAATATAATTGCAAAATTTCAGTCACTTGGCGAATTATTAATCATAAAATGATATATTTATGAATAACCTACAGATCAAAATTAGCAGCGATATAAAATAAGCACATCACCTTTTTCTCGACTGTGATATAACGGTTAAACTCGATTTGCCGCATCCATTATTGATTTGTAGATACGCTATGAACCTTTCTGAATCATTTTTATTTCGACTAGAACAATTGGTAGAGCAAGCGCACAATGTTTTACCACCAGTTCCTAAAAGCCCCGATTTCAATGC
>JAGWUI010000063.1 GCA_028868515.1 Gammaproteobacteria bacterium
TCAGGTTCAGAAAAGAAACTGAAAATACCAAGCCTCTTTTTTTCTTTCGTCATGAGACTGCTTTGCTCCAAAAATCCGTAATGGGCATTTTCTTGTATCGGTTAAACCGATCATAGCACTAGATTGCTTGAGTTGGACATCCTTGTCCTCTCAAGCCTCTATTTTATTTATAACATAGTATGCGCTGAAATAAATGCTTTCATCTGAGTGACATCGGCAGCCATGACCGTAAAGTGTTGTGGCAAAGCTTCGATGTTTTCAAAACCAGCTGGGCGCTCGGCATCGCGTCCAAGCGCTTCCTGAATAGTCTCATTGAATTTTGCAGCGAGAGCAGTTTCGAGCACGATCATTGGAATACCATCTTCGATATGTTCCAGTGCAACTTTGATGCCATCTGCGGTATGTGTATCAATGGTAATACCATACTTTTGTTCAACGAGACGAATGGTGTTCAAGCGATCAGCATGCACCGATTTGCCTGATTGGAATCCGAATTTGGCAACTTTTTTGAATTCATCACCATCACTGCCTGCTTTCCCCGACAGATCAAAACCGCCGCTGGTTTCAACTTTGCGGAACAATGCCGCCACGCGGTCAGCATCACCATCCAATAGGTCATGAATAAAACGTTCAAAGTTAGAGGCTTTGGAAATATCCATGGATGGGCTGGTTGTATGCCAAGTTTCAGCAGATTTACGCACGCGATAAATGCCAGTACGGAAGAACTCATCGAGCACATCGTTTTCATTGGTAGCAACAACGAGTTTTTCGATTGGTAATCCCATCATACGCGCGATATGACCTGCACAGATATTACCAAAATTACCTGATGGCACGGTGAACGATACTTTTTGATCATTACGGGTGGTTGCGCTCAAGTAACCACGGAAGTAGTACACCACTTGTGCAACAACCCGCGCCCAGTTGATTGAGTTGACAGTGCCAATTTTTTGCTGGTTTTTGAACGCATGATCATTGGATACGGCTTTGACCATATCCTGACAATCATCAAACACGCCTTCGACGGCAATGTTGAAAATATTAGGGTCTTGTAGACTAAACATTTGTGCAGTTTGGAACGCACTCATTTTTTTGTGCGGTGACAGCATGAATACACGGATACCATGCTTGCCACGCATAGCGTATTCTGCGGCGCTACCTGTATCGCCTGATGTTGCACCGAAGATGTTTAATTCTTCTTTTTGTTTATCTAAAGTGTATTCAAACAGGTTGCCAAGAAGCTGCATCGCCATGTCTTTAAATGCGAGAGTTGGACCGTTTGATAGCGCTTGCAGAATCAGTTTACGACCATTTCGATCTTCAAGTGTGCGAAGCGGCGTAATTTGGCTCGCATCTTCGTCGACGCGTGCATTGCGATAAACTTCGGCGGTGTAAGTTTTTTCAACCAGTGCTTTGAGATCGGCTTCAGGAATATCTGTAGCAAACTTGCGCAGCACTTCAAATGCAAGTTCCGCGTAGGACAATGAACGCCAAGCATTAAGTTCATCTTGAGTCACTTGCGGATAAGATTGTGGTAAATACAGACCACCATCAGGTGCAAGACCCGCTAAAAGGATTTCGGAGAAGTTTTGTGCGGTGGCATGTCCACGAGTTGAGGCGTATTGCATAAGATTCGAACGAATGTTGTAAATATGAGCTGAATATTGTCTCTATTATGGTGCGCTTAGTCGAGCGAAATTTGCATGAATTGATGATTAAGGCTAGTAAAGAAGATTAATAATTCTTGTAGCTCCTACAGAATACTGATCACAACCACATAGCCATAAAAGAGCCCCCGATTTCATCGAGGGCTTCCATTTAATCTAACGCAAAATCAACCATCTGATATTAACCATCTAAAGTTTCTAAACGAATACGAACCACAGGCGCTTCAATTGCAGTCAGTGCTTCGATTTCGCGAATCGCGGTATTCATTGTGGCTTCAAGTACAGGCTGGGTCAGGATAATGACAGGAACATTACCTTTTTCTTGGATTGGCTTCTGCAAGATGGCATCGATGTTAATGCCTGCACGGCTGAGGATTCCTGTGACATCGGACAACACGCCTGGATGATCTTGAGCAGATAGACGCAGATAATACGCTGTATGCATCTGATCAGCAGGCAAAATTGGAGTATCCACCAGTGATTCTGGCTGGAATGCCAAGTGAGGGACGCGTCCAGCACCTTGCTGACCCAATGCACGAACTAAATCCACGACGTCAGCAACAATCGCAGAAGCAGTTGGTCCAGCACCCGCACCCGCACCATAATACAAGGTTGGACCGACGGCGTTTGAATGAACGAGTACGGCATTCTTCACGCCGTTGACGTTTGCGATCAAACGATGTTCTGGAATCAATGTCGGATGAACGCGGAGTTCAAAACCTGCATTCGTACGTTTGGCAATACCGAGATGTTTGATGCGATAGCCAAGTTCTTCAGCATAAGTGACATCTTCAGCAGTGAGCTTGGTAATGCCTTCGGTGTAGACTTTTTCAAATTGCAGCGGGATACCGAAAGCGAGTGATGCGAGTAATGTCAATTTGTGCGCAGCATCAATTCCTTCGACATCAAATGTTGGATCGGCTTCTGCATAACCCAATGCTTGAGCTTCCGCCAGAACATCAGCAAATGCACGACCTTTCTCACGCATTTCGGTCAGGATGAAATTGCCTGTGCCATTGATAATGCCAGCCAACCAGTCGATACGATTTGCAGAAAGACCTTCGCGCAGCACTTTGATGATGGGAATACCACCAGCAACAGCGGCCTCAAACGCGACATAAACGCCAGCAGCGTCTGCGGCTTGGAAAATTTCGTTGCCGTATTCAGCGAGTAAGGCTTTATTTGCAGTGACAACATGTTTGCCATGTTTGATCGCGGTCATCACGACGTCATGCGCAAGCGTTGTGCCGCCAATCACTTCAACGACAATATCGACATCATCTTGTTTGGCGATGTCCAGCAAGTTGCCGCTTAGATTGACGCCATCTAAAGCGAGATCTGGACGCGGACGACGACTACCCACATGCGTAATTTGAATCTCATGACCCGTACGTCGTGCAATTTCTGCAGCATTGTCTTGTAGCAAGCGCACAGCGCCGCCGCCTACGGTTCCTAGACCCAAAATTGCCAGTTTGACTGGTTTCACAAGTGTCGCCTCGCGTGCAGATTTTTAAAGAGGCATATCATAGCCAAAATCGTATGCTTTCTCTAGTGGAAGCATACGATTCATGGTTTTTTTGCAGATGTGTGAAATGCCGATTAGATCTTATTTGCTGTCGATTTTGAGGATTTTTGCAAGTTGATTGGCAGGAATATAGCCACCGAGATATTTGCCATTGGCATCATAAATCGCAGGAGTGCCATTGACGCCAACGATCATACCGACTCGACGTCCATTCATGACGGGGTCATCACAAACAGGGGCTTGAACAGATAGACCTGATGTAGCGGTAGTAAATGCGGATTGACGATCTTCACTACACCAAACCGCTTTATTTTTTGCTACATCTTCTTCTGAGCGAGGCCACGGGATGTAGCGCACTTCGATGCCTTTAGCTGTTACTTGATTGATTTCACTATGCATTTTTCGACAATATCCACAATCGACATCTGTAAACGCATAAATGACTGCTTTAGGCTTTGATGCTGGAGAGAAGATGATCATTTCTTTTTCGGGAAATGCAGTGAGTTGGCGCTTGGTTTCTTGAGCATTGAGTGCTTCAGTGAGGTTAGTCACTGTACCGTTTCCAAGTTTATTGAGATCACCTTGTAACAGGAATTTTCCATCTCCGCTGATAAATACAGGTGGCACTTCACGGAATGTCACCCAGTAGAGATTAGGCATTTCTGTCGGGACGATAGCGGTAATATGTGCAGGAAGGTCTGCGATTTTTAGATGCTCTGTAATTGCTTTGCGTACAGATTCAGGAGCGTTGCCAGAAATATCTTGAATTGGCGTACTCACAAAGTCTGAGGCAGTTGCTTGGTTTGCTGAGTTTGCTGCTGGGGCATCTGATGATGCCTTGCTACAGCCGCTGATTGCCAATAAAAGAGAGGCCGCAACTGGCCATAACATTTTCATGTTTATATCCTTGGGGTATTCAGAATGCGATTAAACGGTCGCGAGGGAGTCTGCTCTTATCATAACAAATTGTAGCGACTACAGATTGTAGTGCGCTTGTGAGAGGTTGTTTTAAATGGATTAAAGGTATTTTCATCATTTTGCATGTGACGAATGACTTTTTACCCGCGAGGATGAAACTCTGCATGCAGCTCTTGTAGTCGTGCGCGTGCAACGTGTGTATAGATCTGTGTGGTGGATAGGTCACTGTGCCCTAACAGCATTTGAACAACGCGTAAATCTGCACCATGATTCAGTAAATGTGTTGCGAAGGCATGCCTCAGCGTATGCGGCGATAAGTCGCTATGAATATCAGCGAGTTTGGCGTAGTGCTTAATCATGTACCAAAAATTCTGCCGCGTCATAAAGCCGCCACGAACCGTGATGAATAACGCATCCGTGACGAGACCTTGTGCCAATTCAGGTCGTGCACTTTGTAAATAACGCGAGACCCATTCCACCGCGATTTCACCTAAAGGCACAAGTCGTTCCTTGCTGCCTTTGCCTTTGACGCGAAGCACACCTGATTTTAAGTTAATGCCATTGAGTGTCAGTCCCGTCAATTCTGAGACACGCAGACCGCAGGCATAGAGTACTTCAAGCATGGCTTTATCACGCAAGCCGATGGCAGTCTCAATATCTGGTGCACCAAGTAATTCTTCGACATCTCGTTCTGAAAGATCTTTGGGTAATGGACGACCGAGCGTTGGTGTTTTTTGATGTGCAGTAGGATTGTCGGGGCGAATGTTGAGAGCTAGTTGTAGTTTAAAAAACTGTTTCAATGCGGATAAACAACGTGCGATAGATCGTGGACTCCGTGCTGTTTGTGTCAGCATCAATAAGAAGTCTTGTACTTGTTTTTCAGACCACTCTGGCAGAGGAGTGTCGTCAAATAACAAGGCTTGTTTAAGGTCGCTCAGATAGGCGTTACGCGTATGAGGACTGACAGCTTGCGCAACCAAATTATCCCGAAAGACCTGCAAATAATCGGCATCTTGAGGAATTGTCACAGGTGTCGGTAGGCGCGGTTTGCGAGCGGGGCGTAAAGTCATTCGTGAAGATCGTGTATTTGGTTTTATTTGATGAGCCAGTGTGTAGATTTTATCAGTGCAATGCCACAGTGAATATGTTAAAAGTGTGATGTGCTGCACATAAGTATTTCAGGGAAGGAATTTTATGAGCAGATATCATCACAAACTGCACGAAGGCAATACAGTTGATTGTGATGAGTCAATATAGGATGATTCTCAGGCGAATAAAATTTAACCAAAATAATTCGCGAGGATAATTCGTTCGATTTCTAATCGGTGTTCAGGATGTTGATATCGCTGAAGATCGTTATTGAGGTTTATATGGATGTAACGGCAATAATTAAAAAGCATTTGTATGTTATTAATTTACCAGAGAATGACAAAGCAATTATTGTCAATCTCACGGCTTCGTTACTTTATTTTAGTTATTTTTGTTTGGCGTATTTTTCGTTACACATTCCTGCAGCCCTTGAAGTGACGAATGCGCATTATTTGTATTTGACGGAAGTGGTTAGTCTGGCGAGTATTTTTGGATTATTTGTTTTACTCCTGCTTATTCTTTATTTTCGCAAAGTTAATCCACAGTCAACGCTGCCCAGTAATATTCAACTCTATGTGATTTTTCAGCCCTTAGCCCCCTTGGCTGTGTTTAATGGCATTCCGCAACTGATTACGGGATTATTGCTCGGTATTTTGCCTTTACTGGGACTCATTTTATTTAATCGTAAACATGTGTTTTATGTGACGTGCATTATGTGGGTTGAAATTGTTGGATTGGCGGTCGCGGTGAGTTCGAGATTATTACCCAATGCGCCGTTGTATGTTGATCAGGTCAAACCTGCTCAGGTTCCGTTGTCTTTTTTATTGGTGCAAATTCTGATGAGTGCACCGATCGCTGCTGTGGTTTACGCCATGGGACATTCGCTGATGCAGGGTATCGTGTTGCGAGAAAATAAGATTTTAGAGCTCTCACGGCGAGATGGATTAACAGGTTTATGGAATAGACGTTATCTGAATGAAGTGCTAGAACATGAAATCGCTCTCACTCATCGTAATTTATATTGTTTATCGATTTTGATTTTGGATTTGGATTTTTTTAAAAAAGTTAATGATACGTTTGGGCATCATGCTGGGGATAAAGTGCTGCTGGCAACGGCGGAAGTATTACTGAAATGTGCGCGAACAACAGATTATGTCGGGCGGTTTGGTGGAGAGGAGTTTATTATTATTTTGCCAAATTGTGATGCCAGAATGTCGGTTGAAGTGGCGGAGCGTTATCGGAAGTGTCTTGAGGCGAAGGAAATCATCGTCGATGGTCAACGGATTCCAGTGACTGGTAGTTTTGGGGTGACCACGATGTTACCGACAAATACTTGCCAATATAATATGCAAGTCTGTCTGGATGATTTGATTAATAGTGCTGATAAAGCTTTATATGATGCCAAGGAAAATGGTCGTAACTGTGTGAAATATCGGACGTTAAATGAGAATGTGCAGGTTGCTTTGTGATGCTCGTGAATAGTCCTAACATGCCCCACAATATCGATGCTACCAGCTGAGAAGGTGCAATCCGCTTTGGCTTACACCCTGCATGGGCTATGAGTGAATTATATGAATAGACTAAAAATCCTATCTCAATTATTAGTTAATCTCATATCTGTGTGGTTAGTTTCATCTTGCAGTTTTCACCAAAATAGTCCATTTGATGAAGACAAAAGCTGTATCAAGACCGATCTTCCATCGGTTGAAAATAAAGATAACGGTTTTGTTGTGACTCAACACGAGACTATTTGTAAGGATCAAGGTCGTGTATTCGTTTTTTTACATAAGGAAAATGAAAAAGATGATCCGAGTAATATGATTTTTGTTTATAGCGAGATAGCAGAGCTCGGAAAAAGTCCATATCCTATCGTGTCATGGATAGATCACGATACTATGGAAATTAGTGTATCTAGAATTGATTCTATATATAAAAATAAAAGAACTCTTAATAATGTCAAGATTATCTATTATATAGGTCATCTTGACTCTCCAGATCTTTTCTATGCGTTAAATCATCCATCTGAAAACGCATCAACACCTGAAAAAATTAGAGCCAGAGATGATTTTAACAGGCGTTTCTCACATTCAGATGATTTTCCAGATTTAGAGATTTTTTTTAAAGAGGATTGGTCTAAAGTAAGAAAGTCGTCATTTTTAGATCTTTTCTATTAACTCTAGCCAGCGTAGGATGGGTTGACGAAGGAAACCCATGATTTTGTTCGCCATCGTGTGATGGGTTTCGTACCTCTACCCATCCTACATTTGCGTAATGAAGTTACCCACCCACCCACCGCCATGCCGACAACCCACCACTATTTCCAACCAAGAATCTCCAGAGCAACTGCAACTTGAATACGATTAGACTCCAAAGGACGAGGAAGGAGTTCTTCGGCATGTGCTAGTCGCCGTAAGATCGTATTCCGATGGGCGTATAAGCGTTCGGCAGTCCGCGTGACACAGCAGCCTTCGTGTAGGAATACGAGCAACGTATGTTGTGTGTTGCGACTTGCCTTGGTTAAGTCACCCAAGACGTAATTGACAAACAGGTTTGCTCGCTCCATATCTTGCGTGATTAATGACACTAGCCAGACATTATCATGACTGATGATTTGTTCATTAGAGCTGAGTCGCATGAGTAGTTTTTGGCATGTTAAAGCATCGAGATGACTGCGTTTGAAGCCATCCATATTGTGCCCTAATGATCCAATGGCGATTCGAATATCAGGGAATCGATGTAGTGCAAGCCGTAAAGCGGATAAATCAATCTCTCCATTCGTAGGTAACCAGACCCAAACACTGGCTGCGCTTGCCAGCACGGTGAGTGGTCTACCTGCATCAGTGATTTGTGCCAAAACCGTCGCTGCCTGCTCTAAAACGCTATATTCAGGATCGACTTGATCCGTCCAAATCACAGCAGCCCGATGCGTCTGTTCAATTTGATAACCGAGTTTTTGACTGACGCGTTGCGCAGTCATGGTTGTTCCTTCAATCAGTAGACTGATCAAAGCACGCCGCTCAGCGTGGGTGTCTTGAGTCAGGAAGTCACGTTCAGCGTTCATTTGGGCATTTAGCCCATCAATCATGGTGTCAATAAATGCACAAATCGAGCGCGTTGAAACCTCAAGGAGTTCTTTTAATTCAACGGGATCTTGCGTTAAACCAAAAGCGATGCCGATCCATTTTTGTAACGCAAAATTCTGCCCAATTCGATAGGCTGATAAAGATGAGCCTCCAACGCCTCGGCGGACGAGATCTCGTGCAATACCTAATGGTTCTGGTCCCATGTTGAACATCACTGGCTCGCCTGGGTTACTGATATTTGAAGCTGCCCAATGGCGTAAATTGGCGCGATTGCTACGACAAATCGCGGCTGCAATTAAGGGATCGTCTGCGACACCATGTAGTGCGCTGCTGTTCAAGATGATATGGTCCAACTCCTCCATCATTGTTGATGGTGCTGCGAGTGCTAATTCTGCGCCCTGACGCAGGAGTTGTTGTACTGCTGGACTAGGTCGTTCCCTGTAAGGTTGGGGCAAAAGTTGCACAGTTGGTTTTGGGAGCGTAGACATTTGTTGTCTCCTGACTTTTAGCATCAAGCGATCAAATAGCATCAAGCGATCAAGCAAAATCAAATAATCAAGCAAAATCAAATAATCAAGCAATGCTGATATGTGAATTTAGAGCATTATAATCATCATGATGCAGCAAAATGCACATATTGAATAATCATAATAGTGCATTTTAAACTATTTAATCGCTTCGATTTGCGTGAGTATATGTTCAACGGCATGTTATCTACGCCTTTGAATGATGAAAAATCGGAGCGACTCATGAATGCAAGATTTGAAGCAACATTACCTAGTTCTATGGATGTCT
>JAGWUI010000008.1 GCA_028868515.1 Gammaproteobacteria bacterium
TGATCCATTTATCTTTGGTCGAGGCGGAGAGGAGATTGAGGAGTTGGTTGCGGCAGGCGTGGCGTTCCAAGTTGTGCCGGGGATTACGGCTGCATCAGGATGTAGTGCTTATGCAGGAATTCCACTGACGCATCGTGAGTATGCGCAAAGCGTGCGCTTTTTGACAGGTCATCTGAAAGAAGGTTCGCCAGCATTACCGTGGTCTGAGTTGATTTATGAGAATCAGACGTTGGTGTTGTATATGGGCTTGGTTGGGCTGCGTAATACATGCAAAGAGTTGATCGCGCATGGTTTGCGAGGTGATATGCCGATTGCGTTGGTGAGTAAGGGCACAACGCCAGATCAGCATGTTGTGGTGGGTACGATTGATACGATTGCTGATTTGATTGATGAGCAGAAAGTCGTTGCGCCGACTTTGACGATTATTGGTGAAGTGGTGACGCTGCGCGATAAGTTGAAGTGGTTTGATTAAGGCTTTTATTTGCCACAAAAAAGGACTGCCATTTGAATGGTGGTCCTTTTTTATGTCTATTTGTTTGGAGTTTGTATTAGGGTGTGCATCGCGCACCAATCCGTAAACTGACATGTGTTTTGTGCGCACTGCGCACCCTATTACTACTATTAATTCCACAGCCCTTTCTTAAACCATTGTTTATATTGAATCAATAAAGAGAGACCGATTAGCCATGGGTAGGCTGCAATGGCTATTGCAAGATAAAATTCAGTGTTAGTTGGCGGATGACCCACAATATTTTCTACAATGCTTGGATTAATAGAGTCTCTATCAGGAAGAACGACGATCAACGAACACAATAGTGCAATTGAGCATCCGAATATTGCTAACATGCGACCCCATAACTTACGGCGAACTATGCCGACTATAGTTGTTGTCACCACGACAAAAAGAATCAAACTGAAGAGGGTCATTTTTGTAATACCTAAAAAATCTTATTCTGTAATGCTAATTGAGAACAACTTAGCTTTAATGACTTGAAGTGCCTTTTTATAATATCGACTGAACTACCCTATTGCGATAATAAAACCCCAAAACAGTACGACTATTACACCGTTTAATATGCCCAGCCAATGATGCGTCATCAGCAGACTGGACTTGGCCTGTACTAGACGAGCTACATATAGAATTAATAAGTAGATTGAGACTATTACCGCAAAGATATTTGCAATATAACCAGCAACCATGCCGAACTCAAATAACAGCCCTGTATTAATACTATGTACAGTAAAGACAAGCAGAAAAATTGCTCCACATAGTATGTTTATAATGCTGACGAAGATGTGAAATGGATGCATAAATCTAAGGTATTTTTATGTGGTCGTACCGAGATATAAAATGCTTATCCCAGTTTCATAAGTTAATTTTATTGAAAATATAAATAGAATATTTGTGCTCTGTTGAAAGCTATCATTGGGAAAACTAGATGTCAAGAACGTGAAAAAGTTAGCCTAGAGCTAAAAATCCCACAAAAAA
Source organism: Gammaproteobacteria bacterium (assembly GCA_028868515.1). Taxonomy (GTDB): domain Bacteria; phylum Pseudomonadota; class Gammaproteobacteria; order Pseudomonadales; family Moraxellaceae; genus Aquirhabdus. Next base: position 1,490 of record JAGWUI010000008.1, read on the forward strand.
AGACCATCATTACAAATGACAGTCTTTTCTTATATCAATCAATCTTACTTACGACTTACTCGCCGCACCTTCAATCGCAAATGCAATACGGCGATTTTTCAGCTTGCCTTCCTCAGTCGCATTGTCAGCAATCGGTTGGCTTGAACCCATACCTTTCGCAGTGATTGATGTCGCTGCGACACCTTGATTGGCTAAGTAGGTCGCAACTGATTTTGCACGAGCGGTGGAGAGGGCAACGTTACTTTTTTCATTACCTGAAGAATCTGTGTGTCCAGTGATGGTGATTTTCAGGTTAGGAATAGCTTTGATCAAAGCCGCTGCTTTATCCAAAACTGCTTTGTTTGCTTCAGGAATGTCGTTTGAACCTACCGCAAAGTTAATCACTTGTAGATTCAACGCATGCATGACACTGTCTGGATTCACTGCGTTCGGGTTGATGTTGGCAAGTTCACCCGCAGCAACCAAGTTTGGATCAAGTGGCGTTGCAGATTGAACCGTGATGCCTGTACCAAAGAGTGTTTTCAGACGTTCAATCAGTTTTGCAACTTCAAGTTGGTCTGGGCCATTGATGGTGACGGTGTTGCCTTTGAGTTCAAGATTGGTATTTGCTGAGGCCTTAACCGCACCCAGCGCATCGCTTAAGCCTGCTAAACCTGCAAAAGATGTGTCTACTGCCGCATCGATTTTGATATCACACTTTGAAGCTGGGCCGAATTGAGCTTGAACAGCAGAGGTGAGATTTGCGACGAGATCAGCATTGCCTGCAACACCTTGACAGTTGAGTAATTCACCGTGTGCACCAGTATTGAGTGACATGGTTTCAGGTTTGAGATTTGGATTCGATACAACTGCAGGTTTGGCAACAACAGGCACAGTCTGACTTTGGCAGCCTTTCCAGAATAATAAACCGAGAAGAATCAGCACAACCAAACCCAGCCACGGCAGCAAGCGCAGGAAGAACGAAGTTGGTTCTTTGACAACTTCTGCGGTCATATGACTTGCGGCATGGACTGATTTGTGTGCGACATCACTCGCTGCATGTAGAGCATTCGCCGCTGCTGCAGATGTTTTGCTGGCGAGTTCAGAAGTGCTTTCGACAACAGATGACGCGGTATGGCTGATGGTATCTACTGCTGCAGATGCTGCATCGGAGGCTTTATGCGCAACATCTGATACGGTTTCTGCTGCGTGATCACTGGCTTGACGCAAGACGCTACCTAAACTTGCGACGCTTTCTTTGACGGTGTTAAAAACACCTAAACCAATGAGTGCAGGTAAGCCTGCTGCGGTATAAATCCAATCAGGAAAATGACCTTGTAAATGTTCCGCTTGTCCTTCAAGTAATTCATTCATGCCTTCTTTGCCGAGGCTTGCGGTTTGTTCGAGGCTGTGGATTTCTGTCAGACTATGGACAGCGATTAAGTTCAGCGCTTGTAAACTTGTTGTCTCATCAATCTCACCCAATCCTGTGAGTTCTTGATGTGCGCTGGATAAGTTTGCATCTCGCCAAAGTGCAGCGCTATCTTGTTTCTCAAGGATGTCTAGGACTGCTGCTGTTCCTTGAGTTTCATTAATATTTACCAAACGACCAACGACTAAAGCGAGTCCTGCATTAATAAAGCCAGTTGCTCTCTCCATACTGAGGCCGTAGTTTTGGGTGACTTCACCAACAAGAATTGCCCCTTGGGTTTCGCGTAAGTGTTGCAATAAAGATAATGCCATTTTTTGAAGCCTCTCTCATTCAGTGGAGAACTATGTTTAATTTGTAGAATCAAAACAATTTGAAGTAGAACTAAAACTTCCCATCAATAAAATTAGATATGCCAATATGTTATTAAAGATCCTTCATTGGAAATGCATCACAAGTTGTGTAGAAATCTATCATGGAATGAGCGCAAAGGTAACATGTACTCATGACAAATTCACGAGTCTTCGATTAGTCGAGAACTCTTAAGCTTGGTTTTTTCACTGGCGCAGTTTCAGTTTGTTGGGTTGGCGTTTCTTCTGCTGGCGTGTTGGTGTCTTCAACAGCTTCATTCGCATATTCATTGGCATCGAAAAATAAGCCTTGACCATTTTCACGCGCATACAAACCCATGATGGCACGCATCGGGACATAGACTTGTTGTGATACGCCGCCAAAACGTGCACTAAACCCAACGGCGTCATTATCCATTAGTAACTGATGTACTGCATGTGGTGCGATATTGAGAACAATCTGTCCATCTTTGATGTATTGCTGTGGAACAAAAACGCCTTTTTCTTCTGCATTGATCAGCAGATAGGGGGTGAGCGCATTGTCATTGATCCATTCATAGATCGCACGAACGAGGTAAGGGCGTGTTGGGCTAATGGTCGATGGAGAGGTTGGTGTGGTCATGATTGGGCTCACAGTTTCATTTGTTTCGCATTTTTTGTATTCGTCACTTTAAGTGCTGATCTCAATCTCGCTGTCTGGCACGTTCTTGTGCCGTCAGAGATTTGATAAAAGCAGGACGTTCAAATAAACGCTGACAGTATGTTAACAGAGGTTTTGCTAAATTGGATGGTAGGTGGATGTCCATTTGCGGTAAACGCCACAAGACGGGAGCAAGTAGACAGTCACAAAGACCAAACGAATCGCTCAAAAAGTAAGGCTGATGACCAAAAAGTGGTGACAAGCTGATGAGTGAATCGGTCAGGGCTTTGCGGGCTTGAGCAGCTTTTTTGACATCGAGTGTGGTTGGATCTGTGAGCAGAATATCTGCTGCGGCTAACCAGTCGCGTTCGATACGCCATGCGTATTGTTTGACTAATGCGCGTGCTGCTGGTGCGTCAGGGTGTAGGCGAGATTGTCGGTAACGGTCGTCAAGGTATTCCAAGATGATACGACTTTCAAATAGTCGTAGCTCGCGTTCAACTAATGTAGGCAGTGTATTGTACGGATTCAGTGCCGCGAGGTCTTCGGGGCGATCATCGGGATCAACCAAGATGAGGGTGTATTCAACTTCTTTTTCGGCCAGTGCTAACCTTACGCGATGGCTATGATGTGCGTCTGGATGCGCATAAAGAAACAAGCCGTTTTGGAGTGGTAAATTGGCTTGCGAAGCAGTCGGCGTGGTGCGAGACGAAGCTTTAGATATTGAAGCTTGGGACATGAATACATCGTTTTTTTAGTTGATCTGAAATTATAAAACAGTTTGAGTCAATTAGGCGTGATTTTAATGAGTCATTGATCAACAATACGGTTTTTTGTGAACGTACTGACTTATTTCACATCCTTCCAATATTCTTTGTAGAGCAAATACGCAGGGATGAGGAAGATGAATAAAAACAAAATCACAATGATGCCGTAAATTTTCCGTTCGCGCTGCGCAGGTTCGGCGGCGTAGTTTAAGAAATTGACCAGATCGCCAACTTGTTTTTGGAATGCTTGATCGCCGACTTGCTGGTGCAATCCATCGAGAACGTTCGGCATCGCAACATCATGAATGACCGTGTTATTCACCCCAAAAGGACGTGTTTGATCAGGATAAAAACTAAGTAAGTAGGTATAAACCCAATCTGGGCTTTTGACGCGAGTTTCTACACTCAGATCGGGTGGGACGGTGCCAAAGATTTTTTTCTGAAGCACAGGATCCATTTTGGCATCAATACTATCCGTCAATTTACCATTGGTCAGTTTCATGTATTGTTCGATCAAGGCTGGCGGAATCGATAAATCTTGAGCCATGCGTTCATAACGTAAATATTTCAATGAATGACAGCTTGCACAGTTATTCATAAAAAGTGCCGCACCACGTTGTAAGGATGCTTGGTCATTCACATCAATCGGTGCTTGGCGACAGGCTAAGTCATGCTTTTGAGTTTGATTTGGATGTAATGGATCAGATTCAATGCGTGAACCACAGCTCATGCTGGCGGTAGCGTTGATCGAGAATCCAAGAATTCCATTTAACAGAAGTGTTGAGATTAATATTGAGCGCATTTTTGAAGTCATTATCAGTGACCTCGTGTAATACGGTCAGGTGGAACTTTAAAGTCTTCAAATCCTGTGTAAATCGGCATCAATAGAAAATAAAGGAAGTAAAACAAGGTCATGATCTGAGCAAGCGTTTGATTGCTTAAGTAAGGCAGGAGTGGGTGATCGAGTGGTGTGGCGCCGATGATGCCTAATACTAGAATGCTGATGACTAAGATTGTCAGCCAGACCTTTGAGAGTAATCCTTTGTAACGCATTGATTTCACAGGGGAGCGATCTAACCACGGTAAGAAAAAGAAAATCGAGACCGCACTAAACAATGCGATGACGCCGCCGAGTTTGTTGGGAATGGCCATCAAAATCGCATAAAACGGTGTGAAATACCAAACAGGTGCAATGTGATCGGGTGTTTTTAGTGGGTTCGCAGGTTCAAAATTAGCAGGCTCTAAGATATGTCCACCACCTGTCGGCCAGAAGAAAACTACAGCAAAGAAGATAATCAAAAAGACCACGATACCGACTAAATTATGCAAGATGTGGTACGGATAGAGTGGAATGCCATCAAGTGGGATACCGTTTTTGTCGATTTGTTTTTTAATCTCAATGCCTTCTGGATTGTTGGAGCCGACATGATGTAAGGCGACCAGATGGATAAAAATAAATCCAATCAAAAACAACGGAATGGCAATCACATGCAACGCAAATACACGGTTAAGCGTAATCCCTGACAGCACAAAGTCGCCGCGTAGCCATGTCGAAATCGAGTCCCCAACACAAGGAATTGCCGCAGGTAAATTAAAGATGACTTGTGCACCCCAGAAGGACATATTGCCCCACGGCAGCACATAACCAAAAAAACCTTCTGCCATGATCAGTACATATAGCCCCATGCCGACGAGCCAAATGAGCTCTCTGGGTTTCTTGTATGAGCCGTACAGTAAACCGCGAAACATGTGCAGATAAATCACCAGAAAAAGCGCTGATGCACCAACTGCATGCATATAACGTAGTAACCAGCCATCTGTGACATCGCGCATGATATTGCCCTCAATCGATGCGAATGCACCATCGATACTCGGGGTATACATCATGGCAAGCCAGATGCCCGTAATGAGCTGGCTGAATAACACCAACATCGACAATACGCCAAACAGATACCAGAAATTCAGATTTTTAGGCGCGTAATATCGAGATAGATGTTTTTCATGAGTTTGCTGAACTGGGAAGCGTAAATTAATCCAGTTTTTGAATCGTTGCTTGATCTGCATTAGACATCCTCACCAATGGTTAGGATGTTACCAATCAGCGTATATTTCGGTATTTCCATATTTAACGGAGCGGGTGAACCATCAAAGACGCGACCAGCTAGATCATATCGTGAGCCATGACACGGACATAAAAATCCACCAGCCCAATCTGTACCAAGACCTGATGAATTTGCTTCTGGGCGAAAACCCGGTGCACAGCCTAAGTGGGTACAGACACCCACCATGACGAGTAAATTTGGATCGCGGGAACGATGTGCGTTCTTTGCATAATCAGGTTGGTTGGATTCATTGGAGTTGGCATCGCGTAATCTTGGATTACTGACAGCGAGTTTTTTAAGCATGTCATCGGTGCGACGAATGATGTAGATGGGTTTGCTTTGCCATTCGACCACCATCATTTTTCCAGCTTCAAGCGTGCTAATGTCTTGCGTGATTGGACTACTTGCTGCTTTGGCTTTTTCGCTGGGTGCGCATGATCTGACGAGGGGAGTGCATACACCAATGACTCCCACAGCGCCCATCGCGGTTGTGGTGTTAATCAATATGCGACGGCGATTGATATTGATGTTGTCATTATCATTCGCGTGGCTCATTGAGGGTTTCCTTTTAATTTCATAGGTTAAACGTTTTCTTAATGACAGCTGTTAACTCTTGCTTTGCACCAGATTTTAAGGGTGCTCCATGCGCGGATACTAAACTGTCAAAATCAAGCGTTAATAGTTTGGCAAAGTCCTGCTGCAAACTTTTGCCTTTAGGGGTGACTCTTTTTAGCCAAGGTCCGCCAATCAGTAGACCTAGCCTAAACCCCATCAGTTTTACAATAAGTTTGGTTGCAGGAGTAAAATAACTCCAGTCAGACCAATATTGTACGCTATCTGTGGTAATCAGGAGTCTTAAAGGCTGAATGAGCAGTGCGGCTTCAGGATATTTAGCCGTTTCAAAAATAAAAAAATCAGAATTATGAATCGGAGGCTTTGTCTGAGCGCTAATAATTTGGTGCGGAATTAACTCTTTGTATGTTTCATGTCCATGCTGGCTCCAAAATTGAGCCTGATAACGATCTATATAGAATTGATCATCTAAACCATGAAAATCGCCTAATCGAATAACATGCTTGACTGTGCCGAGTTGATCTAAGTTTTTTAATTCGTTGTCATTGATACGAACAGGGTTAATAAGCGTTAGATCACTCTCTTGTTTGATAATGACCATGTTGCGGTTCATTCTTAGTCCAGGTCCAATTTTGATGCTGCCATGAACAAAGTAAACGTTCGGAAATATCTCAGTGATTGGATCATGTGGAAATGCGGGTGCGTATGATGGTTGAGCCATTCTAGTTATTCCTCTTATGGTTTAATTTCAATAGGTGTGCCTACATCAATCTTATCCCAAATCGCATCAATATCATGATTACTTAAAGCAATACATCCTTTTGTCCAATTGATTTTTTGCATTATAGGCGATGCCCAGCTGAAACCATTTTTCTGTCCATGAATCATAATGTCTCCACCAGCATCAACACCGAGGCGTTTAGCATTTGCGAGATCTTTTTCATTTGGGTATGAGATATGGAATGCTTTGTGAAAACGACTATCAGCTTTCTTGGTATCTAGAATATAGCTTCCTTCGGGAGTTTTACCATCGTTCTGCTTTTGTTTTGTTCCGTTGGGATTACTGCCGAATACAACATGATATGAGGCTAGTAGGTGATCTGATTTATAAAGTGATAATAGATGCTGGCTTTTTTCTACAATAACGTGATCAGCTTTTTCTTCGGCATGAACTGAGGCAATTGCCAAGAATGCAAGAAATAATAAGTAGAATGACTTCATATTCGTCGAGCTATTGGATTTAATTTGAAATCCATAATAACAAAAACCCCGAACAGAGTCGGGGTTTTGTACACATCCAAAAAACGTTTCGAGAATTAACGTTTTGAGTATTGTGGGCGTTTACGCGCTTTGCGTAGACCAACTTTCTTACGTTCAACTTCACGAGCATCACGAGTCACGAAGCCAGCTTGACGCAATGCTGATTTCAATGTTTCGTCAGATGCGTACAGTGCACGGGTGATACCGTGACGGATCGCACCAGCTTGACCACTCATGCCACCGCCTTTAACGGTAACGAAGATGTCGTATTTAGCGATGCCATCAACCAACTCAAGTGGTTGACGAACGATCATGCGTGAAGTTTCACGTGCAAAATACTGATCAAGAGTCTTGTTGTTGATTGTCAATGCGCCTGAACCTGGAGCCAGGAACACACGAGCGGTAGCGGTCTTGCGGCGACCAGTGCCGTAATTGCGTTGTGTCGTCATGGCTTACAGTTCCAAAACTTGTGGTTGTTGTGCTTCATGCGGATGAGTTGCACCTGCATAAAGTTTCAATTTGGTGATCATGGCATAGCCAAGAGGACCTTTTGGCAACATGCCTTTAACCGCACGATGAATTACATCAGTTGGTTTGTGAGCGATCAACTTGGTGAAGTTGGTTTCTCTTAAACCGCCTGGGAATTCAGTGTGGCGATAGTACATTTTGTCTTGCGCTTTGTTGCCAGTGACTACAACTTTGTCCGCATTGATGACGATGATGTAATCACCAGTGTCAACGTGTGGTGTGTAGCTTGGCTTGTGCTTGCCGCGCAGACGACTCGCGATTTCAGTCGCGATACGACCAAGTGTTTTGCCGTCTGCGTCAACGAGGAACCACTCGCGGGTGACGTTTTCTGGCTTTGCGCTGATAGTTTTCATTGCATTAGTGCCTATATAAAAGTGTTTAAGAGAGTTTACGGGGCTCTCAAAACAGACCGCGAATTATAGGGAAGTATTTTGGGCTTGACAACCGATTTGGCGCGAAAACTGCGATTTCTTTTGTAGGATTATCGCCTTTCAATGATTTATCGAAGCTGCGCACGCGGTATACTGGTTTATCTTTGTAATTCATTATTTTTGGTGTGGCATGAGTGCATCGGCGTTACCCCTTTACCTGACGACTGGCGAACCTGCTGGGATTGGCATTGATATTACCTTGGCTTTGGCGCATTTGCCGCCAGAACAAGCGATCCAGCGTCCGCTTATTGTTCTTGCCGATCCTGCGTTGATGCTACGCCGTGCACGTAAATTGGGTATTGATATTAACCTGATTGACTATATGGGACAGGAGCAGCCAGCGCCAACGGGTAGCCTGTATATTCGCCCTGTGCCACTGCGTGTACCTGTGGTCGATGGTCAGTTAAATCCACTCAATGCGCCATATGTATTGGAGCAGTTATCGGTTGCTGCAGATGCATGTCTGCATGGGCGCGTGGCGGGTGTGGTGACTGCGCCAGTGCAGAAGTCGGTGATTAATGAATCAGGTATTGCGTTCAGTGGTCATACTGAGTTTTTTCAGGAAAAAGCCAAAGTCAAAAAAGTGGTGATGATGCTGGCGACGCGCACATTGCGTGTGGCACTGGCGACGACGCATTTGCCGCTTCGCGCTGTGCCTGATGCGATTACGCCTGAATTATTGACGGAAATTCTCACGATTTTAATTCATGATTTACGCACTAAGTTTGCGATTGAAAACCCGAAGATTTTGGTGTGTGGATTGAATCCACATGCGGGTGAGGGTGGGTATTTAGGTCGTGAAGAGATTGAGGTGATTGAGCCTGTACTTGCACAGTTTCGTGCGCAAGGTGTGGATGTGGGACATGCGTTGCCTGCGGATACGTTGTTTACGCCGCGTTTGTTGAATGGCGCAGATGCTGTACTGGCGATGTATCACGATCAGGGTTTGCCTGTGCTGAAGGCGTTGGGCTTTGGTGAGGCGGTGAATATTACCTTGGGTTTACCGTTTATTCGGACGTCGGTCGATCATGGGACGGCGTTGGATTTGGCGGGGACGGGAAAGGCGGAAGCGGGGAGTTTGGTGGTTGCGGTGCAGTTAGCGGATGAGTTGGCGAGTAGGAAGGTTGGGTAATACAGTGTTCACTCATTGGAAAATTGAAGTAGGGTTTAGGTTTCTCCTTTGCAACATTTAGTTAGCAATTTGAAATAAAATATGAAAATCCAGCATCATTTCTAGATCTTTCATATTGATCATATCCAAGATCACTAATTTCCTCATGACCTGAAGCCTTAGGTATTGGAAAGTCGTAAACAAGCCTTAAGTAAGTAGGTGACTTATGTTTCCAGTAGTACTTACTAGAGAAAACACGAGTTTCATACTTTCTCAAGATTTCCAGTAAGTGAGGCATCAATGCTTTTAATGGTTTTTGAGCAATATAGTTTGACACATCTTCGCCGCCTGCATCTTCTGTGACTCTCTTCCAGTAAGCAAAGGAATAAATATATTTTCTTTCTTGTTCAGTTAATCCTTCATGTTCAATAATTTGTGACCAGAGAAGAATTCTACATACCTCCAAGAAGCTTTCAAGTACGTCTAATTCATTAACTGGCATATGATAGTCATAGTGAAAGACGTCTGCATATAGATCAAAAAATTGCTTTAAATTCTTTAGAGCCATTTTATGGCTGTAGATTTCATCCATAAGTGATGGCGAGTTAGCATATATCTTTGTAAATAAAGATGGAATTATGCTGTGATGTTCGTGATTGTGAGGGATAAATTCAATCGTTTTTGTTTTATCAGAGCCGTCCAGTAGCCTAATTGCTTGCCAAAAAAGGGGCTTTGAGATGTATATGTTTTCTGTTTCGAGATCTACAGCATATGCAATGACATGTGTTTTATAGCTTAACTCCGCCCAATAATTTAATGTACTCTGCTTTATCCCCCCAACCGTAGGTACTGAATCCTTTTTTCTGATAGTTAAGTCCTCTGAAGATTTAACCTGTGCTTTTACATACTTTCCAGTAACTTTCTCTCCTTCTACCAGCTCAATCTCAAAATCAACACCGTAATCATTACTGGTTAAATTTCTAAATATCCCCAAATTCCGCAACTTATAAAGAAGAATCGCGTAAGAATCAGATTCTGCTTTGTGCTGTTTAATTCTTTTTGGAAAGTCCATCTAATTATTGATTCTCTAATTTGATTGATTGCTCTTGGTGCTAACTAAATCTTATGTGCAAGTATTTAAAAATAAGATACTAAATGTGTCATTGGAGTATGGTTAAGTCAATATAAATATTCGGTTTATATATAGTTGCTTAGGAAAGTATCTCACTATCTTCCCACAAATCACTAATATCAATCGCTAGTGCATCATTAAGTGCATCACGCTCTGGATGATTTTCAAATAAGCCGAGTATCACTTTACTTTTGGGGTGATAGGCGACGAGTTCAACAAGAGGTAAGTTATTTTTGGCGATAATAATTTCTTCGCCTTGATAAGCGAGCTGCACTAGTTCGGACAAATGTGTTTTTGCTTCGGATAAATTAATGATCATCCCTCAACTCGCATGTAATCAACTGGACCAATTATACCAAAGTAAGTCAAGTTGGTATAACTGAACTGAGTGAGTTGTGTTGCCCTCACTCATCCCGCGTCAGAACTTCCAACAACTCAATCTCAAACGTTAGATTTGAATTAGCTGGAATTAAACTTCCCATTTGACGTTCACCATAAGCCAAGTGTGCAGGCACGATCAGTTTGCGTTTGCCACCAACCTTCATCCCCATGATGCCTTGATCCCAACCCTTAATCACACGACCCGTGCCAATCACACACTGAAAAGGCTGATTGCGGTCATGTGATGAGTCGAATTTCGTACCATTATCCAACCAACCTGTGTAATGCGTTTTAATTAGCGCGCCTCTGACTGCTTCTTTGCCTTCACCGATTTGAATATCAATAATTTGTAATTCGTTACTCATATTTTGCGTCCGTGATATCTATTTAATTTAGCTTTTGAATTATATCGTGTATTAACTTTCTTTTTGAGGTAAATACTTAGCAAAAAACTCCCCAATTCGTTTTTCATATTCCTTTGTTTCATAGTCGTGTAAGTCAACATGCGCTGCGCCATCAATAATCCATAGCGATTTAGGTTGTCCTGCTGCTGCATAAATACTTTGTGTTTCGTTGAGCGGCGTATAACGATCAACTGCTCCTGAAATAATTAAAAGAGGGCTGTGCATTTCTGAGATAGCACTGATCGGGCGCAATTGTGAAGGAGAGACATGAAGGCGCAGTGGAAGTTGCCAAAGTAATAGTGGTGATAACAGATGAGCTTGTGAACCGAGATAAAAATCCATACGATTGTCTACTGCATTTTCTATCGCAGGAAACATAGATTCTAGAACCACAGCATCTAAGGCAGGTTTTGGCTCGGCAAGTACGAGCGATGCTGCACCCAAAGATACCCCAATTGCGCCGATATGTTCATCGGGAAATCGTTGTCTTAAAAAATGTAATGCGGCATTAACCCCAACAGCCTCGGTATGACCAAAGCTAATATGATCCCCATCACTTTCACCATGTGCAGGCAGATCAATCAGAAAAACGGTATATCCGAGTTGGTGTAAGAAGCGAGCACGTGGCAACATTTCACGACGGTCACCACGAACACCATGCAAAAGCAATACGACTCCTTGATGTACATGTCCTTGCATCAGCCAACCAGAAATCTTGTTGTTAGGACTTGTTGCGATTGTGACTTGCTCTGTCGGTAAATTGATTGGCGCTATGCCGATTGTACGATGGGCTGGATAGCTTAAAAACTCTCCAGCAGCCCAAACAGAGATGACAAAACCAATCATGGCAATTGTACAAACGACTATCGAACGGCGTAAACGTATCACGGGATTAATCCAAGCTGAATAACAAGCACAATGAGTTTATGTTTTTTACGTTAAAATATGCTGAATTTACTTTTTTAATTATGTAAAAGTGCCGGACGGTCTTTTTGTTCCATAGTCAGTTTATTTTCAACTTACCTTTTTTGACTCCTATTCCGATAGAATATACCCCCAACCGAAATTTATTGAAAAATTGAGTTAATTATGTCTGAAACCAATACGTTTGATAGCGATGCTTTGCTATTTTCCGACGCTGGACTCAAAGACCATAAAGCACGTAAGCGTTTTGGACAAAACTTCCTGCACGATCAGCGCGTCATCGGACGAATCGTACAAGCCGTTGCACCGCGTCATGGCGATAATTTAGTCGAGATCGGGCCGGGGATGGGGGCATTGACTGCACCATTATTAGCTGCGGCAGAACATTTAACAGTGTTGGAATTAGATCGCGATTTGGCGGCAACGTTGCCAGCACGCATGGGGCATCCCAAGCATTTAACCATTGTCGAAGGTGATGCGTTACGCTTTGATTTTGCCAAAATGGAAAAATCAGATAAACCGCTGCGCGTGGTTGGAAATCTGCCTTATAACATTTCTACGCCATTACTCTTTCATCTCATTCGCTATGGTGCACTGGTCAAAGACATGCACTTTATGCTGCAAAAAGAAGTGGTTGACCGTATTGTTGCTGAGCCAAAGAGCAAAGATTTTGGGCGCTTGTCAGTGATGATTCAGTATTATTGCAAACCGACTTTCTTGTTTGAAGTACCGCCGGGTGCATTTAATCCTCCGCCAAAAGTGACGAGCGCGGTATTTCGTTTAGAGCCTTATGCGGTTAAACCGATTCAAGCGCGCAATGAGAAATTACTGGCAGCGCTGGTTTCACAAGTGTTTAACCAACGTCGTAAAACCTTGCGTAACACGCTGAAAGGTCAAGTCGATGAAGCGGGTTTTGCCGAGCTTGGCATTAGCCCGATGGCACGACCAGAAACCTTAACATTAGCTAATTTTGTTGCACTAGCGGATTACATTGACACACATGTGCAAGATACAACGTCTATGATTGAGCAATCTGCTGATTTGGCTGATGATAAGAGCATGGATAATTAAATAATGCCAAGACGTTACAACTATGTGATTGGGGATTTGCAAGGCTGTTATGCCGCGCTACAAGCTTTGCTTGAGCGTATTCAATTTGATGAAAAACATGATTGTTTGTGGTTTGCAGGGGATTTGGTTGCGCGTGGCGAGGATTCTCTTGCAACGCTACGTTTTGTGAAGAGTCTTTGTGAAAAAGACGTTGCGTATACTGTACTGGGCAATCACGATTTAAATTTGCTTGCTGTCTGGCGCGGCCTCAGTAAGCTGAAAAAAAATGATCGCACAGCACCGATTCTTGATGCGCCTGATGCTGCGGTTTTACTCAATTGGCTGCGCAAACAACCTCTGCTGCTGCGTCCAAATCCTGATCATGTGTTGACACATGCGGGTCTGCCACATTGCTGGACGACAGAGGAAGCAGAGAGTTTGGCATTTGAAGTTGCAGCAACATTGCGTGGGACTTTTCTTGAGTTGGATCGTTTTCTGGAAAACATGTATGGCAATGATCCAGATGGTTGGTCTGATGATTTGAAAGGTATGGATAGACTACGTGTGATTACGAATTATCTGACGAGAATGCGTTTGGTTGATGCGCGAGGTCGATTAGAGTTTGCATTTAAAGATGGATTAGCTGCGCCGATGCCTGAAGGTTTTGCGCCGTGGTTTGATTGGAAAACACGCATAGCGCGAACTGAAAAGGTTTTATTTGGTCATTGGGCTGCGCTAGAAGGTGTTGCGCAAATGCCAAATGCAATTCCACTGGATGGTGGTTGCGTGTGGGGCGGTCACTTGGTTGCTTATCGTTTAGAAGATGGGCAACGATTTACCGTCCAATCAGGCTGTGGATTAGGATAACAAACACGGGTGACGTGCCAATGCATAAAGTTGGTACGCTCAAACTCAATACGGATTTGATCATGGTTTCTGCCAAGATCCAGTCGATAATGATCAAAATATTCTGTGTAATAGTGATGCGTTTTATCGTTTCCCAGCACTTGAGCTTGGATCGCTAGCCATGCGTCTCGATCTGTTTCTGCATACAACTGAGGTTCTACATGCTGTAAATAGCGATGCCCTGCACCTCGCCAATTCTGCTCAGAGTGATGTTTGGGAATGATGTGAGCGAGCATTGTATCTGGAATTTTTTGTCGGATCGCAGCAATATCCTGAGCTTCAAATGCACTCATCAATCGATGTGTCGCCCAATATGCAGATAAATAGTACACACCACTAAGCCCAATGATGACATAGCACATAAGAAGCCAAAATTGTTGTTTATTCTGCGAAAACACTTTGGTCAGATCACGGCGTAAGGGCATACATACCTAATTTGTGCGTCTTATATGGTGGTTATTGAACATACATGGTCAGTTATAGATTGTCAGTAGCTTCGTGTTATTAATATCGCATTGTCATGTGGATTTGTTACAGTTGTTCTCAAACCATCTGGGGCTTAAAGCAATTCATAGCGATTTTTGCCCAGAGCTTTTGCTTGATAAAGTGCCAGATCCGCTTGACGCAGAAGTTGGTTCACTGTGGTTGTGGAAGTTGGCGTACATACTGAGATACCAATACTCACACTGACCATCTTTCCATTGCCATCAGGATGAGGCATCGCTGCGGCAGCTAATCTTTGTAGTAACCGTGCAGCCTGTGATTTGGCAGCATCTTTATCCATGTTTGGAAATAATAAAACAAACTCTTCGCCACCATAACGCGCAGCTAACTCACCGCTTCGATAGGCGAGTCCTTGAATAATTTTTGCAACCTGCTGCAAGCATTTGTCACCAGCTAAATGTCCTAGTGCATCGTTGTAGCGTTTAAAGGAGTCGATATCGATCATCATGATGGTGAGTGGTAATTGATAGCGCAGCATTCGACTCCATTCATGTTCCATTTGTTCATTCAAATAACGCCGATTGGCGAGTCCTGTGAGTGCATCTTCGCGGGAGAGTCTTTCACTTGTTTTTAATGATAATTCTAATAAATAGGATTGTAGGTAGTTAATACGTTCTTGTCGTTTTAGACCGTAAGCAAGGAACATGGCTAAAAGACTCGCCGTGGCAAATGTTTGTGGCATGATGAGCCAATTCATTTGAGCGCCAGTTGCATAAGTCAAAATCACGCCAAAGACACCGCCAAGAAGGTTGGCGAGCATTGAGAGTTGTAGTCGAAGCCCAACAAAACAATAGGTAAAAAATAGAATATACGTGAGACCAATATACGAGAGTGTTGAAGCTGCACCCATGGGAATCGCATTGTTGGCGTAGACTGCAACGGTGATCATGACAATCCCACTGATCGTGACATACCAGTAGAACCATCGGTCAAATATTCTAAAAAATGAAAAAACTCTGACGCCAAGCATCACTGCACCTGCGAGTGCATAAACAAATACACATCGCGAGAGACTATCGACAGGAATGAGTTTGAAAACACTTATACAGATAATGGTAAAAACAACAAATGCAAAAATACCATTGAAGCGATATGCTTTGATTGCACCATTGACGGATTGTTTTCGATACTCTTTTTCTAGTCGGGCAGGAAAAAGTAAAAACCAGATCCCTGTATCTAGGGTGGCTTTTATCTCTGCTTCGGAGAATTGTGGTTCTACGACAAGGTCTTCTACGTCTTCTTCGACGAGTTCAGACACTCCATTATTCATGACGGCAATATGCTCGTTTTTCATATTTACCCGCATCATCCCTGTTCTTGCCTTAAATGTAAATCTTCCTGATTTACAAGCCTTAGTTTGTGAGAACTAAGTCGCATTTAAGGTAGCATTAGTTAGAAGATTTATCTATCTCTTTATTTGCTGCATGATGACTCTTGGGTTTATGGAATAGCTGATCTCAATGAGCTCCATTTGCATGTGCGAATTGAAGCTCATTGAGATTGTTTGGAGATATGAAATTGAGTGGGATGGGTAGATGCGCTGATCTGTGAGTATTTAATTGCTAGCCTCTCGATGCCAGATTTGGCTACGCCCTAATAAAGAAAAACCAATATAGCCTCGAACATTGAGTGTATTGCCATCTGGAGATAGGGTCATTTTTGCTTTGTACATGTGACCGCTTAAGGGGTCGAGAATTTTCCCGCCATCATAGAGTCCATCTTGAGATGAATCAGGCAGAAGTCCCCAGAGAATGTTCATGCCTTCGATGGGCTTATGGGTAAAGGGTGCTGGGCAGTCAATACAATATTTTTCTGGAACAGATCCCGCATGAGGCAGCATCTTGATGACCGTCCCCCCATAAGTGCCATCAGTATATTTTTCTATTTTGATAAATGATTTGGCAAAACCCGTTTTGTCGTCGATGGTTTTCCACGTGCCTGTCACATCAGCAGCGTGGCTGAGGCTTGGAATCAAACTTGAAATGCTTAACATAAGACCGAAGACTGCGTTAGTGAATAGTGTTTTGAATGTTATTTTTTTCATATAAGAATCCTTTAATTTTTAAAAAATTTATAGCATGACTAAAGGCATTGTTCATAGATGAAACGAATATTTTTATGTAAATTTACAGAAGATATTGATGAAGAAATTTTAAGAAAATACAGGGATCACCCACATTGCTGTGATGACAGCATTTACTGCCATACCGAAAGCAGCATATTCACCTGCAATTGGGCTACGCTGCCATGCTTGCGCAGTTCCAATTGCGTGAGCAGCTAAACCCATCGCAAAACCTGCAGCGCGTTCATCATCAATATTGCGTAAGATCAGTGGTGAAAGAACTGCACCAATAAGACCAGAAAAAATAACAATAAAACTGACTAAAGTGAGTGGCGCATGAGTTAAAGCTGCAACATTCAGTGCAATCGGTGTAGTAACTGCGCGTGTGGCAAACGCAAGGATTTCTGGTTGCGCCAAGTGCAACCCATAGGCAAGTGACATTGGCAATACACTGCCAAAGACCGTCGCGAAAGCAAATAAACCGAAGAGGCGCTTGATTGGAAGTTGATCAAATTTAATCGTTGCTAAAGGGATCGCAAGTGCAACCGTGGCATAACCGAGAATGTGATTAAATAAGGGGGCGACCGTTTGTGCGTATGCGGTGTAATGCCAATCAAAAATCGCCAGTAGTGATACGACAATAATAATGGCAGCAATTACCAGCGGAAAACGTGGAAAACGAATGTTTATAAATTTAGCAGCCAGATAACCCATAAGGGTCAATAAAAAACCAGCCACAATCAGGATATTTGCGGAGTAGTAATTAGCAATGTGTTGAGTTAATAGATCGATCATAGCCATTTCTTTACGATGTATGCGTACAGTCTAAGAGGGATGAGTGTGCTAACCACCATGATGAATAGAATCTTGAACGCGTCATTGCCAAGTCCAGCCAGCAGTGTGCCAATGCCAGCACAAATCGGTAGAAATGCAAAAATACCTTCCTTCAGTATTTTTGAATTTGCAGCGACAACTCGTGAGGGGATTGCGCCGCGTGAAATACGATAAGCGATCGCGAATCCGAATAATAAAAATAACCCTAAAAAATTGCCCAAGTTTGCATAGCCAATTTGTGTCATGAGCCACACCGATGTTTCACGGATAAACACGATGATCAGGGTGACGACCAATAGCATCTTCCAGTCAATTCTGGCTGGAAGTGGGGTGTTTGGTGACTCTTTCGCGTGAGACTTTAAGGGCTGAAGTGACATAAATTGGATTTTGATTAACCTGAATTTTGATTAACTAGGGTGGGTCGGTTGAGTTGGGTTTTCTAACGCATCTTCATCAATCATACTTTCATCTGCCATCGCTTGAGCGTGTGCTTGAGCGCGTTCGACTTTTACTTGTTCGAAGTGTTCAAGTGTGCGTCTAAACAGCTTAGCTTCTTCTTCAGGTAGAATCTCATCAGGATTGATCTGTGCTTCTGCGAGTATACGAGCGAGGGTAGGCGTGGATAAGGTAATGGTCAATTCAAATGCGCCATTATCCAAAATGCTCTCATGTTGGATCACGCCTAAACGATAAAGCTGACTGCGCAGGCGTCCTGCACTGATCGGGAGTGTTAGATGAAATGTTGATACTTTACCGACAGATAGACGTTGTTGTACAGCTTGTTTCAGTAGGTCAATTCCTGAGCCACTACGTGCTGAGACATAGACACGATCAGGAACATCGGGCTCACCTTCATGCAAAAGAGGTGCATCGCCACTCATATCAATTTTGTTATAGACCCTCAGAATAGGCACTTCTGCACCAATTTCGTTGAGCACCGCTTCGACAGCGTCAATTTGCTCATCGCGATCAGGACTGCTCTGATCGATGACATGCAATAGCAAATCTGCTTCGAGTGTTTCTTCCAAAGTTGCCCGAAAGGACTCAACGAGCCCATGTGGTAAATGGCGAACAAAACCAACGGTATCTGCCAGAACCAAAGGCCCTAAGCCCTGCCATTCTAAGCGGCGTAGCGTTGGGTCAAGTGTTGCAAAAAGTTGATTGGCGACATAGACATCGCTTTCAGCCAGTCGATTGAACAGGGTGGATTTGCCAGCGTTGGTATAACCGACGAGTGAGACGGTTGGTATATCAGCTTTTTGGCGAGCAGCACGACCTTGCTTGCGTGTTTGGCGCACTTTATTCAGGCGTTCTTTTAATTGCCCAACGCGAATTTGTAATAAACGGCGGTCTGTTTCGAGCTGAGTTTCACCTGGACCGCGTAGTCCAATCCCACCTTTTTGGCGTTCAAGGTGAGTCCAGCCGCGAACAAGACGAGAAGATAGGTGATCGAGCTGTGCAAGTTCGACTTGCAGCTTGCCTTCAAAGGTTCGTGCACGTTGTGCAAAAATATCGAGAATGAGACCTGTACGATCGACGACGCGACATTGAAATATTCTTTCTAAATTACGTTCTTGAGCAGGGGTCAGCGTATGGTCAAAGATGACGAGATCAATGTCGTTATGAATGACGGATTGATGAATTTCTTCGGCTTTTCCTTTACCCACAAAGAGTTTGGCGTCGGGCTTTTGGCGCGATCCTGTGATCATGTCAATGATTTCTGCACCAGCGGATTGGGCAAGCAAACGAAATTCTTCGAGATCTTGATGATCGATGTGATAGATATTCAGGTGAACCAAGAGTGCGCGTTCGCCACCACTCGGTCGGTCAAACAGTTCCATACATATCCATACTGATTGATAAAAAAGTCATAAAAAGTACAACAGACTAAACGACAAGGTGCGGTACATTCTATTGCCATGAAGATGTTGATTCATTTTAAACGAATTTAGGGTAGATCATGTAGTATTTCACAGCATATTGATCTGATGAATGAAGTCAGTAGTCTAGAGTACGTGATCACTACTGAGGTCTGCTATTCTTTATTTCATCATATTGCAAAATCTGAGCGCTATATTGGGCTTTATTTTTTTAAAGTGTAGCCTTAATGATTACAACTAAAGCCAATCTCCATATAGAACATCTAGAAACTTCTATTTTAAATGATATGACTAAAACTAAAAACTTAATGCCACTATCGGTTCGTTTAGCTGAAAATGTTGACGAAATGCGACTCGCGCAGCGATTGCGTGCAGAGGCTTTTGGTCCTGCATTTGATATGCAGTTTGAAAATGGTTTGGATGAAGATCGTTTTGATGTGTATTGTGCACATCTCTTGGTATTTGAAGGTTCCCGATTAGTTGCAACAACGCGCATGCTTGATCGAGAGCGTGCGTGCTTGGCTGGCGGGTTTTATAGTGAACAAGAGTTTGATTTAAGAGATGCGTTAGCCGCGACACCAGGAAATTTTCTTGAAATTGGTCGCACCTGTGTTGCTCCTGAGTATTCGTCAATGCGTGCGATACAAACGTTATGGCAGGGTGTTGCAGAAGTCGCTACGCAATGGAATGCGGATATTCTGATCGGATGTGCATCATTGCCTTTAGGTGATGGAGATTGCCAAGGCTGGTTAAATAGCTTGCCTGAAAAACATCGACTGTCTTTGCCTGTTCGAGCGCGTCGTCCGCTGCCAATCCCTGTCTCGAGTAAACAGCCTGAGATTCCAACGTTGTTAAAAACGTATTTGCGTATGAATGCTAAATTAGGTACTCAAGCCTATTTTGATCCAGTATTTCATTGCGCAGATATTTTGATTTGGCTGCCTCTTGCTGAGATGACGGCTAAATATCGTGAACGACTCACCGCTGCTTAATCATTGAAATGATATTTATCGTGAATGCCTCTCGTACAGTGAGTTCAGGCATTCAATTCTTTTTTTGCAAGTTTGAATCAGATCGGCTAATGTTTCATTGTCGGTGTGTTTTTATTTTATTGTTTCCTTAGTGTTTGATTGCTCATTAAGGGTATGTGTTTTTTTGAGAGTATTTATGTCGAAGCCTCCTGCTCATCCTTTTTCTCCATCATCATTATCTACACAAACCCTTCGCCAGATTCGCAGAATATTTCGTTCAAGTGGCCTTGCTTGGGCTGTTGGTCAAGGATTCTATGCAGCGGGTGTGAGTGGGGCACTGACAAAACCGAATCAACCGCATCATCCTCGAGTGATTAAAGATGTCTGCCAAAAGCTATGTCGTGCATTGGCAATCGAAGTGAAAGTGCATGGTGAGATGTCGACTGAACACGCGCTCTGGGTCAGTAATCATGTGTCATGGACAGATATTCCTGTGATTGGTTCTGCTGCGCCAGTTTTCTTTTTATCAAAAGCCGAAGTCGCGAGTTGGCCTGTGATTGGGCGTTTGGCAAAAGCTGGCGGTACATTGTTTATTAAACGTGGATCTGGTGATGCCAATGCGGTGACTGTGCAAATTGCAGGGTTTTTGCGTCAGAAGTTACCTGTGTTGTTTTTCCCTGAGGGAACAACAACTGATGGACGCGAGATTCGACGTTTACACGGCAAGTTATTAGCCGCAGCGATTGAAACTGCGACACCAATTCATCCTCTGATTCTGTGTTATCAAGGGCCAGATGGTCGTTTGGATAGTGTGATGCCCTACATTGGCGATATGGAGTTTGGTACGCATTTACAGGATGTGCTAGGGCGTAGCAAAGTTCGAGCGCATATCCTGCCGCTTCCTGCAATTTCTGTAGATGGACATGATGTCCATACGTTGACGGATGAGTTACTACGCAAAATGCGTGAAGGACTGGCAATGTTACAAGCGCAGGTGTTGGTTCCCTAAGCTTTTTGAGGTAGGCATGTGGGTCACCATGCACATGCCTATCTATTGATATGTTTATCTTATATGTTCTCTAAACCATTTTGACAAAATTCCAAATAGTTCCATAGGTTTCTCAAGTGGAGTCATGTGTCCACTATGTTCGATGATCGCGAGCTGTGATTGAGGAATCCGATCGGCCATTTGCTGTGATTCGTTGACACTACGCATTTGATCGTTTCGACTGGTGATAATCAGTGTTGGGCATGTTACTTTTTCTAAATCTTCATAACCGTCATTGCGCATAGCGGATAGCTGGCGGATAAAGACGTCTTTCCCATTATCAACGGCCATGGTTTGTAGCCGATCTAATAGTGCCTGATCGTGTGTGCGATCTGGATCAACGGCTAATGCTAGCGCACGTTTAGTTAAGCCCTTAAAGGGATATTGTTTGGCGAGTTCAATCTGAGCTTGAGTTTGTGCCACTTCGAGCGCACTTTGTTGATGTGCGGATGTGTTCATAAAAATAATGGCGATGACACGCTCTGGTGCAAATTTATAAACCCATTGTGCGACATAGCCGCCCATTGAAAATCCAATCAGGACAAAGCGTGGTGGAGCATTAAGCAGGACTCGTCTAGCCATGGCCTCAAGCGCATCATCTTGTGTTAAATCACCAAAAGACAAATTTCCAAGAGACTCAAGTCCTATACGAACATCATCCCAAAGTCTTGCGTCGAGCATAAATCCGGGCAGAAGAAGGATAGGCTTCTTTTCCCGTATCTGATCAATCATGTCACATTCCCTTTTGATTCAGCGATTTTGTAGCAGTGTTTTGTCGTCATGGTCATTATATCTGGAATATTGATCGTGGATTAAGTTTGCGCAAAACCACGATAGCCCAGAGCTTCGGTTAAATGTGGTGATAGCACATCATCGCTGCCAGATAAATCTGCAATCGTGCGTGCTACACGCAGAACTCGATGATAGGCGCGTGCAGATAATGCCAGACGTGCTTGAGCCAGTTGCATGAGTTTTTGCTCGGCAGGCGCTAGAATCACGAACTGATCTAACTGAGTGGGCGTGAGTGATTGGTTTGTGCCGTGTTGGCGAGTCAATTGACGTTGTCGTGCGGACAATACACGTTCTCGAACGATGGCTGATGTTTCGCCAGACTGTGCTTGTTGCAAGTCACTGGCAGGTAATGCTGGCACTTCAATATGCAAATCAATCCGATCTAACAGCGGCCCTGATAATTTCGAGCGATAACGTGCAATTGCATCTGTTGAACATTTGCATCGTGCGCCGCTATCACTGGCGTAACCACAAGGACAAGGGTTCATGGCGGCAATCAATTGGAATTTTGCAGGAAATTTGACTTGTCGTGCCGCGCGTGAAATGACCACCTCACTGGATTCCAATGGCTGCCGTAGGACTTCTAATACTTTGCGATCAAACTCTGGCAATTCATCTAAAAATAAAACGCCGTGATGCGCTAATGTAATTTCACCGGGTTTGGGTTGTGAGCCTCCGCCAACCAGTGCCGCCGCAGAAGCAGTATGATGAACTGACCTGAATGGACGTACACCAAATGGTTGTTCAGAATTCGCGATAGAGTAAATGCTGGCAACTTCTAGGCTTTCTTCATCAGTTAATGGTGGCAAGATGCTGGACAGTCGTGACGCGAGTAATGTTTTCCCTGTTCCGGGAGGGCCTGAGAATAAAATAGAGTGTCCGCCTGCGGCTGCGATTTCTAGCGCGCGTCTTGCACGATGCTGACCTTTAATATCTGCCATATCTAAAAGCGGAGTAGTGGATTTCAGTGCTTTGGGTACTGGCGTATTGGCAAGTTGTGCTTCCCCTTCTAAATGCGCACATAAATCAGCAAGATTTGCCGCACCCCAGACTTTGAGTCCTTCAATTCGCGCTGCTTCTTCAGCATTGGCAGCAGGAACAAATAATTCATGCTGGGCGAGATGCGTTGCGCGTGCAACAGCAAGCACACCTTGTACCGTGCGTAGATCGCCATTGAGGGCGAGTTCGCCAATAAATTCACGATTTTCTAAACATTCAGGAGAGATCTGGCCTGTTGCTGCCAGTACGCCAAGTGCAATGGGCAAATCCAATCGACTGCCATCTTTCGGCAGGTCAGCAGGAGCGAGGTTAATGGTCATGCGGCGCTGAGGGAATTGGAATCCTGAATTTAAAATTGCTGAACGCACACGATCTTTACTTTCGCGGACGGCTGCTTCGGGTAAACCCACGATGGTGAGGGCTGGTAATCCTTGGCTTAAATGAGCTTCAACTTGTACAGCAGGAGCATTGAGCCCCATTACTGCACGTGTCCAGACTTGGGCAAATGACATGTATTAACCTGATTATTATGTAAATTGAAAAAATGAATTAGTTTTTAAATGAAAAATCATTGTTTTATGAGTTTTAATATTTTGCTTTTATTGGTTCTATTCACCTTATCTATGCTAAGAGAGGGCAGGTTTTGAAGCTGCCTTTACAGTTGAAGATTCGTAGGGGGCAAAACCCACCCTGTTCTTAAATTTGATTTTAAAATTTAGCCTTCTTTTCGTTCAAGGATTATTTTTTCTAGAGCGCTGACTTGTTGTTCTAACGCTTTAATTGCTTGCCTAGCCTCTGCAAGCTGTTTTTCTTGGCGGTTTAGTGTGTCGCGACTCACAATATCCATACGATCTAAGGTATCACTGAACCATGCGCGCATATTTTTTTCAAAATCTGCTTTTGGTGCTTTGAGCTGTTCTGATACAGCTTGAAAAAATTGCTCTAACATAGTGCTACTTCGCTCTTTAATGGTGCAACTAAAAATAGGTGACTCTGTTTTGAACATTGTCTTATAAGATAAATAAAAACAATATGATATATTTGTTTCTGGTCGTGAATTCGTCGTATATATCAAACTCGATGACTTATTTATAACATGAGGCGTATCATTTTAGGTGTTTAAAAATGATGCTTCGTCACGCTGATCTTTTTTAGGCGCTACGAATTGCACACTTTTAGCGCACTTGAATATTGTCGCCTTTATGTTATAGCAATGTGCATCGTGTTGTTCATGTGATAATTTTAGTCTAGTTTCAGCGAAGAGATGACGTGCTTTAGAGATTTATTTATAAAATTTTCTATGAATCATTACTATAGCGAATATTTTTACGTTAATCTTCGTGTGCGGTATCAGTCTGGTACGGTTTTTGAATAGCAAAGTGTGTAGGTGTTTTTTCATCATCAAAAGTAAGCGTTCTTTATACATTGCGTATTAAGTACAAAGGAGTTTTTACAATGAAATTAGTGACTGCTGTCGTTAAGCCATTCAAGTTGGATGATGTGCGTGAAGCGTTGTCCGATATTGGTGTTCAAGGGATTACTGTGACGGAAGTCAAAGGCTTCGGTCGTCAGAAAGGACATACAGAATTATATCGTGGTGCTGAATATGTTGTTGATTTCCTACCAAAGGTAAAAATCGACATCGCGATTCGTGATGAGATGGTAGAACAAGCTGTTGAGGCGATTACCCGCGTTGCGAGTACTGGCAAGATCGGTGATGGCAAGATTTTTGTAAGTAATCTTGAACAGGTCATCCGTATCCGTACTGGTGAGACTGGACCAGAAGCGGTTTAACGAACAAATACTCGAACACTCGTTCAGACTGCGAGTTAAGTTCGATGTATGTAAATGCTGTAACTACCACATTGCTTTGAAAAATTGATACTTTTAATTGATATTGCACAGAGGACTCCCTCATGAAACAAGTATTACTTGCGTTCGGCTTGGCTGGCGCACTATTAGCATCGCCGCTTGTTATGGCTGATGATGCTGCATCAGCACCAGTTGCGACAGCTTCTGCACCTGCTGCTGCATCAGCACCAGCGGCAACTACAGCAGCTGCACCTGCGGCGGCAACACCAGCACCAGCGGCTGCACCAGCAGCACCGCCAAAACTTGACAAAGGTGATAGCGCGTGGATGTTGACATCAACCGCATTGGTTTTGTTAATGACTATTCCAGGTTTGGCGCTGTTCTACGGCGGTATGGTACGTCGTAAAAACGTATTGGGCACAATGATGCATAGCCTTGCAGCGACAGCGATTGTGACTGTGGTTTGGGTTGTTATTGGTTATTCTCTTGCATTCGGTAGCAGTACAGGTGCACTTGCTCCATATATTGGTGGTTTTGACCGCGTGCTGATGAGTGGCGTTGCGATTGACCATATCTGGACTGATGCAGCTGGCACAGCGTATACCATTCCTGAATATCTGTTCATGGTTTTCCAAATGACCTTTGCGATCATCACTGCAGCATTGATGAGCGGTTCATTTGCTGAACGTATGAAGTTCTCTGCATTCATGTTGTTCATCACTTTGTGGAGTATCTTGGTTTACTCACCAATCTGTCACTGGGTATGGCATGCAAAAGGCTGGTTAGCTGCTGCAGGTGCGTTGGACTACGCAGGTGGTACAGTTGTTCATATCAACTCTGGTATCGCAGGTCTAGTTTCAGCATACGTATTGGGTAAACGTATCGGTTTCGGTAAAGAGCCAATGGCGCCACATAACTTAACCTTAACATTGATCGGTGCTGGTTTACTGTGGGTGGGTTGGTTCGGTTTCAACGCAGGTAGTGCTTTGGCTGCAAGCCCAAATGCTGCAATGGCGATGGTTGTCACTCAAGTTGCAACTGCTGCTGCGTCATTAAGCTGGTTAGCTGTTGAACGTTTCGTTCGTGGTCATGCTTCTGTATTGGGCGGTGCTTCTGGTGCGGTTGCAGGTTTGGTTGCGATTACTCCAGCGTCAGGTTTTGTTGATGTAGGTGGCTCATTGGTGATCGGTTTGGTTGCTGGTGCTGTATGTTTCTGGGGTGCAACTGGCCTGAAACGTATCCTGAAAGCAGACGATTCTTTGGATGCGTTCGGTGTGCATGCGGTTGGTGGTATCACAGGTGCGTTGCTCACAGCGGTATTCGTGACTAAAGCAGTAACAGGTACAGATCCTAAACCAGTTTTGGATCAATTGATGATCCAAGGTGAGGGCATCCTTGCAACTTTATTGTACAGCGGTATCGTAACCTTCATCCTGCTCAAAGTTGTGGATATGGTGATCGGTCTGCGTGTATCTGAAGATGCAGAACGTGAAGGCTTGGACTTATCACAACATGGCGAACGTGTTGGTGACTAATGTGGGTGATTAAGGAATCCCTTCCTTAAAAACTAAAAATGAGAGCTTCGGCTCTCATTTTTTATGCATTTTATTTGAGCTGTGAGCAAATGATTGCAAAAAAAACCGCAATCAAAACACATGATGGCGGTTTTTTGAGAGCTTAGGTCACGTTAATGACTGGTGACTATTGCACTAATGCCTTGACCTGTCGTTGTCATCGAACCTGAGCCAACAGACAAACTTGGTGCAGAGATTACGCCATTACCATTACTAGACTGCCCAATGCCAATCACTGCATTTGGGGTGCTCATGACGAATGTTACATTGATTGGAGCGCTTGTAGTTGGTGTATAGCTTTGGATTTGTGCCGCAGTCAATCCAGTCGCTGTTCCTGAGTTTTTCAACTTCGTTAGGAATGAGTTAATCGACAGATTAACTTTACCATTTGCGTAGAGATTGTCTGCTGACTGATTAGTTAATGTTGCTGTGGCATTGCTTACGCCTGATAAACTAAACGAATATGTTGTTGTTGCTGGAACTGAAGCTCCTGTTAGTGTACCAGTACTATCAAAAGTCAAAGTAACGTTGTTGATAATGAGATTAACGGTATTGCCATTGATTGTGTAACTCAGAGCAGCTTGAACAGGTAAAGTGGTTGTTCCTACCAGTGACCCAACTTCATTCAAAGGAAATTGAATGTTAGAAAGAGCACCAGTTGCGGTAAGCGGCTGATTTGAAGCTGTTGAAACGGTTTGCTCGCTACCATTATTTAATATTACGCCAGTGATTTGAAGAAAATTACTTAATGTAGGGGCTGTTGTATTTGTGCTGGCAAGGCTTGAGCCTAGAGCACTCAGGGTCAGTTGAGTCGTTGGGTCTGAGCTGCCGAGTTGTGCGACTATTGATGGAGTGATGATCTTTTGAGTTGCGGTAGATTGTGCCGTAGTTACAATTTGAGCAATATTATTGGCTCCGATATTGCTCAAAGTTGCTTGAGGTGAACTACCAATCGTGACGTTGGACAAAGCATTGCTTACGTTGTTAACGAGGTTGCTAATAGTTGCGGTTCCAACTAAAGCCACGTTACTGGCATAGGTGTTTGTATTCGTTTGCACATTCGAAGGGAAACTGGTTTTATTTGTTGTTACTGCAGATGTGACCGATGCCGAAATAATGGCTGAAATATTTGTACTATTTGTTAAAGAAAAGGAGCCATTTATATTTTGGGCGTTCAACATCGCGTTGATTATACCTGCTTGCGCTGCTTGAGTTGCTTGCGCTGGAGTTAAGGTTCCTCCCACAGATGTAGAAAAGCTTTCCATTAAAGCTGTAACTTGATTAATCAACTGTTGCAGAACAACGTTTTGTTGCAATGATCTTGCATTGCTCATCGGGTCTTGAGTTAATGGATTATAGGGTAATCCGAGTTGTCCGATAATTAGGCTTGCATTAGAACCATTAGCACCGCCAGGACTTATTAAGTCAAGTTGTGCAATCAGTGTGGTCAGAGGTGAAACAATGATAGGTGTTGTGGCTGATAAAGTTTCTTTGGGCGCCTGAATTGTGCCAGCAAAAGGAAGACCTGTACCAATATCAGTACCACCAGTCACAGTCACAGCGCTGCTAGAGCAACCTGTAGGGAACGTAAAATTGCCGTTAGCATCAGTTTTTGTCGTGGCATTACCGCAATCGGTGAATGTAACAGTTCCGCCTGAAATATAAAAATCGACTGCTGTTCCAGTCCCCGTCACAGTAGATTGCGGTTGACTATTACTGCTACCACCGCCACAAGCTGTTAGTAATGCAGTTGTTGCAATGGCTCCAGCCAAACCTAAAGATTTTTGATGCTTGATTTTCATATCTGTCCCTAAAAAAATTGTTTTCCCAATGTACAAAAAGTCTCATCATCCCTGCGCAGGGGGCTTTTGTGATGCATTCTATAGCAGTAAAAGGAACATACACAAATTAATTAGTTTTGGTTGCTAGCGTGAGTTGTTGTAAATAATATTTAAAATGTCGATCTTAGTAATTTGATCTAATTACTCTTTTTGTAGAGGTTCTAAGGAAGTTTTGATGAAATTGTCGAAATTGATTTGTTGCATTAATTAAGTTTTTGATGTGATCGCTTACTGCCTCTTTTTGATTCATTCTTTTGCTAAACTACAGCCAACTTTATTTTTCCAATTGTCACTCCTATGCATTGTCCTTTTTGTAATGCGCCTGATAGTAAGGTGATTGACTCACGCTTAGCAGCTGAAGGTCGGCAGATTCGCAGACGTCGTGAATGTGTCGTCTGCAGTGAACGGTTTACGACATTTGAATCCTACGATGTCGTGATGCCGCGTGTGCAGAAATCTAATGGTCGTTATGAACCGTTTGATGAAGCAAAACTCAAGCGATCATTGCAGCATGCTTTGCAAAAGCGTCCTATTAGCCTCGATCAGATCGATACTGTATTACTTGAAATCAGCCAAAAACTTCGCAGTCTCGGTGAGCGTGAAGTGCCATCGCGCTTGATTGGTGAGGCTGTGATGGAGGCGTTGTATACCTTGGATCATGTGGCGTATGTGCGTTTTGCATCGGTCTATCGTGACTTTAAAGATGTTGAAGCATTCCGTCAGACGATTGATCAGATGAGACATTCCAATGATTGATGTGGAGATTTCTGCTCAACAGAATGCTGAAGATCATCGCTGGATGCAGCATGCGTTGACGCTGGCCAAGCGAGGTTTGTATACCACTAGACCTAATCCAGCGGTGGGTTGTGTCTTAGTAAAAGATGGCGAAATTGTGGGTGAAGGCTTTCACCCAAAAGCTGGTGAGCCACACGCAGAGGTGTTTGCGCTACGCCAAGCGGGTGAAGCCGCTCGTGGTGCAACGGCGTATGTGACGTTAGAGCCTTGTTCGCATTTCGGTCGAACGCCACCATGTGCGAATGGATTGATCGATGCACAAGTTGCACGCGTCGTGATGGCAGTTTTAGATGCAAATCCTCAAGTTGCAGGGCAGGGACTTGCCAAGTTACAAGCCGCAGGGATTGAAACACGTGTTGGCGTGTGTGAGACAGAGGCGCGAGAGATCAATGCGGGATTCTTGCAAACGATGGCGGGTGGGCGTCCTTTTGTACGGCTTAAAGTCGCAGCAAGTCTGGATGGACGAACTGCAATGTCCTCAGGCGAATCGAAGTGGATTACAGGTAGCGCAGCGCGTCAGGATGTACAGCATTTTCGAGCCATGAGTGGAGCGATTATCACAGGGATTGGAACGGTGCTTGCGGATGATCCGCAGCTCAATGTCCGTTCGGTCGCGGATGGTACACCAATTGAAAATATCCCGCAGCCACTGCGTGTTGTGCTGGATCGCCATGGGAAAATCCCGAAAACAGCACAAATATTACATTCAGCCCAATCGACTTTGATGGTCGGAATTGATCCAGAAACGACTTTTGCTCATGTAAATGCGGATGTAGAAAAGTGGCATTATCAATCATTAGCCTCATTACTCGATGATTTGAAAAATAAGAAAAATATTCACGATGTCATGATTGAGGCAGGGGCAACACTGTCTGGTGCATTCATCGAGGCTGGGTTGGTTGATGAACTGATTGTTTATTTCGCCCCAACATTGTTGGGCTCATTGGCTCGTCCGATGTTTAATTTGCCATTTTTGAAGATGAATGAGCAAGTTCGTTGGCAGACGGTGAGTGTGACGCTGGTGGGTGATGATGTGAGATGGGTGTTGAGGTCGATTCAATCCTAGTGATGTATAAAAATCGTGGGGCAACCGCAGGTTGCCCCTACAGGGTATTTCCAATGATGCTTTATCGTCAATAATTAGTAATACAATCCTTGAACCACTGATAAAATCACACCTGTTGTGATTGCTGCCAGCACGACATCGTTGTCCACACGCACCCAGCGGTAGCCGCGTGGCGGTGGGTTGAGGTGGTAGTAGCGATAGTCAACATAGTATTGACGTCCGCGGTAAGCAGGTGGCAGTCGGTCACCACCGCGCCAATGACGAACTTGGTAGCCATGAGGGCGGAAATATGGGTTTGGTGCACGATAACGTTGTCCTTGCCAGTTTGGGTTGCCGCCACGATTGTCATGCCATTGAGATCTATCTCCACCGCGATGATCTTGCCCTTGTGGACCGCGTTGGTCACCACCACGGTGATCCCATTGACCGCCACGTTGGTCTCCGCCGCCTTGACCGCGCCATTGGTCATCAGCTTGAGCCACTGAAATTCCAGTCATGGCGATAATTAGCGTACTTACAATGATGATCTTCTTCATGGGAAGCTCCTTAATTAAATAACCATAAGCCAAATGATCATACAGATGACGTCATTTTGTTGTCATCACTTTGCCCATTTCATCAAGTGACTTTTCATGAAGCTACTTGTCATGAAGCCACTTTGCAGGAATTACCATACAAAAGAGACTTAGCGTGCTCATTCGGTTAATATATTCAAATGATACTGGGCAAGTTGCTTAAAGTGATTATGCTGACTCAAGTACCTTAAATTATGGACTTTGTGTTCGGTGTTCGTGTCGCTATTGTGTCCTTTGGTGTGCGAATACGTCTTTTACGTAGCATGAACATCTAAGCGTAAGTTTTGAATCCTATTTTTATATAGATCAGTTGTTTAGGAAGTATATGTTTACTGGAATTATCGAATCTGTTGGGTCTATCCGCGCCATTGTGCCGCAAGGTGGAGACGTTCGCGTGACGGTTCAAACCTCAAGTAGTGGCAGTAAAGGTGCAGATTTATCGATGTCAGATGTTCATTTAGGTGACTCAATCGCAACGAATGGCATTTGCTTAACCGTGATCGAAATGGGCGCTGATTATTATGTGGCTGATGTGTCGGGGGAGACATTACGTCGGACAACTTTAGGTCAATGGAAAATCGGAACTCGCGTAAACTTAGAAAAAGCCTTGTTACCGACAACACGTCTCGGTGGACATTTGGTCAGTGGTCATGTCGATGGTTTGGGGGAGATTGTCGTCCAACGTCAAGATGCACGTTCACTGTACTATGAAGTTCGTGCGCCACGAGAATTAGCGCGTTATTTGGCAGAAAAAGGATCTGTCACGGTTGATGGGATTAGTTTGACGATCAATCAATTAAGTGGCTCAACACTCAGTTTGAATCTGGTGCCACATACTGCAAACCATACCAATATCAATGATTGGAAGGTTGGTAGTTTTGTGAATTTGGAAGTCGATGTGCTGGCGCGTTATTTAGAGCGATTGATGCTGGGTGATCGTGCTGCAGATACGGTCGGAAATAGTGAATCAAGTGGCGTAACGATGGCGCTGTTACAAGAGAGCGGTTTTTTATCGCGTCGCTAAACGGATGAGTTAAATCGGTCGTTATCGATGGGTTGCTTTATAGAGATTCTGATGGAAAGTGAATGTCTAGTTAAATTTTTGATGAATCATATGAGGAGCACGACATGTTAATACAGCGTGGTGGTTTGAAGGTTGTCGCTGGATTAGGCAAGACAGGTGTCTCTGTTGTGCGCTATTTGGTCGATCAAGGTTATACGGTCGCAGTGACAGATACGCGGCTTGATCCGCCAGGATTGGTGGACTTGCCCGATGATGTTGCGTGTCATTTGGGCGGTTTAGATCAGGAATTGCTATGCCGTGCAGAAGAAATTATTTTAAGCCCTGGCTTGGCGTTATCAGAGCCTGCCGTTCAAGCCGCGCTTGCAA
The DNA here is from genome assembly GCA_028868515.1 of Gammaproteobacteria bacterium. Taxonomy (GTDB): domain Bacteria; phylum Pseudomonadota; class Gammaproteobacteria; order Pseudomonadales; family Moraxellaceae; genus Aquirhabdus. The sequence goes on from JAGWUI010000008.1 coordinate 33,600, forward strand.
AGGGTGTTTCGGTCATTGGTGATATTCAGTTGTTACGCCGTGCAACGGCAGCGCCGATTGTTGCGATTACTGGTTCAAATGCAAAGAGCACTGTGACGACATTGGTCGGTGAGATGGCTGCGAATGCAGGTCTGCGCGTTGCTGTTGGTGGGAATTTAGGTAAGCCTGCACTTGAGCTCTTGGATAATGATCCAGAATTAATTGTTTTAGAGCTATCTAGTTTTCAGTTAGAGACTACATCGAACTTAGCCGCAGCGGTTGCTGTCGTGTTGAATATCAGTGAAGATCACATGGATCGTTATGATGACATGTTGGGTTATCACACTGCTAAACATCGTATTTTTCAGCAATGCCAGAGTTATGTGGTCAATCGTGATGATACGTTGACGCGTCCATTGATTGCGGACAGTACGCCTATGCGTAGCTTTGGCCTAAATGCGCCAGATATCAATGATTTCGGGATATTACGCGATTTAGATGGCACGATGTGGTTAGCAAAAGGTCGTAATCGTTTGCTTTCAACCCGCGAAATGAAAATTCAAGGCAGTCATAATGCAGCGAATGCTTTAGCTGCGTTAGCTTTAGGTGAAGCTGTTGGCTTGCCGATGGATGCGATGCTGAAGACATTACGAGAGTTTGCAGGCTTGGCACATCGTTGTCAGTTTGTAGCTGAGCAACAAGGTGTACGTTTTTATAATGATTCAAAAGGCACAAATGTCGGTGCAACGCTTGCAGCGATTGAAGGTTTAGGTGCAGCGCTGACATCCACATGTGTGAGCAAGCCAAGTGGTAAATTAGCGGTGATTTTAGGTGGAGTAGGCAAGGGTCAAGACTTTAAGCCACTGGCAGCGCCTTTGGGACGTTTTGGGCGTGTTGTGGTATTGATTGGTGAAGACGCGCCGATTATTGAAGCAGCATTGCAGACGACACTCGCTGAACATCAAGTTCCGATCATCCATGCAGAGACATTAAGTGATGCATTACAGCAATGTCGCAAGGCAAGTCAGGCTGGCGATGCGGTTTTGTTATCACCAGCATGTGCGAGTTTTGATATGTTCCTTAATTATGAGGATCGAGGTAATCAGTTTGAACAGTTGGTATTGTCTGTTTAAAAAAGTTGACCTTTTGCAAAGAAAATAAGTTGGGATCTATAAATATGGACATGACAGGTATAAAGCATGGTTTCTAAGTCGCTAAAAGATGTTCAATCTCGCTTAAGTACCTTATGGAACAAGTTTGTATCCATTCCTTCAGTGGTTGATGAACTGACTGCGCGTCGTGTCCTGCTGTTCAGTGTGATTGTACTGATTTGTATTGGGACAACGATGATTGGTTCGGCATCAATCCCCTATGGTGATTATAAATATCATCAGCCTTTGTACTTTATCACGCGACAATTGATCTATTTGTTCGTTGGTTTATGTGCTGTTTTTGTTGCGGTGAGAATTCCTTTAAAAGCATGGTTTGGGCAAACCTTTTTATTATGGTTTGCTGTCTTAATTCTATTGGTGATGGTGTTAATTCCTGGAATTGGTGCAGACGTCAACGGTTCCAAACGATGGATTAAATTAGCAGGATTTACATTTCAACCTTCTGAATTTGCTAAGTTTGTCATGGTGCTTTTTACGGCAGATTATGTGGTGCGTCGTGAGGATGAGATTCGTTTTAGTTGGTCGGGATTCTTTCGCTTACTAGGTCCGATGGTTTCCGTACTTTCCATGATTTTACTCGAACCAGATCTTGGGGCGAGCGTGGTTGTGGTTGCAAGTATGATGACCGTGTTCTTTTTAGCGGGTGCACCTGTGCGCCAGTTTGCGGTCATGCTGGTCGGCGCTTTGATTTCGTTAGCGATTGCGATTATTTTTGAGCCGTATCGTTTAAAACGGATGACTTCATTTGCCAATCCTTGGGATGATGAACTGGGTGCGGATTATCAGCTGAAACAGAGTTTGATTGCGTTTGGTCGTGGCGAGATCAATGGTGCAGGCTTAGGTCATAGTGTCCAGAAATTATCTTATCTACCTGAAGCGCATACTGACTTTTTACTCGCCATTATTGGAGAGGAGTTGGGTTTTGTTGGGATTGCCTGTTTATTTGGCTTGCTGATGATTATGGTGATTTCGTGTATGCGTATCGGACATCGTGCTTTGGCAAATCAGTATGCATCTGCAGGTTATCTGGCTTATGGCATTGCCACGATTTTCTTGCTACAGATCTTGGTGAATGGCGGGATGAACATGGGGATGTTGCCCACCAAAGGTCTGACTTTGCCATTTATCAGTTATGGTGGTACGTCATTAGTGATCTCGTTGATGATGATTGGTGTATTACTACGCATCGATCAGGAAACTCAGAAACCGAAGCCACGTAGTGCACGAGAGGCGTATTTGGCGGGATGATTTTAGCTTTTTAAAGTCAGTAGAAGCCCATTTCACATTTGCGGAATGGGCTTTTTTTATTAAAGAAAAACTCCAGAAATCTGAGTTTCCCTTGGAACTTGATTTAGATTCCAAACTTTAGCGGCATGTTCTAAAAACTCATCCACTGAATTTGCCTCAACGTGATGTTGTCCTAGCGCCGAAAATGCTTTTTGCAGCGTTGGGATGATTTCAGTGCATTGCAAAGCCATAGCAAGATTCTGTTTAGAGAGCTTCTGACCTTGAGCATTCATGGCTAATGGGATATGGCAATAGGTTGGTTCAAATGCGGATAGTTCTGGCAATTTTAATGTGTTTAGACATTTTCTTAGCCAAATTTGTCGAGCTGTGTTATCGAGTAGATCAGCGCCGCGCACAATATCTGTGACATTCTGCCTCATATCATCAACGACAACAGCGAGCTGATAACTAATAATCCCATCACGTCGTCGTAAGACAAAGTCACCCGTCGTTTGAATTAAGTTCTCGCAAATTTGTCCCTGAATCTGATCAACAAAGCAGATGAGTTCATCAGATACGCGTAGACGAATGGCATTGCCTTCAAAGGGGAGGTTTTTATCTCTACAGGTATTCGGATAGGCAATCAGACCCATTAACTGCTTACGAGTACAAGCGCAGGCATAAACTAGCCCTTGGGCAGCAAGTGCATCAATGATGTGATGATAATATGCGAGATGATCTTGCTGACGCTCAATCGGTTGATTCGTATGTAAACCATAGGCATTTAAGGCAGCTAGAATCTGAGCTTCTGCACCAAGCTGGTTACGCGGAATGTCAGTATCTTCGATGCGGATTAGCCAGCGCCCCTGATGGTGACGTGCTTCGCACCAGCTAGCGAGAGCGGTGATTAAAGAGCCGAAATGCAACGGGCCGGTTGGCGATGGCGCGAACCGACCCGTATATAAGTGTTCAGGATGCAAGATCAATGCTCACACCGTGATATATGTTAACCGTTGTTCTGCTTTTCTTTGATTTCAGAAAGCGTTTTGCAGTCGATACATTGTGTTGCTGTTGGACGTGCTTCAAGACGACGCAAGCCAATTTCAATGCCACATGTTTCACAATAACCGTAATCTTCGTCATCGATTTCTTTAATTGATTTCTCAATTTTACGAATCAATTTACGTTCACGATCACGTGTGCGAAGTTCGATCGCGAATTCTTCTTCTTGAGTCGCACGATCATTCACATCAGCCATGACGTTTGATTCGTCTTGCATGTGAGTCATGGTGCGATCAACTTCTTGCATGAGTTCAGCGCGCCAAGCGTTAAGAATACGTCGGAAATGATCGAGTTGACCCTCAGACATATAATCTTCACCGGTTGCGAGAACATATGGTTCAATGCCATATAAACTTGCTGCTGTTCCGCCTAATGTCGAAGCCGATGCCTTAGGCTTTGGTTTCGCAGCACTTTTGCGTGGTGTTTTAGTCGAGTCGGTCATATTTTTGGTTACCGTTGCTGGTGTTACTTCCTGTAGGTGAGTGAGACCGCTTAGGAAGCGCAATATCAGAAAAAATTTTTCAGCGCGTCTTTTATCACGATTTTTCAGTCTAAGCAATAATTAGCATGAAAACATTTCTAACTTCTATTTCCAATCTACTCAGCGGGCTTTTTAGTAACCCGAAGAATTAAAATCTACTCCTGCGGGCATGGATGCCAACCGAGAAATTCCCGTATTGATTTGCCCATTTGCATATAAGTCAAACCAGCGATAGCCTGGGGGTAAGTTATCTAAGGCGAACGTGTCGCAAAGTGGCTTAAACTGAATGCAGGTTGATGGGCAAGCCCACACTTTGACTGAACCACGAGTAAATTCAAAATTCTGATGGATATGTCCGTGTATCACAGCTTTGACTTGTGGTGCTTGATCGACAACAGTCCAAAAGTCTGCTGCATTGGATAGTCCGATTTGATCTAGCCACTTTGATTGGATAGGAATAGGGTTGTGGTGCATTGCAATAATGATATGTCGGTCAGGATAATGACTCAGTTGTTTGGCGAGCCACAGCAATTCTTCTGCTGTGAGGCGGCCAGTAATTTCATGGTCGTCAGAGGAGTTCAACATAATAACGAGCCACTGGCTGCCTAATGTGATGACATCCATATTTGCCGCATGATTTTGCTGTGCTAAGAATAAGTCATTGAGGTCATGATTGCCTTGCAGCCATACACAAGGCTCTTCAAACGTCTGCATCTGATCGAGAAATCGTGCATACGTTTTTTCTGAGGGTGTTTGAGCAATATCGCCCGTCGCAATAAATAAAGATAACTTTTTATCGAAATTTTCTTTTTTGATGAGTTCGATGACAGACTGAAAACTTTCTTCAGTATTCATGCCAAGTAATTTGGTATCGCAACTTTCAAATAAGTGGCAATCTGAGACCTGTATGACGCGAATAGGTCGATCTTGGTCTGTTGTTGTGATGGACAACACATTTCTACTCAACGGTATGCTCCCATCAATTTTTATGATCCATTTTTATAGACACTATAGCTGAGCTTGAGCTTAATTAGAACGTATTTTGGAGCAGTTAGAGTAAAAACATCTCGCCACATTAATAAATTTGCACGCAATCCGTACTGATTTTTGGTGTTGCACCAAAATTGATCATTCTATGTGTTTTATTGGTGCAATAAATGTGGTAGGAATAAGAAATTATCCATATGCACTGATCTTGCGCATCAGTGGATAAAAACCATCCAAAAATGGCATGTTTTATAGAGGGAGCTTCGTAAAATTAACGCAATTCTTATATCTGCTGTTTCAAAATACAGGAGTCTTGTGAACTTGGCATGACAATTGTATTAATAATTGTGACTGAAAAAGAAGTCTCACACCTTTGATGAGGATTTAATTAAAGGGCTAGTGATTTCCATAAATGATGCACATAAATGTTCTTGGGGAGCATGAAGTATGAAAACAGCAATTGTGAAAACAGCAAAATTGACCGTGTTAGTGTCCTCATTAGCCTTAGTAGGGCTGTCAGCAGCTTATGCGGATGATGCTGCGGCACCAGCAGCGCCAGCGGGTCCAGCACTGCCATCATTTCCAAGCCTCGGTGGTGTACTGACTGCTGATGCTAAACCATTCAGCTTTGATGCTGGTCCAGTGGGTAATGTCTTTGTAACGGGCGTAGCGAGTGCGTTGGTACAAACTCAAAACAACCGTGTCGGTAACGTTGCTAGCTCACAAACTGATGTGAGCAATGCTCAGATTTTTCTAAATAAAACTGATGGCTTGATTCAGTTCTCTGGTCAATTTGGTAGCTATTCAATCCCAGCTTTAGGCGTGCCGTATGTTAAAGCTGAGAAAACTCCTGCTGCGACTTATGGTGTTTTCTCTCAAGGATTTATTAAACTTGCACCAACTGACAGTTTTAACGTAATGGTTGGTAAGTTACCGACATTGATTGGTGATGAATACACCTTCTCATTTGAGAATATGAATATTCAACGTGGTTTGCTTTGGGGTCAAGAGCCTGCTGTAAGTCGCGGTGTTCAAGCCAACTATACACAAGGACCTCTAGCATTATCTTTGTCCTTCAATGATGGCTATTATTCAAACAAATACAATACTGTATCTGCTGCTGCGACATATACCATGGACAGTGCGAATATTTTTGCATTCTCTGGTAGCGGTCATACTGGCGGTTTTAGTAATGTATCGTCTACGGCTACACCAATCTTGCAAAACAATGGACAAATTTATAATTTGATCTATACCCATACTAGTGGTCCATGGACATTGCAACCGTACTTGCAATACAACTATGTTCCAGCATTAAGTCAACTAGGCACTAAGTCTGCTTCGGCAACTGGCGCTGCGGTGTTGGGAAGCTACAAGATTAATGACAATTACAGTCTGCCAGTTCGTTTAGAATATATTACTTCGACTGGTAGCAAGAATGATCCTGCTGATCCAAGCTTGTTGTACGGCGCTGGTAGCAAGGCTTGGTCTTTGACGATCACGCCTACTTATCAATACAAGATCTTCTTTGCGCGTGCTGAGTTGTCGTTTGTTGGAATTAACAAAGGAACTGTAGGTTCTGAATTTGGTGTGAATGGTGACAAAAAGAACCAAGTTACAGGCTTACTTGAAACAGGTGTCATGTTCTAAGCATTTCGCAAGTTAACATTACAAGCTAACGTAAAAATAAACGCCACAGTTTGATCAAACTGTGGCGTTTTTTATGGTGATTTTAAAATTGACCCGTCTGAATCCATCGGTCAGATACTCTACAGCACATGAGCATGATTCATGCTAAAATGAGCGGTTTTCATCCAATTGATGCTCTGCATCGACTCATTACGCATTGATGATCTAATTATGTCTGCTCCTAACAATTCTTCTCAAAAAGCGATTTCTGGCGCTATGCCTAAGCCTTTGTTTGATTATGATAAACATTGGGCATCGTGCTTTGAGCCTGCGCCATTCTTGCCGATGAGTCGTGCAGAGATGGACGCGCTTGGCTGGGATGCGTGTGATGTGATCATCATTAGCGGCGATGCCTATGTCGATCATCCGTCGTTTGGGATGGCGATTATTGGGCGATTGCTGGAGGCGCAGGGTTTCCGCGTAGGGATTATTGCTCAGCCTGATTGGCATTCGGCAGATGCGTTTAAAATCTTGGGTAAACCTGTTTATTGCTTTGGTGTGACTGCGGGTAATATGGATTCGATGATTAACCGTTATACGGCTGATCGTAAGACGCGTTCAGATGATGCGTATTCACCGAATAATGCCCCTGATAAGCGTCCAGATCGCGCGGCTGTGGTGTATTCCCAGCGTTGCCGAGAAGCATATTCTGATGTGCCGATTATCTTGGGTGGCATTGAGGCGAGTTTACGTCGTATTGCGCACTATGATTATTGGCAGGATAAAGTTCGTCGTTCGATCATTACCGATGCTAAAGCTGATATTTTGCTCTATGGCAATGCCGAACGTGCGATTGTTGATGTTGTACATCGTCTGGCAAAAGGCGATCGTATTGATCAGATCACGGATTTACGCGGTACGAGTTTTATTCTGAATGAAACGCGTAAAGTGGCGAAAGCGGATTACTTTGAGATCGCTAGTAATGATGTCGATACGCCCGGACGTGTTGACGCGATTATCAATCCGTATGTGATGACTGAAGATTTAGAAAGTTGTGATGTTGAAAAGAACAATCCTAAGAATCCAAATCCTTCAACCTACGAGGGTTTTGTTAAAGAAGCAGTTGCTAATCCAGTAGTCAATGCAGACATTGTAGACAGTCATAAGCTGGATAAAGATACTCAAATTGTCTCGTTACGTCCTGCGCCAAGCAAAGCCATCAAACATCGTCTGCCACCGCGTGAGTTATCGGTGATTCGCTTGCCTGACTATGATCAGGTTAAAGATGATCCAGTGCTCTATGCTCACGCCAACCGCATTTTGCATTTAGAAACCAATCCAGGTAATGCGCGTGCAATGGTGCAACGTCATGGCGACCGTGATGTGTGGTTGAATGCACCGCCAATTCCATTATCGACCGAAGAAATGGACTATGTCTTTGATCTGCCGTATGCGCGTGTTCCGCATCCAGTTTATGGCGATGCGCGGATTCCAGCGTATGACATGATCAAGTTTTCGGTCAATATCATGCGCGGTTGTTTTGGTGGTTGTACGTTCTGTTCAATTACTGAGCATGAAGGACGAATTATTCAGAATCGTTCAGAAGAATCAATTTTGCGCGAAGTAGAAAGTATTCGTGATACGACACCGGGCTTTACTGGGATTATTTCCGATCTTGGCGGGCCAACGGCAAATATGTATCGCCTTGCGTGTAAAGATCCTGAAATCGAGAAAAATTGTCGTAAGCCGTCGTGTGTATATCCGGGAGTCTGTGAGAATTTAGGTACAGATCATAGTCATCTCACCCAACTTTACCGTAAAGCACGTGCGATCAAGGGTATCAAGAAAATCTTGATTGGTTCTGGTCTACGCTATGACTTGGCCGTACTTAATCCTGAATATGTCAAAGAGCTGGTGACGCACCATGTTGGCGGTTATCTGAAAATTGCCCCTGAGCATACCGAAGGCGGGCCGTTGTCGAAGATGATGAAGCCGGGGATTGGAACGTATGATCGTTTCAAACAGTTGTTTGATCGGTTTAGTAAAGAAGCGGGTAAAGAGCAATATTTGATTCCCTATTTCATCGCGGCGCATCCGGGGACAACGGATCAGGATATGATGAATTTGGCGTTGTGGTTGAAGAAAAATGGCTTCCGTGCAGATCAAGTACAGACGTTCTATCCATCGCCAATGGCAACTGCAACCGCGATGTATCATTCGACCAAGAATCCTCTGCGTAAGGTGAGTCGCGGTAGTGAAACGGTGGATATTGTGAAAGGTGAGAAGCGTCGTCGTTTGCATAAAGCGTTCTTGCGTTACCACGATCCAAACAACTGGCCATTGCTGCGTGAAGCCCTCAAGAGTATGGGACGTGCGGATTTGATTGGTAATGGTAAGCATCAGTTGATTCCGACTAATCAGCCTTTGAATAAAGAGTCTGGCGAATACAGCACTGCGCGGAAGAAGAATTCTTCGGTGGCCGGAGATTCGCGTAAGCGTTCAGGTTCACAGCCTCAAAAAGGTCAGATTTTGACGCAGCATACGGGATTGCCACCAAGAGTGACGGGGGCGAAAAGGAAGCAGAGGGTTTAAGTTTTTTGATGAAGAATGCTGTCAAATCTCCCCTAACCCCTCTTTCTCTAAAGAGGGGAACTTCTGGGGATTTCATGAAGGTTTGTAATTCGCAGAAAAGTCCCTCTTTAGAAAAGAGGGATTTAGGGAGATTTGAACGGCATCTGATTCACTACTTTAATCGTTGAATCGTATGAAAAATAACTTGGCAGACAGTATCCGTTTCTTGCAAAACTTGCCGATTATCAAAGCGTAAAATTGTTAATCCCAATTGATTGAGTATGTCATCTCGAATTGCATCAGATGCTAAGCCTTCAAGGGTATGGTGTTGACTACCATCACATTCAATAACGAGTTTGGCGATTGGACAATAAAAATCAACAATGAAATTAAGGATAGGTTTTTGCCGATAAAATTGCGCACCTAAAATTTGCTTGCGTCTTAATCTTTGCCATAAGGTTTGTTCTGCATCGGTCATGTTGTTGCGTAACATTTGAGATGGTTCTTTTAGGTGAATGTTGTAAGGTTTCATGATTGGTTTAGTGTACTTTAAAAAATGTATAGGTTGTTTTTTTGGAGTTTTATAAAGGTTTATTGATCTGATGCTGACAAATCTCCCAAAATCCCTCGTTCTCTAAAGAGGGATTTTGCAGTGAAGCTAAATGATATTGAATTTTCAGAACTTTATTTCTTATGAATATAGTCTAAAATTATTAACCCTCATCAAGCAAATCAAAATAATCCGCACTAGAAATCGCTTTCAATAAATCATCAGGCACTAATCCAACATCCAATCCGCGTTTTCCACCGCTGACATACACTGTTTCCAGCGACTTCGCGGTTGTATCCAATGCTGTTTTAAGCTGTTTCTTTTGTCCAATTGGGCTAATGCCACCGACGAGATAACCTGTGATGCGCTCAGCTTCGTCAGGTTTCGCCATACGCACTTTTTTTAAGCCAAACGCATGAGCAGCTTTTTTCAGACTTAAGGTATGAGTGACGGGAATAATTGCAACGAAGAATTGCTTTTCATCCGTAATGAGCAAGGTTTTGAAAACCTGTTGCATCGGCAAGTTGAGTTTTGTCGCGGCTTCTTCACCAAAATTAGTACAGGATGGATCATGCTCGTATTCATGAATACTAAACGTGATTTTGAGTTTTTTGAGTAAATTACATGCTGGTGTCATTTTAAATCTCGAATTCATTCTCTGACTGTGATGCAAGTATTTCGTACATGGCAATTCAGCTCATGATCATTCACCATGCCCACGCTCTGCATAAACGCATAACAGGTTGTTTCGCCGACAAATCGAAAACCAGCTTTTTTTAGGGCTTTAGATAGGGCGAGGCTTGGTGAGGTTTTGGTGGGTGCTTCGCGGTAGTCTTGGAGTTGGTTGATGATGGTTTTTCCACCCACAAAACTCCATGCCCATTCAGAAAAATCAATGCCTCGATCCTGCATTGCTATATAGGCTTTTGCGTTGTCACGAATGGCGGACAGCTTGCCGATATGACGAATGAGACCTGTATCAGTGACAAGTTCTGCTAGGTCTTCATCAGTGAGGAGTGCGACTTTGGTAGGGTCAAAATTGAAAAAACGTTTGCGATAATGCTCACGTTTTTTTAGCACGGTAATCCATGATAATCCTGCTTGCTGACCTTCAAGGCAAATTTTTTCAAAGAGTTTAATGGGATCATACTGCGGACGACCCCATTCATTGTCATGATAGGCCTGATAAAGCGGATCGTCACTACACCAGCCACAGCGATGAATAGTAGGGGAAGATGGCGTTGTCGACATTTTTCTCTCAATTTTTCTCAAAGATTATAGTCAAAGATTATAGTCAAAGTTCGTGGATTTCAGCATTTTGCAATTATACTGATGGCAGAATTTGATTTAAGCGACGAATTGTTTTGATTAGGTCGCATTTATGCAGCAGTTTTTAACGGGATTACATACCGCATGTCAACATCAAAAAGTCCATTTATATTATTTCAGCACATTGCCCCGCAGCATGGGTTAAGCCGTTTGGTCGGCGCATTGGCAGCCAGCCAAATCGGTTTTGTCAAAAACACTTTTATCAAAACTTTTGCGCATCGCTATAACATTGATATGTCATTGGCAGCAGAAGAGAATTTGACGGCATACTCAAGTTTCAATGACTTCTTTACTCGCGCGTTAAAGGACGGAGTTCGTGCAATTGATGTTGCGCCTAATTCAGTGGTTTCGCCTGCGGATGGTGCGATTTCACAATTGGGTCAAATCGTTGGCGATGATGTGTTTCAAGCAAAAGGACAGTCATTTTCAGTCGAGAAGTTGATTGGAGATTCAGCATTAGCTGCACCATTTAAAAATGGTGAGTTTGCGACAGTCTATCTCTCACCGCGTGACTATCACCGTGTTCACATGCCATTCGCTGGCCGCCTGACTGATACGTTATATATTCCAGGTGAGTTGTTTTCAGTGAATGTTGAAACTGCACAAAATGTTGAGGGTCTATTTGCGCGTAACGAACGTATGGTGTGTTTGTTTGATACGACTGTGGGTCGTATGGCGGTTGTGCTAGTCGGTGCGATGATTGTGGCTGGCATTGAAACTGTGGCAACAGGTAAGGCAAACCCAACGGGCAAAATTGAACATCGCAAGCATGATCTACAATTGGATAAAGGCGCAGAGCTTGGGCGTTTTTATTTAGGTTCAACAGCAGTGGTGTTATTTGAGCCGAAGAAAATGAATTGGCTTGAGTCATTAGGTGCAGATAGCGCAGTAGAAATGGGTAAAGCAATAGGCAGCCTTATCTGATTCCAGCTTGTTTAATGTGAGCGTTATTGATTTGAATATCCCAATGTTGACCTTGTCTGCATTGGGATATTTGTTGATAGAACATGGTGTTTAAAAATATTCAAAGTGTAAACGCATGCCAAAGACATTTACTGAACCTCGACGATCAGCGTTATATCCAGGATTTGTGATGTTTTGATAATCGAAAGCCAACTGGAAGTGATACGGTAGTGCAAAACTATAATAGGCTTCTAATGTGTTTTCGGTATGATAACGCAGCGTTCCATCACCTAAAAATGCACCTAGACCGCCATTTTGCAAATAATCTTTATGTGAGTTAGACAAACCGTTAATCACATAGCCAATACCGTAGTTGTCATCATTTCTTCCCCAAGGCTTACCATTTCCTGATAGTCCAAACTGGGCTTGTCGATCAATTTCGGCAAATGTCCATTCTTCATATTTGCCATTATTGGTAGACAGTTGAGTAAACAAAGACAGGTTTGGCGTGATCGATTGTTCAGCATGGATACCGAGCCCTAGCTTGGTGTGATCAGCGCGTGAGGTGCTGATGTCAGGTGTTGTATTTGCAGCGATGGCTTGATTGATTGAGGTTCGATAATCTCCCATGTTTGCAACATTACGATAAGCGAGAACCTTGATAGAGCCAGCCAAATCATCAAATTTGTGGTTGTGTTCTAGTTCGATTTGTTCACCAAAATGGTCAAAAATATGATCGTCTAAAGCGGCACTATTAGATTGTTTTGGAATCAGGAATCGACCGTAACGCAGTGCCCAATCATCGTTGTAGTACTCTATCGCAAGGCCTCGCGTATAACCGCGAGTATCTCCCGTATAATCATAAGCTCCATAGGTCATAAACGACCAATTCATGAAATTTTCACGAGGATCACCTGTCGCAGTTGCTGTATTAAAAATATCAGTAATTGACATCAAGCCTGCTGTGACGACGATCCGTTGTGATTTGGCTGTGTCTGCAAATTGTGTGAGGCTTGGCGTAAGTTCAACATCATCGCCGCCCAAGTTCCAAGTTTGTTTTAAGAATGCCCGAGCAATGTATTGATTAAGTCCATTTGATTTTCCGCCTTTTTGTTGCTCTCCATCGACAGGTCCTGCTAGACCTGTAAGCCCTGAGAAACCAACAGCTTGGTAAATTTCAGGATTAATATAAAGCTCTCCACCTGACCATAAGTGTGCGCCTAATAATGCAGTTGCGGTATAGGTATAGCTGTTTTCAGATTTTGCTAGAAGGCTATTTTGTCCTGTATACGGTGCACTAAAAGCATTTTTATGCTGGTTGATATATGTGCTTTGCAGACCAAATACGAAGGGACTATCTGAAGTTGTAAAAGGAAAGGGGATGTGAATCGGTGAATCTTCCTCTTCATGTGTCGGCGTATTTGCAGAGGCAATATTACAACTCAATATGTTGCTCGAAATGATCGCAACAAGGTATATCCATTTGTTAGTGTTGTTCATTTTGATCAAAAGCTGTGCCCGCTATACATAATGTGTGAGTTTGACGTATGGAATATTGCTCCATTTTCATGACAGCAGTCATCAGAATCGTGCTGCTGTCACAATAATTTCAACAAGCAATGATGGATCGGCTAGTTTTGCTTCACTGGTCGCACGAACTGGCGCGCATCCTTCGGGAACCCAAGCGTCATACACTTCATTCATGGCTTCAAAATCAGCAATGTCCTTCAGCCAGATAATCACTTGCAGGATATGTTCCCGTGATGATTCCGCTTCACCAAGTAGACGATCTACATGTGCTAGGGCTTCTGCCGTTTGTTCTGCAACGGTTTTTCCTGTTTCGCCAACTTGTCCAGCGAGATAAACTGTTTCACCATGAATGACGATTTCACTCATACGACGGTTTGTGTGCTTGCGAAGGATAGAAGTCATAATGTTCCTTAAAAATGCATTGAATTATAAAGCGGTTTCTTCATCACTTTTGATTTTCTCAATATCGCGGATCGCATGGTGGTCACTATCAAAGAGCCCTTCAAGTTCGATCATGGCGGCACGTGCGGATTCGACAAGTTTTACATCGTCATCATAAACCGCTTGTTGACGCTCTAACAGCGCCTCATCGTATTCTCGAAACACATCGATACTTTCTTTGGCGCTAGATTCATCGAAACCAAGGGCAAGTAATGATGCGTGTGCCATACCGAGTGATGAGAAATAGGTTTCGCGCCAAATGTGTTGAACACCAGCCTCACGCAGGCGATAGTAATGCTGACGATCTCGTGCACGGGCAATGATCTTGAGGTTAGGGTAGGTACGGCATAAATATTCTGCGGTAATAACGGATTGCTCCAGATCATCTAGCGCGAGAACAAATAATTTTGCATGGGCAATACCCGCAGAACGCAGTAATTCAGGGTTATGTGGATTGCCATAATACACGGCATTACCAAATTTTCTGACGAAATCGACTTGCCTTGCATCTTTCTCAATCGCTGTAAATTCAATATGATGCATCCGTAGAATACGTCCAACGATTTGCCCAATACGTCCAAAACCAGCAATAATTACACGATGTTCGTGGTTGGGAATTTCATCAAATTCGCGTTCAGGCTGTTGACGACTGAAGACGGGTTCTAAGTATTTTTCTAAAATAAAGAACGCTAATGGGGTCATTGCCATCGACAATGTCACGATCAGGATGAGTGGCTGAGCAAGATCAATTGCAAGGATTTTTTGCGTGACGGCTGTGTTAAAGACTACAAAGGCAAACTCTCCACCTTGAGCGAGTGCAATGCCTAAACGTGCGCTGGTGGGAATGCGATTACCCATCATGCGAGCAAGGAAAAATAAGATAAAAAACTTGGCAACCATTAACCCGATCGCACCACCAATCACTAATAGAGGCTCGGCGATAATCAGATGAAGATTGGTACTCATACCAACCGACATAAAAAATAAGCCTAATAACAATCCCTTGAAGGGCTGAATACTGGCTTCGATTTCGTGACGATATTCGGAGTCTGCAAGCAAAACACCCGTCAAAAATGCACCCAATGCCATGCTGATGTGCAGTTGATCCATCAGTAGTGCAACGCCAAAGATAAAGAATAGTGCAACCGCAGTGAGCAGTTCATTTGCACCGCTACTGACAATCAGGCGAAAGAGTGGGCGAACAATTGAACGACTGGCAAGGACTAATCCGATAAATACGCCAATCACTTTTGCAAAATAAACGAAGTCTACGCCCTGATCTGATGGGTGTAATCCTGTACTGTGAAACAACGGCAAAATTGCCAGAATTGGAATCACAGCAATATCTTGGAACAGTAAAATGGCGAAAGCATCTCGCCCATGAGCGCTTGCGAGTTGATGTTTTTCGCTAAGCAGTTGCAGTACAAATGCCGTTGAAGAAAGTGCAAAACCAAATCCAATAATAAAGCTGGTGCTGAGCTGACTTTGTAATGTCATGCCAAATAATGTTGATGATGTCAGGCTGGCTAATTGCCAAATGGTAAACATGAGAATGACGCCTGTGACAACGACTTGCAAACCACCCATGACAAAGATAGGTCGGCGAAGTGCCCACAGCCGTGACGGTTGCAGTTCAAGCCCGATGATGAATAGCAGCATGACGACGCCATATTCAGCAAAGTGCATGACCGCTTCAGTATTCCCCGCAACATCAAATCCGCTGGGGCCTAGCACAACCCCTGTCAATAAATAACCCAAAACGGTTGCCAAGCCGAAGCGTCGACCCAATGGCACGAGTAAAATTGCTGCACCCAGAAAAATGGTAATTTGAACCAGTAGTGACATAGGCAAAACACTCCAAAACCATTTGTGGATTAAATACTTTCATTATTGTTAGATCATATCAATCGTATATGAATCAGAGTGTATCGCAATGTGTATCGCAAAAAATGTTTGCTAAAAAAGCATCAAAAGAATGCATCCATTTGAAGAAACAGATAAAGTCATTGATGTCGGCATATTGATCACAATCCAAATGATCTGCACAAGTAGGGCTTAACCATTATTATGAAGTCATTAAGGCTGTTTGAGTCACCAGAAAACCGTCATTCAAGTTTATTACTTTGGGTGGTTTTGATCATGATTATGCTGAGCGGCATCATGTATCTCGGTTTTAAGGTGAATGAAAAACATGCGTTAAGGAGTTCATCTAAAACTGGTGAGCAGCAACCAACTTCCACCAATCCGCATCACACTGAGAACACGCCTGCGCATGTATTAGAAATACTACAGGCAGAGCAGCTTGCAGGAAGTTTGATTTATAAAACCAAAATTATTCTGTTGGATACCACATCACAGGATACCTCACCGAATCGGGATGCCTTGTGGCAACAAGGTCAGAAACAACTGACTCTCGTTCAGGCAACGGTGCATGTCGCGGTGGATTTAAGTGAGCTTACATTACAAAGTATTACGAGTAAGAATGCGACATCGGTTGTTTTACCTCCTGCACGAATTATGACGACAGAGATTGATAGCTTGACCAGTTACGATACAAAAACGGGTTTACCTTCAACCGTTCAACTCGGTTTGTCGATGACAAGTGCGCAAGAGCAAGATGTGAAGTTGCAGATTGAACATGACTTATGTGCATCAGGCGTTTTGCAAACCTCGACAGACGATGCGCAGCAGAGGGTTGTTGCCTTGTTAGCATCGAAACACATCCCAAGCGCTGTCACGACGACTGATCCAGTGTTATGTCGGAAAGCTGCAAGTTAATTCATTTATTTTTTTCTGATTTAGGCAATTGATGCATCGACAGGAGTTGTTGTAGATTTTGAATCTCGTCAAAAGGACTAAACATGCAATCCGAAATCAAATACGTTCGTGCAAATGGTCTACGCTTTGGTTATTTTGAGCAAGGCATTGGTCCGTTGATCATTCTGCTGCATGGTTTTCCTGATACTCCACATACATGGAATTTTGTGCAGCCTCAGCTTGCACAAGCAGGTTATCGCGTGGTCGCGCCTTTTATGCGTGGTTATCCGCCCAGTGACATATCTGCTAATAAGGATTACGGCGTACTGGCGTTAGGGCAAGATATTGTGGCATTGATTGAAGCGCTCGGAGAGAAACAAGCGATTGTCATTGGTCATGATTGGGGCGCTTTCGCAGCGTATGCGGCTGCTAATCTGAGTCCACAATCAATTCGTAAACTTGTGGTCGTTGCGATTCCTCATCCAGGTGCTTTACGGTTTAATTTGCAAACACTGATAAAGACGCATCATTTCTTAACGTTCCAATTTAGATCATGGGCAGTAAAACGGTTACGGCGAGATAATATGTCGGAGATCAATGCCATATATCGTCGTTGGTCACCGAATTGGCAGGTTAGCGAACTGGAACTTGCGCCTGTGAAGGAAACTTTACGGATGCCAAAAGCACTGGAAGGTGCGTTGGGGTATTACTTGAGCTTTAGGCGAGAGGCAATTGGTCGAAAAGGCGCCGCGACACGTCAGCTCATTCGTCAGCAAACTTCAACTCCCACATTAGCATTTTTTGGTGTGGAAGATGGGGCGCTAGATCAGAGTAGTATTTCGCGGACGCGGAGTTGCTATTCAGGACCATATGAGGTGGTTCGAGTTCCTAAAGTCGGGCATTTTTTACATCGAGAAATACCCGAGGAGTTTGTTCGCAGAGTGCTTGCATTTATTCAATAAGATAAACGCGTAAAACATCTAAAAGCGCTTAACTTTTCTTGAGCGCCTTGCGATAGACCATGCCTGTGACACTTGCAATGACACTGCGCGGTGTAACTCGAGTCAGGAGTAATTGCGCTTGATTCATTGCTCCTGGCACATGGAAATTACGGCGATGTTGCAATGAGTAAATGGCAGATTCAGCGCATTGCTCAGGTGTTTGTAATGCTCCTGTATTTTGGAAATATTTCAAATCACTGTTTTGCGTCATTTCGGTATCAATGCCACCTGGAGCAAATAGCGTCAGACTGATAGGTTTCTTCAGGAGTTCCTGCTGGAGACTGAGGAAGAAGTTGGTCACAAATGCCTTACTGCCTGCATAAGCGGATTGATATGGCACTGGCACAAGGCTGACCATGCTACTGACAGCCATGATGCCACCTGATTGGTTTTGCGCAATCAAATAGGGGATAAATAGATTAGTAAGTTGGACGACACTGCTGACATTGGTTGCGAGCAGAGTTTTAAAACTTGACCATGAAAGCTCCAGATGTTCGCCAAAGAAGGTAATCCCTGCATTCAAAATGACTGCATAAATTTGCTGTTGTGTTGTTGCCTCAGTAAAAACACGCTCAACATCGCTTTCTATGGATAGGTCTGCTGCAATGACTTGGCAATGTACGTTGTATTGATCTTCTAGCTCGATCTTAATCTTTTCTAGAGTTTCGGCACGACGAGCAACCAAAACCAGATTGGCTTGATGATCACGAGCGAGCATCCGAGCCATGACAAGCCCAATTCCTGATGATGCGCCTGTGACGACAACCCATTTATTCTTAAAATTCATTGTTTGCATGTTTAGACCTATTGACAGGTAAAGTTTAATATTTACACTTTGGTAGAGTTTCAACATTAACAGGTATTCTGGTTCCGTCAGGTAGAATTTTTTCTACGCTTACATCACATTGTGGATGAACAGCGGGAAATAAAGATGTTGTTGTCGTATCTTTAATAAGTTTCACATTCACAACATCAACCGAGTACTTTGAGTCGGGTGCGGGAGTAAAACGGATAGTGTCTGTTTCACAACTTTCTCCAGTAGTGGCTGGAGCTAAAGCAAAACTTCTAATGGCAATTGGTTCTGGAGGACTTGAAATTGTCTTTGTTGGTTTGAATCCAATTATTTTTAGATTGTCAGATAGGTCAGTTCCAATGGATTTGTAAGCGAAACAGCCTTGATTTGTTTGAGGGCTAATATTCACAAAAAATTGGCGTGAAACAGTCCTATCATAGTTAGAGTATTTCTTGTCTTGATGTTGATCACCGAAAACGATTGAAGGGTCACTACTGGACTTAGGTGTATATTGATAAAATAGACTACAGGCAGATAAACAAAAAGGCATTATTGCGATCAGTGCTAAAGGTTTGATGCTTGTTTTGATATACAGCATTTTTAGAGTTATCCAAAATATATTTGATAATAGTGAGTGGGTTAGAGTTAATCACAACCAAACTATTAACTCAACTCCATCGGATCAATATCCAACGACGCACGCACCCCACGACGTTCAGGTGTATGCCACAGTGCAGGCCACCAAGTCTCAATCAATTGATGCAGTAAACGTCGATCACGCGTTTGAATCAGTACATGACCTCGAAATACGCCAGCGCGCTTTTCCATTGGCGCAGGAATGGGACCCCAAATTTCTAATGCATTCTTTGCAATGCCACGTTCTTCCATCTGTTCTTGAAAAGCTGTTATTGCCGCATTTAAAAAGGCTTCTGTTTTAGCAGTACTTGCAGATTCGGCACGTAATAAAGTCGCGTGGCGATAGGGTGGAAGTAACGCAGCACGTCGCTCAGCGAGCATCTCAGCTGCAAAGGCTTGATATCCGTGACGGATTAGCGTGATGAGTAGAGGGTTCTCTGGATAGCGTGTTTGAATTAATACTTGACCTGCTTTGCTGCCGCGTCCAGCACGTCCAGCGACTTGCATAATGAGTTGTGCCATACGCTCAGGCGCACGGAAATCTACACTCAGAAATCCACCATCGACATCAATAATCGCAACCAGCGTCACATGCGGAAAGTGGTGTCCTTTAGCCAGCATTTGTGTGCCAAGTAAAATTGCCGCACCTGCTTGATTGGCGCGCTGATAAATCTTCTCCCAACTCCCAACACGACTTGTCGTATCGCGATCGACACGAATGAGTGGCTGATTGGGAAAACGCGCAGCCAGTGCTTCTTCTAGTCGAGCTGTACCTGTGCCAGTCGGAACGAGATTGACGGATTTACATGATGGGCATTCAGTGGGTAAACGACTTTGATAACCACAATGATGACAATGCAAGTGTTGCTTAGGCGTGTAATGCACCGTCAGATGGGCATCACAGCGTGGGCAGTCGGCTTGCCAGCCGCACGCATCACATAATAAAACTGGCGCAAAACCACGACGATTGAGAAAAATTAAGACCTGTTCGTCCGCTTTTAGCCGCGTTTCGATAGCATTAAATAGCTCCAAGCTGACGCCGCTTTCTCTTTTTTTGCCACGCAAATCGATTAGATGAATTCGTGCAAAATCGGCTTCGCCAGCGCGCTCTGTAAGCTTTAAATGCAGGAGCTTCTTTTCCTCAGCCAGATGCAGACATTCTAGTGATGGTGTTGCTGAACCGAGAATGACGGGGCATTTTGCGTCTGAGCCGCGCTTGAGTGCGACATCTCGTGCATGATAACGGAAGGTATCTTGTTGCTTATAAGAAAGATCATGTTCTTCATCGATAACAATCATGCCTAAGCGTGGCATTGGCGTGAATACCGCAGATCGCGTACCAATCACAATGCTTGCTGTACCTGTTTGCGCGGCTTGCCAAGCGCGTAAGCGTGCCACATCAGTCATATTTGAGTGCAGCATGACGATTTCAGCATGAAAGCGTGTTTTAAACCGACTAATCGTTTGCGGCGTTAAACCAATTTCAGGGACGAGTACAAGCACCTGTTGACCCGCTTCAAGAACAGGCTGCATGGCTTGTAAATAAACCTCAGTTTTACCACTGCCTGTTAACCCATTGAGCAAAATCCCTTGAAACTTGCCAATGGCCTTATGGATTTGTGTAATCGCATGAAGCTGTTCGGCATTCGGTGTGAGTGGCATGTGTGCCAGCGTTACAGGATGCGCTTGAAAGTGGCTAGGCTGCATAAATGATTCAACAAACCCGCGCTTTTCCAGTTGCGTTAATGCGCTTCTTTCAACACCCATGAGCAATAAAACACTTTCGGGTGCGCCACGTTCATCATGCAACCCTAATATTTCAAAGCTCTTTCTTTGCTTGGGTGATCGCGAGAGCTCTGCAATATTGGCAATTGCGGTTGTTCGCCAGTAGCAGGTCAATAAATCTAGAGTTCGCCCTTGTCGCAATAACGCAGGAAGTGCAGCACTCAGTACTTCGCCAATTGGGTAGTGATAATAACTTGCTGCCCAAAGCAGAAGGTTGAGTATTTCCTCTGGAATAATGGGCGTTGTATCGATGACTTCCAGAATAGATTTGAGGTGATGTGCTTCACCAGATTCCAGTAAAACAGCATCATTGATTGTGCCTTTGGTTTCAAAGCGCGAGGTTTGTAAGACTACGCCGATGAGTTCTCTTGACCCAAAAGGCACGCGCACACGACAACCTGCCGTTGGAATTGCAAAATCATTCGGCAGGAGATAGTCAAATAATTCAAACAACGGTACAGGTACGGCGACCTGTACGAGATAAGAATTCATGCGCGGTATGGAGTGCTTGGTCTGGTCGTAAAATTAATCAGCCAAAACCATTACACCATCCATTTCGACCAGTGCGCCACGCGGTAGGCTTGCAACGCCCAATGCTGCACGTGCAGGGTAAGGTTCAGCGAAGTATTCGCCCATGATTTGATTAACTAATTGGAAATTCGCTAAATCGATCAAGAAAATATTGATTTTTGCGATATCCGCCAATGAGCCATTAGCCGCTTCACAGACTGCTTTGACGTTATCAAATACACGGCGAATTTGTGCTTCGATACCCTCTACAAGCTGCATGCTCTGTGGATCTAAGCCAATCTGACCTGATAAATAAACCGTATTTCCAGTTTGAATGGCTTGTGAATAAGTACCGATAGCAGCAGGTGCATTTGCAGTATGAATAACGCGGCGCATAGAGTTTTTCCTATAAAAATAAAACGAGCAGAATTTGTGAGTGGAAGTGGAGTGTATCGCGTTTTATTCGTCAAATCTCCCTAAATCCCTCTTTCTCTAAAGAGGGACTTTGCACGACTTCGAAGCTTTCATCAACTCCTCAGAAGTTCCCCTCTTTAGAAAAAGAGGGGCTAGGGGAGATTTGAAAAAATAGGACAAATTATAGTATTAAGATTTTTGTGGATACTTGTATGGGAACTCAGTATATAAATACAGTGAAGCTAGCCTCGACCGTTTTCTTCATCAAGTAATCGTTCTTCCGCACTACGTCCAAACAATGCCATAAAGTTCAGGTTTGCTTGTAATACCAGCTGATCTTCTCTGAGCTGTGCGCGGTTAATTTCTACACGACGAAGGACTCGCATGACTTTAGGGCGGTGAGCAAGCCAGCGTTCTAGATTGAGATGAAGTAGATTACTGCGAACGGTAATAATGCCGAGGCGACTTAAAATATCTGCAAGCGGATCGATGCCTTTAATACGATAAAACCACAGGGCAAATTGGAATGCGATTTTTTTTGTCCATTTGTTGAAATCAATTTGAACGACTTGAGTGCCATTTTTTTGTTCGAAGACAAGTTCTTGAGTCTCTCTATTGAGATGAAGTTGTACTAAGTACAAATCAACATAAAGCTGAGCATTGACGCCTTTAAACTCAATCGTTGCAAATAAGCGTAACCAGCCGTCAAAAATATCAGCATGTAAATCTTTAATTTCATCAACATTTTCGGTGACATAGCGCTCAATGAAGTCATTGAGTAGCTTTTGTGATAAAGGAAGCTCGCGTTCTTCTTCGATCAATTCTTCAGCTTTCTGGTAAAAGTCTTGGACACCTGTTACCAGTCGTTGGAAAAAATTTTGCATAAGACGCTCTTGATCAATCCTTCTTTATCTCGACGTTTTTAAATCTTAACGTCTGTTTGTGATGGGGCTATTGCGTAATTCATGTTAGGTTTCATTTTACATGGTATGATTTTACACATTAGTATGCGTTTGTGAGTGTAGATTCGCTTAAAAATCTCTCATAGTCGTAAAATCGCCTATATTAATGTCAAATCATGCATTCTTATGCAAAATTTTTAAATAGAATCGAAATTCAATCATGGACGAGCTGCAAGTCAACCGTTTTTATGCATGGATGCCCATTTCAATGGCGTGGCAAAAAATCTCTCAATTTATACACGCTTGTCGTTCTGACCGTGTTCTCGCAATTTCTGTCTTGTTGGCAGTTATACTGCATATTATTGTAATTTTTGGCATTACCTTTGTTCCACCTAGTGATAAGCAAGAGGTGATGAAAGATATTGCACTGGCTGTAAGCGACTCAAAAGAAAAAAATCCGGATGCAGATTATCTCGCGCAAGCGAACCAACAAGGTTCAGGTGTTTTACGCTCGGCACATCGTTTAACCAGTCTTATGCAGAATCAAAATCAGAATCAGGAAGTGCATGAACAAAATGTGACGATTCAGATTATTCAGCAAAAATTAGATCCAGAAGAAGCGAGTGAAGCGGGGGAGCGTACGCTGACGAGTGCTGAGAGTTGGAGTGTTCAAAAGCAGGACGAAAAGAATCGTCGTGCACATCAGATGCGTAAACGACAAGATCAGCAGGCCTCTACTGCATCTATGATTGCAACGCTTGAAGCGCAATATGCCAATCAAAAGCAAGAGTATAGTCGTACAACCAATATTCACACCGTTGACAGTGTTTCGACCCGCGCCGACCCAAGCGCAGTCTACATGAATCAATTTCGTCGCAAGGTGGAGAAGGCTGGGAATGGCAACTATCCCATCGAAGCCAGAAATCGTGGAATCAAAGGCGATGTCCGTTTAATGGTCATTCTAGAGCGTGACGGCTCCATTCGTGCGATTCGATTGATGCAGACTTCGGGATATCATATTTTGGATGAGGCGGCTAAAGCGTCAGTGAGACACGGTGCACCTTATGGTCGTTTTGATGCGGCAATGAAAGGATATAGTCAACTGCATATTATCCGAACATGGCGTTTTTCAGATCAAGATGAGCTTGAGGTTGGAAATTAAGAAATTTTTTAGATGACGGACGAACACAGTTCGTCCCTACGTCAGAAAATATCAAGAATGTTTGGATTACTGAATTGTTGCCGTGAAATGTAGAGGCGAACTTTGTTCACCTGTAAATGTTCGCCTGTAAATGCTTCCCCATATGTATTTTGCAAATCAGCGATCTTCATACGGATCGCTAAATCCTAAAGCCTGCATAATTTCAATTTCTAAACTTTCCATGATGACTGCATCTTCATCACTGATTTCATGGTCATAACCCAATAAATGTAATATGCCATGCACGATGAGGTGCGCAAAATGTTCTTGTGTGGTTTTGCCTTGTTCATCTGCTTCTTGCAAGATAACAGGTAGGCAAATCACTAAGTCTCCCAGTGGCTTATTCGGGAGGATTTCTAAGATTTCCTTTGGAATATCAGAAGGAAATGATAATACATTAGTTGGTTTTGCTTTGTTGCGATAATTAAAATTCAAGAATTGGCTTTCTTCAAGATCAACAATCCGAATCGTAACTTCACATTTTCTTTTTTTCTTAATCCCGATGGTCGCAAGCGTTTCCCAAATCCAAACATGTAAATCACGTTTGCGAATTTCGAGTAGTGTTGAATGGCAAACCTTTTGTAGGCGGATTTGTAGTTTCTTTTGGCGGCGTTTGATTTTGTGGCTGTCTTTACGACTGGTTTTACCACTTTTTTTAAGCTCTGATTTTTTACTTGATTTCATAACGTCGCTTTGATTAAACAGATTTTAGGGTGGGTTCAGTATCGTATTGTGCATCACTTGCAGCGTCATTTGCATCGACCGCTGCTTTTTGTAATGCCAGTCGTTCACGGCGTTCTGTGATTTTCTCACTCATCTGTTGAAGATCGTAATCATCATAGGCTTCAACAATTTTTTGAACGAGATAATGACGGACAACATCTCGTGAATGGAAACGAGTGATATGAATCTCGTCAATTTTTTCAACAATTCTGAGTGCATGTGCAAGTCCAGACATTTGACCACGCGGTAAATCAACTTGCGTGATGTCGCCAGTAATCACAGCCCGTGATCCAAAACCGAGACGAGTCAGGAACATTTTCATTTGTTCTGGTGTGGTATTTTGTGCTTCGTCCAGAATGACAAAAGAATGGCTCAAGGTACGACCACGCATATAGGCAAGTGGAGCAACTTCAATCACTTGGCGCTCGATCAATTTTGCAACTTTTTCTGATCCGAGCATGTCATATAAAGCGTCATACAATGGACGCAAATAGGGATCAATTTTTTGCGAGAGATCACCAGGTAGAAAACCTAGTTTTTCACCTGCTTCAACCGCAGGACGAACGAGAAGAATGCGTTGAATCTCGTTACGTTCCAACATATCGACCGCACATGCGACCGCAAGATAGGTTTTCCCTGTCCCAGCAGGACCTATCCCGAAGGAAATATCACTTTCCAAAATACGCTGTACATAGCGTTTCTGATTCGCACCACGCGGAGCAATTTTACCTTTGCGTGTATTGAGAACAACTTCGGGTTCTTCGCTGTCATCATCTTCATTGGTGTGATGATGAGTGCGATCAGTTTGACTACCTTGGATGAGTAAATGTAGATGTTCTGGTGTGAGATTTCGCGTTTCTTCTGTTTCTTGATACAGCCGCTCTAGCAGACTTTCAGCACGTTCTACCGCATCCAGTTCACCTTCAACGACAAATAGACTCCCTCGGTGGGATATTTTGACATCTATGCGTTGTTCGATCAGTTTAAGGTGGGCGTTATATCCGCCAACCATGGCTTTAAGGCGTTCTAGCGTAATGCCAGAGAATTCGATAGTGCGACTGATGGTTGCGGCCAAGGCATTTCCTTTTTGCTAAAGTGGCGAAAATAAAGGGTGCGATGAGTATCGTTAAAAAGATAACAATCGTCTATCCCTTTATGTGTGTTATAGCATGCCCAGATGGAGATTTTTGCGATATTCTCGATTAAATTGTGAATAAAAATTCAATCGAGAATATTGACAAAAAAATATACTTTTTAACCCAGGTTATTTACGGTGCAAGGGTAGACGAACATCTGAAATTACTTTATCTTTTCGAGCATTCGCCAACACATAAGAAGGAAAAATGCTTCATGTCAAAAACAATATTTATGATTCATGGGATGTGGGGTTCTGGTGAAATTTGGACGGGATATAAAGAATATTTTGAAGCACAAGGTTATCGTGTGATTGCACCAACACTGAGACTTCATGGTGAAAAATATAAAGCCGTTGCACCACAAGAACTTGGCACTGTAAGTATCTTGGATTATGTCGATGATCTTGAAAAAGAAATTCGTGCGCTGAATGAAAAACCAATCATTATGGGACATTCAATGGGCGGATTACTGGCTCAGATTCTGGCAAGTCGAGGATTGGCTAGCAAGCTCGTGCTATTAACATCAGCACCACCTGCAGGCGTTTTGGCGTTACGTCCTTCATCAACTCGAACCTTCTTGTCAGTGCTCAGCATTTGGGGCTTCTGGAAAAAACCAATGCGTTTAACTCTTGAAGAAGCAAAATACGGCATCCTCAATTTGTTAACCCCAGAACAACAGGTTGAAGAATATAACAAATACTCTTTTGAATCAGGTCAAGCGGCATTTGAAATTGCGTTTTGGCCATTAGACGGCAATAAAGCAACCTATGTCGATGGCGATGCGATCAAGTGTCCGATTTTGGTCATTGCAGGAGGCAAGGATAAAATTGTACCTGCATCAGTTGTGAAGCAAATTTATAAAAAATATAAGAAAACGAATGATGTGACTTATAAAGTATTCAAGAAATTTGCCCACGCGATTCATCAGCAAAAAGGCTGGCAGGAAATTGCAGACTATGTGGCGGATTGGTTGAAAAAGCACTGATCGTTTAGTGTGTTGATCTGTGTGATTGCTGTAGATACAAGGCTGGGGTTGACCCCAGCTTTTTTATTGGGCAATGTTGCTGAGATAAAGAACTTTCAACGTTACTCTTAAAAGGAATTGAGTCGTGTCCAAAACACTATTGATGATTCATGGCATGTGGGGTTCAGGAGAGATTTGGGCGGGTTACAAAGCCTATTTTGAAAAGCTCGGCTATAGCGTAATTACACCAACATTACGCTGGCATGAGGCGAAATATCTGAATGCACCGCCTAAAGAATTAGGCACGACGAGTCTATTGGATTACGCAGCTGATTTAGAACAGCAAATTCGAGTATTAAAAGAAAAACCTATTATTATTGGCCACTCGATGGGTGGTTTATTAGCTCAGATTCTAGCGAGTCGTGGGCTGGCGCAATCTGCCATCTTGTTGGCACCTGCACCGCCTGCAGGCATTTTTGCATTCCGCATTTCATCTACACGGACATTTCTCTCAGTACCGACCGTACCATTTTTTTGGCGTAAGCCGATGAAGCCGACGTTCAATGAGGCGAAATACGGTATTTTCAATATGTTAATGCCAGAGCAACAAGTTGAAGAATACGGTAAGTACGTCTTTGAGTCAGGTCAGATTGCTTTTGAAACAGCGTTTAGCCAGTTTGACCGTAAGAAGGCTTCTACGGTGGATGAGAGGTTGATTGATTGTCCGATGTTGGTGGTTGCTGCCGCGCATGACAGGATTGTACCTGTGTCGGTTGCCAAGCAAGTTTGCAAAAAATATAAGAAGCATACGGATGTAACGTTTAAGGTCTTTAAGAAATTCGGCCATGCCATCCAACAGCAAAAGGGCTGGGAGGAGATTCCAGCGTATTTGGATGAGTGGATGCGGAAGCATTGAGAATTTTTATATTTTTAATCAAAAGGTAAAAAATCGTAGGATGGGTTTTAACCCATCAAAAGACATTAGAATATTTGTGGGGGGATGTTGTGGGTGTAGAGAAATGATGGGCTGAAGCCCATCTTACTGCTGGCTTAAAATAGCCTAAGTTTTATTTAGAAAATCTATAAATTATTTGGAAATAACATCATTATGTTCGTAGTTAAGTCATTTTTATCGACTCATAATAAATTCTCAAGAACTATTATCCATTTGATTTTATCAATGATCGTAGCTGGTTCAGCGTATGGAGATGAGATTTCGACACAGGAGTTATCTACGAACAACCCCAATGTGACAATCGATCCACGCTTTTATCGCTGTACGGCACAAGATGGTAGCTATAGCTTTTTTGTTCGTAGTAGTGAGCCATGCCCGCATGAATCAGATAAGCGGCAACCTCAAATAGTAATACACGCTCAACCATCAGAAACTTATCTTAAGGCTCAAGCGCTGATTGATAAAAGTGATCGAGAGGCTCGTGAGTTTAAAAAATACGATGGTGAGACAGATGCAGATTACAAGGTACGGATGGAAGCAAGCCAAAACCCACTTTGGCTTCAAAATCAAGAAAGGTTGCGTGCGGATCAAGAAAGGCAACAAGCCCAGCAAGCTGCCAATCAAGCTACGGCTGAAAAAATAAGGAATGATGAGCGAATAGCACAAAGAGACTCACATGTGATGATTTGGCTAGGTTTCTTTTTAGTATTGGCTGGACCAATTTGGTGGCTTTGGCACAATCGAACCCCAGCTAAACCTGTACGAGCTACGCGCCGTAAAGTTTCTCAAACTAGCTCAGCTCCAGAACATATGACACGTCCGCCTGCGCTTTTACGTGAGATAAGTCCGCGAACATCGCCACAGCCCCAGATATCGAATCCAGTTAGTAAACTTGCAGCACATCAACAAGTTGAAAGGTATTTACACGCATTTGACACAAATGGTGCGATGCCATCGATGGCTTATTACGCTGAGATAAAAGCCTTGAATCTTAACTATAGTGTTGAGAGTTTGGAGCGGCTGGATCAGTTTTTGGTTGAACTACGTGATCGAATTAAGCCGAGCTATGCTGATCTAGTCGAGAATCCTCAACTACAGCAACTCGTGATTTTCTTAGGCATGTATTTAGCAACAACCATTGCTCGTGTTACACAACAATCGATCAAATGGTATGACTATGAGGGTGCAAAAGCACGGTTGAATGATCCTGATTATCCAGAAACATTGGGAACATTGATGACATGCATGCTGGGGAAAGGTTATCACCATCTGCCGATTGAGCTGATTTGCGCCATACTCTATGAGTCCAATTCGACGGAGTCATGTATAGAGCGGTTGAATTATTATCGTCAGCATGCTGACATCTTAATCCCTATACCTCGTAGTAGTTTACATTCAGCAGTTAATGCACAAAACGAAGAAGAACAAGCATGGTTTAATGCCATGTCGGCGGCGGGAATTGCAGCGACAAGAGCGATATTCATGAACGATCGCAGTTCATCGCTACAACCAACTCTGACAGTATATGATCCCGAAGACAATACAATGAGATTTGTTGTGATGATGGATATGAGTTCGGATAATGCGGTAGAGGAAATGAAGTACAACCCTCGAAATGTCCCTTTCAAAGTTCTTGCTTACGATAGCTATGCAAACTTACCAACTGGGCGGATGGATGCAGTCACACTACAGGCACAATGCTATGGGAATTTTGCTGCAACATGGATTATTGTCATTCCGTATCGTCCTGCATCACATCCTGATGGCTATGCGTTCTATACGCCACTACTTGTCAGTTCATCTGTAGACACGGAGTATAACCCGATGCTTATGCATGCGTTTTATAGTGGAGTAGATAGTATGAAACTACCAGATGATCCGTGGAATCGTTATCTGCAAGAGTCTGATCAGGTTAACCCTAATTAGAAATCAGGCACATAACAAAAGCAAAAGCCAGTTACATACATAACTGGCTTTCGTTCATTTAGAATGAGATGCCTAACGCATCGCAGACTATTTCAATTCACGAATTAACGTGCGCGGTAAGTAATACGACCTTTGGTGAGATCATACGGCGTCATTTCGACTTTGACCGAATCACCTGTCAGAATACGGATATAGTGTTTACGCATTTTACCAGAGATATGTGCGATCACTTCATGATCGTTCTCAAGACGGACACGAAACATAGTGTTTGGGAGGGTTTCTGTGACAACGCCTTCAAACTCGATCAGCTCTTCTTTGTTGGACATATTTGCTCTACATAGTATGGCATTCTGGAGGTTCTCATCGTAATGAGAACGTGCGAATGTCAGATGAATTCAGGAAGGACGATATTTTAGCCGTTTGCTTATCTATACGCAACAAAGCAAACACTTTTCTTTGCGTATCATGACTTGATTATTCTATGGAAGGATTGTTGCCTACGATCTAATTATGATTTGAAAGATTTTATATCATCTAAAATGATGTATACACTTTAGGCGGAAGGTATGTCAGATCGCTAATGTACTGATTGCTAGCATTTCGTTGAACAGATAAAGTGATATGATATGCGCGAGTCGAACAGATTCAATTTAGAAAAACTACATAATGTCTTAAAGTTGTTGATGTACTGAGGATAGTGTTATGCAGAGAATTCAGACGGATGCCGCCATTCTATTTAAGATGGTTTATGAAGGTATGCGCCGAGCAGGCTTTCCCGTTGAAGAAATTCTTGCAAAAGCAGGTGTAGCACTCAGTCGTGTCGATGATAAAGCACGTACACCAAACCATATGCAAGTGGCTTTTTGGAAAGCTGCAGAGTCTGTGACAAATGATCCTGATCTCGGGATGCATTTGGCTGAACATATGCCTTTGTATCGTGGACAAGTGGTCGAATATTTATTCCTCAGTAGTGCATCCTTTGGTGCAGGTCTACGCCGAGCATTGGCATATCAGCGTTTAGTGAGTGATGTGCTTGATGCGTCTATCCATGTCATCGGTGATCAAGTTTGTTTATCCAATACAACCGCTTTTTATAAAGATACTTTGTCATTGAGGCATTTTACGGAATGTTTTGCGGTTAGTCTGTTACGATTTTTTCGGTTTGTGACTGACGGAAATTTTCAGTTTACAAGAATTGATTTTGCTTTTGCAGAAGGTGCTTCACCAGAAGAATATCAGCGTGTTTTTGGTTGTCCTGTTCATCTAGGGCAGGCCGAGTCTCGTGTTTATTTTGATCTCAAAATTATGGATCAGCCATTGTGGCAGTCGGAGCCTGAATTATTACGCCTGCATGAGCAATTGGCTTTAGAGAAATTACAGGAATTAGTTCGCTCTGATTTGGTCAGTGATGTGAGACGTGCAATTGGTGAAACCTTAGAAAGCGGGGAGGTCTCGTTAGAAACAATCGCAGAGCGATTAAATATTTCTTCACGCCGCTTGCGTACACAATTGAGTGAAGCTGATACCAGTTTTCAACAAGTTTTATCCGATTATCGAATGAGACTCGCAAAGCGATTATTATCAAAAACTGATGAGAGTGTGGAGCGTATTGTTTATCTCACAGGGTTTTCTGAACCGAGCACCTTTTATCGTGCATTTAGACGCTGGACAGACGAAACCCCTGTCGAATATCGTAAACGTAAGCAAAATAATCAATTAGCATCATAGGGCTTATTTTTTATTCGTCGATATTTAACCAGACTGGTCCGAGTGGTACGTCAGGTAGCTTAAACTCTTCTGGGTAATAGGCATTAATAAAATAAAGCCCATCAGGTGGAGCCGTAACACCTGCTTCTTTGCGATCTTGCACTGCAAGTAAATGATCAATCCATTCTACTGGACGTAATCCTTCTCCAATTTCCAATAAAGCCCCGACGATATTGCGAACCATATGGTGCAAGAAACCATTGGCTTGTATGTCGAGGACAATTAATTGCCCGTGTTTGGTCAATGTTAAATGACTGACATGGCGGACGGGTTGGTTGGATTGGCAGGCTACAGCGCGAAAGCTTGTAAAGTTATGGATGCCAATCAGTTTTTGTGCGGCAAGCTGCATTTTTGCCAGATCAAGCGGCGCATAATGATGAGTAACTTGTCCGTTGAGCAATGCTGGGCGATAAGGATGGTTATAAATCACATAGCGATAGCGCCTAGCAATGGCTTTAAAGCGAGCATGGAAATCATCTTCCATCGGTTGTAGCCAACGGATTGCAATATCATGTGGTAACGCTGTATTTGTTCCTCGAATCCAACCGCGAATAGATCGCTCTGCATTTGTTTCGAAGTGAGCAACCATGTTGCAAGCATGAACGCCTGCATCGGTTCGCCCGGCTGCATGAAGGATCACAGGATGATTCGCAACTTTAGACAACGCAGTTTCGACGGTTTCTTGAACGCTAAGAACGCCTGCTTGCTGAGTTTGCCAACCACGATATCGGCTACCGCAAAACTCTAAACCTAAAGCAAGACGAGGCATAGCATTTTTATTCCTGTGTGATGAGTTGAATAGGGCGTGCAGACATTTGATCTCGCCCTGAATTTTATAAAAGGTTTAAGGTCTTCTACGATGCTTTTGCATGAAAAATGGCAAAATTGTTCTTATCCTGCGTTAATCCGTTTGCCAATATATCAATATTGTCTGTACGGATTGTCTCATCTAAGATCAATTTTGTTCATTTTTCATCGCAAAGACCAAATGTCAACACACCCTAAACATTTCATGCTCATCATTGAAAGAGGAGACAGAGGCGAGGTATTCAAGCCATTGGCGGCGGCGTTCTGAGACAGATTTAATGGTCATTTGTTGCCAGGCCAAGCGTGCAAAGATCGTCGATACGGGTAATGAACCGCCTGATAATACGCCACACGCGGCAAGCCAATTTCCCGCAGCATACCGAGGCTCGACCCCACCAAAAGGAACTTGTGTACTTAGAATCACCATGACACCACGTTGGTCAGCTGCCAAAATGGCTCGATGAATGCGTAAATCATCAAGTAAGTTTCCTAAACCATAAGCAAGTAAGATGACGGCACTTGCGCCAGACATTAACGCGTGTTCAAGTTGTGAGACAAGAATATCTAGTGGTAATGGGGATACATAGTATATCTGTATATTGATTTGAGAAAAGGCTTCTCTAAAACGTTGTGGATCTTTAATGAGTTCTTTAATTGGATGATCTTTTTGAGATGTATCAGTCTGAGGTAATTGTGTTGATGATCGCCCCACAAAAGCAGCATGGTGATGCGTATGTATCTTTTGTACGCCATCAGCAATCCAGTCTTGGTGATTAAATGCGACGCGAACCCATCCATGATGGCTGGTGTCATGGGTTAGGGCGCTAAGTGATGATTTGATGTTATCTAAGGCATCGCTTTTTTGGTTGAGGACTAGCTGTTCTGAATCTAATAATGGAAGTTGACTACCTGTGACAACAACTTTTAGCTTTGTTGTTTGGAGTGCTGCTGCAAGAAATGCCGCAGTAAATGATAGGGTGTCTGTTCCGTGGAGAATAATCCAATGCTGAATATGAGCGTAAAGAGGATTCAATAGGAGTTCTAATATTTCTCGCCAGTCATCAGGAACTAAAGCGCTACTGTCTTTAATTTCTCCTGAAAAGTAATGCCATTCAATCTGAGAAGCGAGATTGTTTTGGATTGTTGCTAACTCTTTGTCTAGAATTTTAGCTAAATGAGGTAAAAATATATTAGAAGGCAATGGTTTAAGAGGTCGCCCTGCACAGCCAATGGTTCCGCCCAAATAGAGTATACCTAAGTGAGATAATGAATTTTGATTGAGCATATCAGTCGTTTCTCTAAATTTTGGTTGGACTAAGTTTTTATTGTGAGTGAGAACACCAAGAAAATGGCGACCTAAGTCGCCATTTTTGAACATATACTGAAATAGCTTATGAGGCTAATTTTGCAATCAGTTCACGTGCTTCTGTTTGTTGAGCGCTACCACCTTGTTCTGCAACTTCATTGAGAAGTTCACGGGCACTGTCAATTTCACCTAAAGTGATATAACTACGGGCGAGATCTAAACGTGTTTGGAACGTGTCAACTGATTGCAAGAAAGGGAACTCTTCTTCGAGTGAAGATAAGTCATCGCCTTTGATGATTTCACCGAGTGTTGGTTCGGCAGTAGGTTTGGCTGTGCTCGTTGGTTCTGATTTGATAGCATCTTGCTTGTCTTCATCGACTGCAAAAGAGTCGTCAAAGTTAAAGTCGAGATCGACTAATGGTGCTGTATCAAGTTTAGTTTCAGCCTGAACTTCAGGTTTTGCTGCTGGAGCTTCTACTTTAAGTTCTACAGGGGCTGTTTCTACAACTTCGGTTTTAACTTCAGCTTTAGGTGCTTCTGGCACGTTAAGATCAAATGCAGAAAAGTCAAACTCATCCAAATCTGATTTTGCCGTTACTTCGGGAGCACTTTCTTTTTCAGCAGAGATTGTTGGTTTTAGGTCAATCTCATCTAATGAGAAATCATGTTCTACTGGAGCAACTGCTGTTGGTTCAGGAGTAAGATCATCTGATTGTGTTTTTGCGGATGTAAAATCCAAACTCTCTACAGCATAGTCATGTACTGGGCTAGCTGTTTCTGTTTCTGGTTCTGGAACAACAGTTTTACTAGCATCAAACTCAATCGTATCACTTTCTTCTACAACAGTTGGGCGCTCAAGCTGGCGGTGTAACTCTTCAGCTTGAATGAGTGCGAATGGATCATCTAACTTTTGTAGTTGTGCAAATTGAGCATCAAATGCTTCGTGATCACCTTGTTTAAGATAGATTTCAAGCAGCTCCAACATGAGGTCGCTACGATTAGGATCTTTTTGTAGACCTTTATTCAGTATGCCGACAGCTTGAGGAAAACGTTGCTGAGCGAGTAATTGCTTTGCCTCATCAAGTGCATCGATTTCAACAGGTTTTGCTGGTGGAACTTCTTTTACCGTTTCAACTTTAGGCGCTTCAACTTTAGGTGCTTCTACAACTGGAGCTGGCACTGGTTCAGTTTTTACTACAGGAGCAGGTGTTACTACAGGTGCTTCAGCCTTTGGCGGTTGCGGTTTGGTAACTGGTGGTGCTTTTGCTACAGGAGTAGGTGTGGGTACTTTGTTGTCTACTTTTTTATCTTTTGATTGTTCAGTCCATTTTTTTGGCAAAAGTGTGACACCAATCAGTATGACTAGAGCAATAACTACCCAAACCCAGCTTGGAATACCTGTTGATGAGCCGTCTGCTGCATAAACAGATTGAGATGCAAGTCCGAGGAAGACTAATGCACTCAATAATTTAATATGCTTAACGCCACGAGTGACGGCTAAAGGTTTTTTTTCATTCATGATTTTGCGTCCTATTTGCGTTTTGGGGTGCTGTATCCTTACGATTTTTGAGTCGTTGCATGAGTTCAGCGAGTTTAGCATTTTGTAAGGCAAGTTTTTGGTCATTTGCTTTGATTTTAGCTTCAAGGTCGCTGATTTCTTGGCTTAATGTCATGTTTTGTTGACGAGCGGTCGTGATTTTGAGATTAATCTCACTTAGTTCTCGTTGTTTGCTATCGCTTTGTCCTTCTAATGCACTTCCTTGAACACTACCGTCTTGGGTTGGTGCAACCAAAGTCATTTTTGCATCAGGGAGGCGACCTCGACGAATATAAGGTGTTTTTGCTGCATTGGCTTGTTGATTTTGCGAGCGAATAGTCGGAGTTTTGTTATTTTCAACATCATCATTTTCGACTTTAATCGGTTGCAAATCTGGTTGTACCGATTGAGAAATATCTTGCTGACTTGGTAAAACGATTGTGGCACCGCTTCTAATATGATTTGGGTTGCCATGAATAAATGCGGCCTGATTATTCTGTTGAATCGAATGCATGATGACAGTCACAGGAATATTCATATCTTTTTGCATGCGAGATGCAATTGCCCAGAGTGAATCATGACGTTGTACGGTGTATGAATTTTTTCCAGCTTGTGCTGGTTTGTCTGGTGTCGGTGCCGCCGTTGATGTTGCTGGAGGTGTTTCCTCCACTGGTTTGCTTGGGGCTACTGGAGCAACTGGCACTGCTGGGATGGGTGTCGCTTCCACTGGAGCAGGTGTTGGTGGTGTCATTGGAGCTGGAGCTGGAGCTGGAGCTGGAGCTGGAGCTGGAGCTGGAGCTGGAGCTGGAGCTGGAGCTGGAGCTGGAGCTGGAGCTGGAGCTGGCGTGATTGTTGATGCTACAGGAGCTGGTGCAATGACTGGGGCAGGAGTCGGAGCTACAGGAATCGGAGCCGCAGGGGTAGGTGTTGGTCGTATTGGCGCTGGTATTGGCGCTGGTATTGGAGCAACTTGGTTTTTCTCCACTGTAGGTGCTGCCATTGGTGGAGGTGCACTGGTTTTTGGTATCAGTGGTGTATTGACTTGTGCTGCCGCAGAAGGTGCACTTTTGGTTTTTGGTGGAGGTGTGTCATCCATGGGCGGTGGTGCGTCAGTACTTGGTATGAGTTGTACTGTCCTAGAGGTCATAGAGGATGTCACCTTGACGACATTTGGATTGTTGCTTGTTGTTGGTTGCGGTGCAGTAGCAGGCACCGTTGGTGTCGGTGATGTTTCTGCCAACTGAATTTGTTTGATCGGTAGATTGAGACTTTCTGTTTGAATGCGTGTGAGTGGAGGGTCAACGAGTGCAGTCACTTGTTGTAGTCGAACATTATTACCAAAGCCAATATGAACTACAAATTCGATATAAGGATCATTCAATGGACGATCACTGGTAATGGTAATGACACCACGTTCTGGCGAAGTAATCGTCGTAGAGAAGTGTAAATCGTTTGTGAGGTTTCTTTTATTAATGCCGAGCTGTATAAACTCGCCATCACTTGCCAATGATGCGCGGATTGTTGAAGGATCAATGCCAGCGATATCTGTAATGACTAATTGAGCGCGAAAGGGTTCGCCCATAGCAGATTTAACTTGGATTGGCTGAACAGATAAAGCCAGCGCATGTTCTGCAAAAAAAAGATTACCTAACAAAAATGCAGATAAAAAAGCATTCTTTCTAAATTTTGTTGTGCTTGGTAAGCCAGCTTTATGGGAATTTACTAGAGCCATTGATTTATTGTTCAATCTCGTGCCTTCCACTGACACAGCGTTTTTCGGTAATACCATACCAACAATCCTGTTGCACTTTATTAAATGTTGAATTCAGAAACGCCGTTCTCAGCGATTCTGAGTGTTCCCTGAGGCACACCTCGACGTTGAAGTGTGCCATCGTATCACATGTTTAGCGACCTAAATTTTCGGTGATTCGTGATGAATTAGCCGTGATGCTCAAGTAATAGGCGAAGCATACGGCGCAGTGGTTCTGCTGCACCCCAAAGTAATTGGTCACCTACGGTAAATGCGCTGAGGTATTCATTGCCCATATTCAATTTACGCAATCTACCCACAGGAATGGACAACGTACCTGTCACTGCGACTGGTGTTAGGTCATTCATGCTGGCTTCGCGAGTGTTTTCAATCACTTTGACCCATTGATTAGATTCGCGAATGATCGATTCAATCTCGTTCATTGGGACGTCTTTTTTCAATTTGATCGTTAACGCTTGCGAATGACAACGCATTGCACCGATTCGTACGCACAAGCCATCGATAGGTGTAATGTTTGCGCCAGTTTGTCCCAAGATTTTGTTGGTTTCAGCTTGACCTTTCCACTCTTCTTTGGATTGACCATTATCGAGTTGTTTGTCGATATATGGGATCAGTGAGCCCGCTAAGGGTACACCAAAGTTTTCTTTAGGGAAGCCAGCGCCACGTTGTAATTCAGCAACTTGACGATCAATGTCGAGAATTGCACTGGCTGGATTATCGAGCAATGGTTTTACGCCATCACGTAAATATCCCATGCCGCTAATCAATTCACGCATATTTTTTGCGCCAGCACCTGAGGCGGCCTGATAAGTCATTGCGCTGACCCATTCAACCAGTCCTTGCTTATACAGTCCACCGACAGCAAGCAACATCAATGATACGGTACAGTTGCCGCCAATGAAGTTTTTAACGCCTTTACTGAGAGCATCTTGAATCACATTCATATTTACTGGATCAAGCACAATGACGGCATCATCTTCCATACGCAAAGTACTAGCCGCATCAATCCAATAACCGTTCCAGCCATTTTGGCGGAGTTTAGGGAAAATCTCGTTGGTGTAGTCACCACCTTGACAGGTCAAGATGACATCCATGTGTTGCAGTGAGGTGAGATCGTGAGCGTTAATCAAATCAGGTGCAATCTTACCGCCAAAGTTTGGTGAGGTTTGACCTGCATTACTGGTAGAAAAATAAAATGGCTCAATATGCGCAAAGTCGTTTTCTTCGACCATGCGTTGCATTAACACTGAACCTACCATTCCACGCCAGCCCACCAAACCCACTTTCATCATGTTCTCCAATTATTCGAAACGATTACTGAATATCTTGTGCATAAGAAGTTGGAGTGTAGCATCGTGCTCGTCGAATCGCCAAAGAGTCCGTGTCAATTGTGTGAGAAATTATGCTTTTTATGCGAACTTTCCAAAAAAAATCCATATTTCTGATGATCGATTCATTTTCATTTTTTGTAGCCATTAAATAGTAGCCAAGTCGTATCAAAATTGATTTCGTACTTTCAAATTAAAGTGCTCTATTTGTGTCCAGATGATGCCAGTCATTTCTCATCGTTTCATGGAATTGTCATAAAAATTCATTGATCAGTCATGTGGCATTGTTATTTTTTGACCATGAAAAAAGATGAGTTATTCAAGGTATGGCGTATTTGTACCGCAATGTGGTTTTGGATCAGAAATAATCATAATACGAGGAGTAAACAATGATCGTCATTGAGTTTATTTCTGGAATTGTGGTGTTTTCGACACTCTGGGGATTGCTGCCACGCAATGAGTGGTGGGTACGTTGTTTTGACTTTCCTCGCTTGCAATTTCTAACCGTGGGTGGATTTGCCTGGTTAGGTCTGTTTTATATTTTTTATCTGAATCGAGCGACATCCGATCTTGCGCTCTTACTCTTGTTGACGGGTTGCTTGCTTTACCAAGCGTGGATGATTTTACCTTATACGTTGTTTTGGACAAAGCAGGTGATGCAAGCGCAACATCCAGATCCAAACAATACCGTTTCTCTGCTGGTTTCTAATGTTCTGACGCCTAATCAAAACTATCAGGCGCTCATTAATCATGTTCAAGCGTATCAGCCCGATTTATTAATCACGTTAGAAACTGACCTGCGCTGGGAAAAAGCTTTATCGGTGATTGAAAAAGACTATCCACATGTTGTGCGTGTGCCGCTCGACAATATGTACGGTATTCATCTGTATAGTCGTTTGCCGCTGGTGAATCCAGAAGTCAAATATTTGTTTAGTCCAGAAATTCCTTCGATTCATACGCAAGTTAGATTACGTTCTGGCGAACTACTGCGCTTGTATTGTCTACATCCTAAACCACCAACTCCTAATGAAGCATGGGATTCGACACTTCGTGATGCGGAACTTCTGGTCGTTGGAGATCATGTTGCTCATCAACAAGAAAGCTGTATTGTCGCGGGTGATTTGAATGATGTGGCGTGGTCGCGGACGACGCGTTTATTTCAGCGTATCAGTGGATTGATTGATCCGCGTGTGGGTCGTCAGTTTATGAATACGTTTCATGTGAATTATTTGTTGCTGCGCTGGTCGCTGGATCATGTGTTTCACAGCACGGACTTTTCGTTAGTAGATATGAAGCTACTGGAGTCAATTGGATCAGACCACTTTCCAGTCTATACCGTTTTGCATCACGATGAAAAAATGAAAGTTGTGCAGAAAGCACCGATTGCAAGTGCAGAGGATGAAGTGTTGGCTTTGGCAAAGATTAGTGCAGGTAATATTCAAGCCAAATCAGAAGCACCTAGTCATCAATGTGATGTGCTCGTTTAATGTGAGGCATTAGTTTTTGAACGGTTGTGAGTTTTTAATTTGTTTATGAGAGTTGTTAGTAAATTTAATTGCAAGGTCTGTTTCAATGATTTAGATCGTGTAATTTGAAAACGCATATTGTCAGACAATTAAAATGATAACTGGTACACAAAATAATGCAATTGTAATGAAATGCAGTAGTTATGGTGGTTTTGTTGGATTTAATTGTAAGAGATCGCGTACAAATATTGAGGTTTCTATCTATTTCATGTCGGACAGTTTGTGTTGATAATGCTCTTGTCGGCAGATGGAATGGATAAGGACATTGTCTCAGGATGGGTCAATAGCCGACGGTGTAAGCTCCTGATGAGCGCTGCCACGGAGTGGACGACAACAAGGAAGACAGGCGATAACAATTAAAAAATATTCTGGCTCGAATGTGCAAGAGATTGCCATTCGAGCTTATATTTTGCAAAGGCAAAAGTAAACTTAGTATCGCTAAAACCTTAAGTTTAAAACCTTAAACTGATCAGTTATAAACTATTCCTGAGTCGTACCATTTCCGCATATAAGGCGATGGTTTGATCTGTCATTTGTGATAGCTGAAAATCATGAACTGGCGCTGGTGGTTGAGGGTTGGATAGTAACCCCTCGACCACCTGAAGAAGTGCATCTTCATTTTTAGCTTCAACCAAACCTTGCGGATAGCAACGATTCAGAATCTCTGCAACGCCGCCACGATTCCAGCCAACGACTGCTGAACCCACCGAAATCGCTTCAAGCGTTGTGCGTCCAAAAGTCTCCGCTTTTTCAGACAGTGAGAAGACAATATCACTGGCTGCAAGCCATTCACGCATATCACTTCGATGACCTACAAACGTCACATGATCACTTAGGCCTAATTCTGTAACTCGTGTTTGCAGTTCCTCAAGGTAGCTTTGCTTTTTCTCGTGTGCACCACCGACGATGACCCCGTGAATTGCAAAACGGTCTTTGAGTAACGATACAAGTTGTAGTAACGATTCATGACCTTTTAGACGCGTAATACGGCCAGGTAAGGTCAGCCAAATTTTATGTTCAAGCTGAGGAAACTCAGCCAACGTTTTTTGCCACCATAATTGTGAAGGCTGATAATTATGTGGAAATTCCTGAGGGTCGATCCCACGATAGATGCGTGTGATTTTATCTGTAGGACAAGCTGGATAGTTCTGATGAATATATTCCACAACGCTATCTGATACCGCAATCACGCGGTCGGCACGCGTCATGATTTCGCTATAACGACTTACTGAATAAAAACCATGAACTGTGCTGATCAGGATTGGACGATCTCTGGGTGCAATCTTACGCAAGGCGAGGTGAGTGAGCCATGCTGGAATCCGTGAGCGCACATGCAGAATATCAGCTTGTTCTTGTTGAATGAGTTTTCTTAAAGGGCGAATTTGCCAGAGGCTACTGAGTGATTTTCGGTGAATCGGAAGTTGAATGTGTCTGGTTCCTTCAGCTTCTAGCTGTGCAACCATACGACCACCATTTGAAATCACGACGGATTCATGTCCAGCAGCAACCAATGCGCGAGCGATCTCAAGCGTTCCTCGCTCAACACCACCACTATTTAGTTCAGGAACCAGTTGGATGATTTTCATAGGTTTACTCGTCGCATAAGAGGTGTGAGAGTGACTGTTTTTATAGACTATATGATGAATGATGTTTCTATCACATTATGTTTTAGGTGCATCTACGGGAACAGCATAATACGAGGGTGTGCCTTTTGGTTGTGATTTAAAGCGACGATGGAACCACATCCACTGAGTCGGTGCGATGCGAATCAGTCCTTCAAAGAGATCATTGACCCGTGTTGCATCCAATACGGGATCATCTGAAGGGTAGTGCAATAATTCAGGGGTAATCGTCAGCTTGTAATGTGGTTTTTTATCGTCTTCACGATATGAATGAAACGCCAAAACGACGGAATTATTAATTTTAACCAAGCGGCGAGGCGCTGTGACTGTTGCGGCTGGGACACCAAAAAATGGTGCCATTACGCCTTGTTTTAGACCGTAGTCTTGATCTGGAGAATACCAAACGATTTGCCCAGATTTTAGTGCGCTGATGAGGCCGCGCATATCATCATGATCAATTTGTTGTTCAAACATGTTTGATCGCGCGCGCGTAATAAGCCATTCAAATAATGGATTATTTTGTGGACGATAGACAACGTATGCTGAAAAGAATAACGATGATAAATAACCACCTAAATCGAGCGTGGTGTAGTGTCCTCCTAATAAAAGTACACCTTGTCCACGTTTTTGAGCTTCAATGAGATGATGTAAGCCTTGAATCGTGACTTTGTCATCAAAGCGCTTGGGCGAATACCATGCGCTCAGACTTTCAAAGAAACCGATCACGCCATTGCGGAAGACATCCCGACTCATTTCAACTCTCTCTGATTCCGAGAGTTCAGGAAAACATAAAGCGAGATTGATTTGAGTATCGAGTCGTCTGCGTTTTGCGAGTCGCCAAAAAACCTCACCGAGCCAACGACCTGTTGCCAATTGCGCACGCCAAGGCAAATGCGCGAGTAACCACAGGAGTACAACACCAAGCCAAATCGCCCAAAACTGCGGCATTAAGAACTTGGCTTTAAACGGTGGGGTACTGCTTACACTCATAACATCACGATCATCATTAATTTAAATTGTTTTGGAATAAACAAATTTATTTTTTCCAAAAGGTAATCCCACTATAGATTCTATGCCAAATTGATCCTTTGTCAGTTTGTGCATCATCTGAGCTTGTTCCGTAATCCACTGCTTTGTCAGATGGAGCATCAGCAGGTTGTTGTGAAGCGGGTTTATCACCGAAGTGGAATAGACCATTGTGAGGTGTATCCCCACACTGCGCTGCTTTTTTCCAATCCTGAATCTGTTGAGGTGTTGAGTTTTTGAGGTCGATATAGAGCGGATTGTCCTCTTGCTTCCTGTTCGTCGGTAAACGACCTGGAATCTGAATTTCAGACGCCAGTAACCCCAAAATTTCTAGCATACGATCTGAACGATAGAATTTTTGTTCATGCTGAAGTACATAGCCCATATTGCCACGACGCGTGATCAAATAACCCATGTAGCGAGTCGTATTGAGATCTTGGTTGACGTCCTTAACTGTGATTTCCGATTGCACGACAGCGTAAAGTGCGGCGCCCATGCGGCTATTAACGTTACGCTGTAGAATGATGCGACCATTTGGATTCACTTTTTCCATGTAATAACGGAAAATCAAATCGCGGGTTGTCGTATCATCAGCAAATTCAGGCATGACGATATTTGGATTGTTGATCAAGTTAACTGCATCAATCC
The DNA here is from genome assembly GCA_028868515.1 of Gammaproteobacteria bacterium. Taxonomy (GTDB): domain Bacteria; phylum Pseudomonadota; class Gammaproteobacteria; order Pseudomonadales; family Moraxellaceae; genus Aquirhabdus. The sequence continues at coordinate 76,502 of JAGWUI010000008.1, forward strand.
GAAAGAAACGTCCTGCATTATCATAAATATTGAGGCTCACGCCTTCTGGTGTACAACTATCACGAAGACGGACATCACCACGGAAGTTTTGCGCACCTAAGTCGATCGTGAAGGCTTGCGCAGGCGCATCATAAAGATATCTGCTTTGTGGGCTGGTTTGACTGGTGAGTGTCAAACTGTGACATCCGCTGAGCAATAAGCCGCCAGAGACCATACCCAAGATACCGATTGTGCGAATACGTTTAAACGTCGATGACGACGTCTGTAGACGCTTTGCAAAATCTAAGCGCTCCATGCCATTGTTCTTCATACTGCTTTAAGCTCCTTGACTAGCCGCCTCTAAGGTCGTCCAGCGTTCTAGTTGATCTAGTATTTGTTGTTCTATCGTTGCCAAGCGAGTTGACGCAAGCGTCGCAGCTGCGGAATCTGTCATAAACCATGATCCGTCTGCAAGTTTTGCTTCTAATTCAGCTTGTTCAGCTTCAAGTGCCGCAATCGCTGCTGGCAATCCATCCAATTCTCTTTGGTCTTTATAACTCAATTTCACAGTTTTTGGTATTGCTTTTGATGTAGTCGGTGCAGTTGATGTTTTGGTTGCAACAGGCGCAACTTTCTTCATTCGTTGCTGGACTTCACGTTGAGCCAGATAATCTTGATATCCACCGATATATTCTTCAACATGACCTTTGCCATCAAATACCCATGTTGATGTCACAACTTGATCAACAAACGCGCGATCATGGCTGATCAGAAGCAATGTGCCAGGATAATTGGCAATGGCTTCTTCGAGTAATTCCAAGGTCACCATATCGAGATCGTTGGTTGGTTCGTCGAGAATCAACAAGTTCGATGGTTTAATCAATAAACGAGCAAGCAATAAACGGTTACGTTCACCGCCAGAGAGTGCTTTGACTGGTGTCCGCGCGCGCGCAGGTGAGAATAAAAAGTCTTGCAAATAGCTTAGAATATGACGACGGCTACCATTGATCTCAATAAAATCAGAACCTTCAGCGACATTCTCAAGAACAGTTTTTTCCAGATCAAGCTGATTGCGCAATTGGTCAAAATAAGCAACATCAAGCTGTGTTCCAGTTTTGACAGAACCTTCTTGCAGTGCAACTTCGCCGAGTAGGGCGCGAATCAATGTGGTTTTACCAACACCGTTATCACCGATCAAACCAATCTTATCCCCGCGCATGACCATTGCCGAGAAGTTCTCAACGAGTTTGCGACCTTCATAACCCACAGTGATATTTTCAATATCAAAGACCAACTTTCCTGAGCGATTAGCGTCTTGAACGGTCAGTGTGACATTGCCTTGTTTACTGCGTCGTGCTTTATGTTCTTCGCGCAGTGCTTCGAGTGCGCGCACACGACCTTCATTACGAGTACGACGTGCTTTGATGCCTTGGCGAATCCAGACTTCTTCTTCAGCAAGTTTTTTATCAAAGTTTGCGGCTTGTTTTTCTTCTGCTTCAAGCTGTTGGGCTTTGATTTCCAAATAACGTGCGTAGTTGCCTTCATAACCGCGAAGGATTCCACGATCTAGTTCGACAATACGAGTTGCCAAACGATCGACAAACGCACGGTCATGGCTAATAAACATCAGGGTTAAGTTTGACCAGTCCAACAGGAATTGTTCAAGCCATTCAATGCTTTCTACATCTAAATGGTTGGTTGGTTCGTCAAGTAATAAAAGCTCTGGTTGAGTCAATAATGCGCGTGCAAGCAGTACGCGACGTTTACGACCACCAGATAAATCTGATAAGTCGGCATTGCCATCGAGGTGCATTTTTCCAAGAATGGTATCGACTTGACGCTCTAATGCCCAGCCGTCGCCATCATCGAGTTTGCTTTGTAGGTCGCTCATGCGTTCACACGCTTCCATATCGCCGAGCGCACAGGCTTCGCTTTCATGGTGATAGTCGATGAGCACTTGAGCGATAGGGCCTGCACCAGCAGCAACGATGTCTGCGACTTTGCCCGATGACATCGGTACATCTTGCTCTAACATGGCGATGCGTAGACCGTTTTGTTTAGCGATTTCACCTTTGTCGGGCAGGAGTTCACCACTCGTGAGCTTGAGTAGCGTAGACTTGCCTTCACCGTTGCGTCCGATCAGACAGACGCGTTCGCCACGTTCAATGGAGAGGCTTGCACCATCAAGGATAGCAGGGCCGCCAAAAGCCAGTTGAATGTCGCGTAGGGTGAGCAATGCCATGAAACTATTTTTCCGTATGAGCTGTAGAATATCAATTTGTTGCGCGTTTTTTGCGTAAGCGATCTGCAAAATGGCAGATCTATGCTAAAGACGATTTATGAAGGGCGATATGATGAACGAAGATTGTGACAAACGCCAGTTCGGTGATGCATCTTTAGATGAACGTCGACATGAGCAGTTGATTGCGCGGATTGATGAGCTGGAGATTCGTGTGGCGTTTTTGGATGATTTGTTGGATTCGTTGAATGCGACTGTAGCGCAGCAAGCACAGCAATTGATGGATTTACAGGATCAATTTAAGTTGTTGTATAACCGTGTGGATTCGAGTGGTAAAGGCGAGGGGATTGAGCCGTTTAATGCAGCGCAGGAAGTGCCGCCGCATTATTGATTGATAGAAGAATTGTTGGAAAATAAAAATAGGGTGCACATTGTGCACCAAAATTATGGATGATGGTTTTTGAAGTTGTGCGCAGTGCGCACCCTATGGACTTTACTGCTACTTACTCATAGATTTTTCCACAGTAAAGAAAAGTAGCGAATTGACGCCATGGGTTGGAGGGCAATAGACCTTGAGAAACGCCGAAATTACTGTCTATCGCCCAAGCTGTAGCACTTTCTAAAAAAGATTCTATTGATGTATTTTTCCAACTTTTATCAATAGAGATTTTTTGATCATTGGCTAGCGCTTGAGCAAACTCTAGAAAGCTTTCTGAGTCTTTGACCTGATTAAGTAGCTTCTGAATATCCATTTTTTAGTACCTAGTGTATTTATGTAAATCGTTTGTAATGTATTCAGCTTAAAAGTAGATAGTCGGATCGTGTTTGAAGCTCCAAGTCTAGCAAATAAGGATGTCATCTCACATTAAGCTTATGGTGCTATGTAAAGTAGTATTAAATTCTATGGATTACTTAAAACACTTATCCCCAAAAGCTAGGGATAAGCATGTGGATAATATTTGGATAACTTTTATTTATGTCATTTAAATCATTGGTTTGTGCTGGAGTTTTCTAAAAAATGCACACCTTGTGAGCGATTTCACTCAAAAACAGGTCTAAAAAAGCTTCTTTCGTAACTGATGATGCAACGCGTATCTTCTGCGTATTGAAACGCAGCTTGGCATTCAGAGTCTTGAAATGATTTGATTCGGTATTCCTCATACAACGTCAAACTCGGGAAGCTAAACATGGCTAATGCCACATTGTTTGCGCCTTCTGATGGCATGAAATAACCATGATGTATGCCGCCAAACTTCTGTACTAAGGGAATCCACAATTTGCCGTAATGCTCAAATTCTTTGAGTTTATAAGGATCGATGATGTAACGCAGGTAACAAGTAATCATGATTGTCTCTTTGTGTTATCTCTAATTGTGCTTTGAAGTTCGTTATTCTATATTTGAGTCAATCTCTCATTAAGAGTCAGACCAGTCAATAATTTTTAGCATAAGACTTCTTAATGGTAGATTATCCTTAACTCCCAATAACTTATCCCCAAAAGCTGGGGATAGGCATGTGGATAGTATTTGGATAACTTATTTTTATAATTTATAAATCAATCATTTAAATTTAATGAGATTAAAATAGAACATAATTTAATAGGATTACTATACATTGATCTTTGAGTTTTCCTAGAATTAACCGACTTTTATATTGAACTTGACCATGACTCATTCATTACATGTGGCATCACTTCATCATTATCCTTTGAAATCCGCACAAGGTATTTCTTTGGCGCAAGCACAGATGAATCCATTAGGCTTGGAGCAGGATCGTCGTTGGGTCTTGATTGACGATGCAGGTAATTTCTTGAGTCAACGGACATGTGCTGCAATGGGTGCTATTCATGTGGAAGCGCATGAACAGACTCTGATTATCCGCTTAAATGGACAAACACATACCGCAATTGCAAATCCTCAAAACCTCATTTCTGCAATAGTGTGGGGCGATCAAGTCAATAATTGCTTTGCAGTGCAACCTGAAATTGATGAGTGGTTATCCGAAGAATTAAGTGTTGCAGTTCGTTTGGTCTATTGCCCAGAGAGCGCGATTCGAATTGTGGATGAGCGTTATGCGGGGCACGGACATCGAACTGCTTTTTCTGATGGCTTTCCATTATTAGTGATTTCGCAAAGTTCTTTGGATGAGTTAGGACGACAGTGGGGCGAGTCGATTGACTTTCGTCGTTTTCGTCCAAATCTGATTGTCGGTGGTGAGTGTGAACCGTTTGCAGAAGATCAGTGGCGCAGTATTCAGATTGGCGATGCTATTTTTGACTTAGTCAAACCTTGTTCACGATGTGTGATTCCAAGTTTAGATCCTGATATTCAAATCCAAACGGACGGATTTTTGAGATTTCTTGCAGGCCAACGGCGCAAAGATGATGGCAAAGTCTATCTAGGGCAAAACGCAATTTTGCGCCAAGCAGCGGCAACAGATACAGATCATCGATTGACAAATGATAGAAGAAGTCATGCACAAAGCCTTGCTGAAAATCTTGGATTGCTGCACACTAAAAAAGAGGATTGTAAACAGCCTTTCAATTTAGATCCTGTTATTGCACCAGTTTTGATAGTTGGACAGCGTGTTTGGGTTGAATAGATGATAAATGTGGGGGCTTTGCTGTGAGCACCCATGGAATGAACCGATGATGGTTCGAGTGAATTTTGTGAATAAAAGAAGTATGGCATGACGAATGCAAGTTATTGGGTGATTGGTATCGTTGCTATTTTTATGCTCGGTACGTTTATGAGTGCACGAATAAGTCCTCGAGAAAAAGCACTGATTAGTCTTCGTGATCGTGCAAAAAAAATGGGATTTATTTTACGTTTGATTCCTGCACCACAGTGGATTCAACATCATACGATCACTGGCAAAGTCGGTGGCATGGTTGCCTATTATAGTTTGATCTTGCCTGAGTCTACTCATGCTCTGGTTCAAGCTCGACTTGTAGATGGTCGACTGGTTGTAGAAAAAGGCGAACCCAAACTACAAGGATTAGCTGTAGATAGTCGCTTGAAAGGCGTTTTTGCTATTGAGATTCAATCGAATAGTGTGGGTGTGTTCTGGGATGAGGAAGAAGATTTACATGGTGAGCAATTAGATACCTTGAAATCGGTACTTCTTGCCTGTGCAGATCAAGTGTAGTCATCATTTTAAAACAATTCAGCAGCTATGCTGTTATGCGAGCTTAATGTTGCATTTAAGGCTGAATTGATCAAAACATGATGTTGTTTTATATGGTTTAACGATTTTTAAAAATCATTTATTTGGAGCCTTCATATGGCAACCCGTCCACGCTCAACCACCACAAACACAATTAAAGCGGGGCGGCGTACGACAACGAAGACGGACTCAGCTAAAAGTTCGCCTAAGTCGAGTAAAGCAAAAAGCACTGCGGAAGATGTTTTAGATACGCCTGTTAAAAAGGGTGCGAAGCCGCGTGCATTGGTGATCGTCGAATCACCTGCAAAAGCCAAAACGATTAATAAATATCTCGGTAATGATTATATTGTTAAGTCGAGTATTGGTCATGTGCGTGATTTACCTGTCAGTGGCGGTGGCGTCAAAACACCGCCAGCCAAAGCGGATGCAAAAGCTAAAGTCAAACTGACCGATGAACAAAAAGCTGCTGAAAAAGAAGCCAAATCGCGTGCAGCCTTAGTGAATCGCATGGGCGTTGATCCCGAACATGATTGGGTGGCGCACTATGAGATTTTGCCTGGCAAAGAAAATGTTGTCAGTGAACTGAAAAAACTCGCCTCACAAGTTGAAGAAATCTATCTCGCAACCGACTTGGATAGAGAAGGGGAAGCGATTGCTTGGCATTTGCAGCAAGTGATTGGCGGTAGTCCAGATAAATATAAACGTGTGGTTTTTAACGAAATTACTCAAAATGCCATTCAGTCTGCATTTAAAGTACCTGGTCGATTAGATCTTGATAAAGTGAATGCACAGCAAGCGCGTCGTTTCCTTGATCGTGTTGTTGGTTATATGGTTTCGCCGTTGCTCTGGGAAAAAATCGCGCGCGGTTTGTCCGCAGGTCGTGTGCAATCCGTTGCGGTGAAACTCGTCGTTGAGCGTGAGCGTGAAATTCGGGCGTTTATCCCAGAAGAATATTGGGAAATTTTTGCCGATACGCTGTATACCAAAAAAGATCAGGTGCCGATTCGTTTGGAAGCAACCAAACAGGCAGGCGTAGCGCTGAAGCTAAAGAACAAAGCAGAAGCCGATGCAGTTGTGGCGAAGCTCAAACCAGCAACGTATAAAGTAACGACGCGAGAAGATAAGCCAACCAAAGTTAATCCTACAGCGCCATACATTACGTCGACTTTGCAGCAAGCGGCGAGTACGCGTTTAGGTTTCTCGGTGAAGAAAACCATGATTCTGGCTCAACGTTTGTACGAGGCGGGTCATATCACCTATATGCGTACGGATTCAACGTTTATCAGTGCTGATGCTTTGGCAATGGTACGTGGGCACATCGAAGATAAGTTTGGCGCAAAATACGTTCCTGCTAAACCAAATCTTTATGGCAATAAAGCTGGCGCACAAGAAGCGCACGAGGCGATTCGTCCGTCTAATATCGCATTGTCAGGTGACCAACTGACGACGATAGAGCGAGATGGGCAACGGTTGTATGAGCTGATTTGGCGTCAGTTTACGGCGAGCCAAATGCCGCCTGCGGAGTATTTATCGTCTTATATTATTGTGCAAGCCGCAGATATTGAACTGCGCGCGCGCGGTCGAACTATGGTGTTTGATGGTTTTACCAAAGTCATGGCGCCAAGTAAGCAAGATGATGATTTACTCTTGCCAGCAGTAAAAGTTGGCGATGTTTTAGAGCTTGTTAAAGTTGATCCGAGTCAGCATTTTACTAAGCCGCCTGCACGATTCACTGAAGCCAGTTTGGTTAAAGAACTTGAAAAACGTGGCATTGGTCGTCCATCAACGTATGCGGCGATCATTTCGACGGTACAAGATCGTGGTTATGTCAAAATCGACAATCGTCGTTTATACGCCGAAAAAATGGGTGACATTGTCACGGATCGTTTAAGTGAAAATTTTTCGAGGCTGATGGATTATACGTTTACCGCAGACTTAGAAGGACAGCTTGATAAAGTTGCCGATGGTGAGCGTGATTGGAAGAATTTACTCAATGAGTTTTATGGCGAATTTAAGCTAAAGCTCGTACGCGCCCAATCACAAGATCCTGATCAAGGCATGCGTCGTAATTTGCCAGTTGAAGTGAGTGAGGTTTCTTGCCCAACGTGTTCGCGTCCAATGCAGATTCGTACAGGTTCGACGGGTGTATTCTTAGGTTGTTCAGGTTATAACCTACCGCCAAAAGAGCGCTGCAAAGGCACGATTAACCTTGCGCCTGTGGAATCGTTGGCAGCGCTTACCGAAGACACCAGCGCAGACGGCGATGAAGGAAGCGCAGCGGAAACCGCAGATTTGATGGCGAAAAAACGCTGTCCAATCTGCGACACTGCGATGGATAGTTATATCATTGATGGCGGTCGTAAGTTACATGTCTGCGGAAATAACCCAGACTGTCCAGGTCATATCGTTGAGGAAGGCTCATTCAAGATCAAAGGCTATGATGGGCCAACCATCCCTTGTGATAAGTGTGAAACTGGTCAGATGCAACTGAAGACAGGCCGTTTTGGTCCTTATTTCGCTTGTGATAGCTGTACCAATACACGCAAAGTCTTGAAAAATGGACAACCAGCGCCACCGCGTGCTGACGCAATTCCGATGCCTGAGCTGCGTTCAACTAAACATGATGATTTCTTTGTATTGCGTGATGGTGCCGCAGGAATGTTCTTGGCAGCAAGTAAATTCCCTAAAGTCCGAGAAACTCGTGCTCCTTTGATTTCTGAGTTGCGTTCTGTGAAAGATAAACTCGATCCGAAGTATCTGTATCTACTCAGTGCACCTGATACCGACCCTGAAGGTAATCCGACATTACTCAAATTTAGTCGTAAAACCGCAAGTCAGTACATTGCATCTGAGCATGATGGTAAACCGACAAAATGGTCAATGGTTTATACCGATGGAAAATGGGTTGATGCCTAATATTTATTAGGGATTGTCGTTTGATTTTGATGAAACCGCCACCATGATAAGGGAGGCGGTTTTGTTTTTTGATCGTTTTTATTATTTATAGTCTGGAAAAAGCTTATGTCTCGCGTCGCTCGTTATCATGCTGACCGTACCAACCAAAAGCTCTATTTTGCTCGCTTATCAGTATTGCAGGCGAATAAGGCAGAAAACCCTCAAATTGCTCAAGCATCTCGTGAAGCGGCTGTATTTCAGTTACACGGCGCTGTTTTGGCATTTCTGCAAGAGTTGGTGCGTTACTACAAATTAACGGATCGCCATCCTACTTTTGCCAGTATTAAAGAAAAAATGGCGCAACGTGGTCAAGTCTCACCAGAAATCACGATTTTGGAGCAGCTTTCACAATCTGGATTTCTTGCAGAATTAAATCGCGCATTTGCTGCATGTGAGTATGCGCCAGAACCGCCAGAGCCAGTTTTTGATGATAATGCCTCTTCAAATTTGATTATCAAGGTCACATATAGTCCTTTAGCATGGTTACCAGATACTCAGATTTTGAAGGAGTGGCATCTGGAATTAGTCAATTTGATCGATGGTTTCCGCAACGAAATGGTCGAATTTTGATTTTTGGCCATTTATTTCGCAAAAAAGTGTCATTTTTTAGTAAAAAAGTCGTATTACCTCTTGAATTATCCAGAAAATATCTGCATTGTTGCGTTACATGTAAACCAACCTGAATTTTAGAAATTGTTTTAGGTAACACATCAGGGAAGTTTAAAAATAAATAGGGTTGGCGAGCACCAATCCGCACAGGTAATGAGGTGCAGATATGACTGTTATTCGTAAGACTGAAATGTTTATGCCAAGCGAAACCGTACTTGAATTGGTACAGTTGCAAGCGGGTGTGATTGCATTGCGTTCTGCTGATTTTGCAGAAGATTCGGCTCAGAATGACGTAGAGGGTCTGCTTGAGCTTGCCTCAGAAGTTGACATGTCTAAGCGTCCAAGTGATGCAGAAACAACGTCGAGTGAGCCACTTGTGACCATCAAATTTTCGGATGAAATCCAAGCTGCGCTTGGTGATGCGTTGCAGGGTATTGGTCAGCAAATGATTCAGGCTGCGTTATCAGCTTTGATGGAGCAGCAATCTGCAAAATGGCATGCTGCTGTGATGGATGAGTGCCCAGCACACTACAGCTAATATGTTTTAGTTTTTTAAGAGTATTTATAAAAACGACACCCAATGAGTGTCGTTTTTTTATGCCAAAAATAAATGGTAGAGTGCTAAGCCTGTCAAAGTGTGGCTGTTCATTGAGCGATGTCGTGTTTTAATGATGTCCTATTGTTTCATGCAACGACTTCACCAGATGCTCTTTTCCAAGTCGATGGAATACATGTTCTGTCATGGTGTCCGCGAGTGTTTGTTTGGACATAAAGACTTTGCCGATATGCTCTTGTTCAAGTAACTGCGCCTCAGCAAGACTCTCTGTACAGATCACTGCTTCAATCTTTGGATTGAGTATCCGCGAAATTTCGACCATACGCCGCACGTCAAACACATCAGCAGTTGACACAACCAATAGGCTCGCTTGTGCGATATGCGCTTGAATGAGCACAGCAGGTTCACACGCATCACCAGACACAGCAGGGATGTTTTGTGCGCGTAGAGATTCAATAATATCGCGGTTTTCATCAACGACGACATAGCGAATATTTTGCTCTTTAAACGTTTGAGCAATTCGTCGTCCAACAGCGCCGTGTCCAATCAGTACAACTTGACCATCGAGGTATTCATTATCCACACTCATTGGCAGCATGGAGAGCGGATCGCCGCTACGTTCAAGTTTCCTCGCTAAATGGGAGCGAGCTCTGATCCAACGCTGTGCAGGCTCAATTGCAGCAAAGATTGCGGTATTTAAGCTAATCGAAATGAGTGCGCCTGCCAAAATCAGATTTTGACCATCAACGGTCAGTAGTTTGAGAGATAGCCCGACGCTGGCGAGAATAAATGAGAACTCGCCAATCTGTGCCAAACTTGCGCCAACCGTGAGTGCCGTGTTCAGTGGATAGCGGAAGAACAACACTAATCCCATTGCTGCTAAGGTTTTTCCCAGTACGATCACAGCAACTACAGCCAAAACTTGAATGGGATGCTGAATCAATACTGCTGGGCTAAATAACATTCCAACAGATACGAAGAACAAGATGGAGAAAACTTCACGCAGTGGCAGTGTTTCTTCTTCTGCACGATGGCTGAAGTCAGATTCACGAACAACCATCCCCGCAAAGAATGCCCCTAAGGCAAATGACACGCCAAATAATACATAAGAGCCGTAAGCAATCGTGACTGCGGCGGCGACAACGGATAATGTAAAAAGTTCCCTTGAGCCTGTGCGTGAAACCAAGAGTAGGAATTTTGGAAACACGCGCCGTCCCACAATCAGCATAAGCGCAATAAACGTAATGACTTTCGCAAGGGTGATGCCGACGGTGATCAGGAGGTTATTTGTACTCCCTGCTGTCGTGTGTGGTGACTCACCGCCGAGCATAACCGCCATTGGAGGGAGTAAAACCAAAACGAGAACCATCACCAAGTCTTCAACGACCAGCCAACCAATTGCAATGCGCCCATTGACTGACTTCATTAATCCCTGTGACTCAAGTGCTCGAAGTAACACAACGGTACTTGCAACAGACAAACAAAGCCCAAAAACAAGCCCTGAGCCGAAGCTCCAGCCCCATAGTGATGATAGTCCGATCCCCATAAGGGTGGCGACAGCGATTTGTAATATCGCGCCAGGAATCGCGATTTTGCGCACAGCAAGCAGATCTGTAATCGAGAAGTGCATGCCTACACCGAACATCAAGAACATGACGCCGAGTTCAGCAAGCTGATTAGCAATATGCATATCAGCAATCATGCCTGGCGTATTTGGGCTAATCATAATCCCAGCGATTAAATACCCAACGAGAGGTGGGAGACGCAGACGTGCTGCAACATAGCCAAAGACTAAGGCGAGACCAAAACCCACGGCGAGGAGAACAATCAAACTAACATCATGTGACATGTTGTACTCCAATGAATGCGAGACAATCGTAAAGTGTGATTGAATCAAATAAGAAATTTAATTTTTGATTGCTATCGTCGTGCTTGTCGTAGGGCTATAACGTGTAGTTAAATCAATGTAGTAGTGAATAATATAGCAAAATTTAATAGGAAATTTATAGGTGATTGTTGTTTTTGAAATGATTACTTTTTTGCAATAAAAAGTGATTTATAAAAAAAGACCTGCATCATTGTGCAGGTCTTTTTTTTGCATCAAATCAAATTATTTGATTTTAGCTTCGTTAAAAATAACGTGTTGACGAATGGTTGGATCAAATTTTTTGATCGCCATTTTTTCTGGCATAGTGCGTTTGTTTTTAGTAGTGGTGTAGAAATAACCAGTACCAGCACTTGAAACTAGGCGAATTTTATCACGCATGATTTAGGCTCCTAAAAATTGGTCTTAGATTTTTTGACCAGAAGCGCGCAAGTCAGCGAGGACTTTCTCGATTCCGTGTTTATCAACAATACGCATTGCATTTGCAGTTAAGCGTAGGCGGACAAAGCGTTTTTCAGCTTCAACCCAAAAACGCTTGTAATGCAGGTTCGGTTCGAACCGGCGTTTGGTTTTGTTGTTTGCGTGCGAAATGTTGTTACCAACGATCGGACGCTTGCCGGTTACTTGGCAAACCTTTGACATGATGTAGCTCCACTTTACTTTATATGACGACTTAGCCGACTATGAGGACATTTTTGACCAACTACTCATGCGTAGTTTTAGCCGCCGACGTCGCATAAAAGACTGTTTAAAACTGATTAGAAAAAGCAAGGCGCGTTTTATACCAAAAAAACACGCCTTAATCAAGTTGAAACTCAAAAACCACCCCAAAATTTACATATTTTGAGGTGATGGGCGGTACGGCTTTTAGCGAACGAAAAAGTTCTTCAACAGCGAATGTTGTGGCTTGTTAAATGGAGGGAAAAGCAGCTTGACGCTATAGAGTTTTCCAACCTGCAACACTGAACGCGCATGGCTCATGGTGAGGAAGCCTTCATGACCATGATATTTGCCCATACCTGAATTGCCAACACCACCAAATGGCAGGTCGCTATGGACGATATGAGTCAACATAGTGTTGATGCCGAATTGTCCTGAATGTGTATGATCCATGAGGTATTGCGCACGTTCTTCGTTGTAGTCGAAATAGTAGAGCGCGAGTGGGCGTGGACGATCATTAATATAATCAATGGCTTCTTCAATCGTATCGTATTCTACGACAAGCAGCAGTGGGCCAAAGAGTTCTTCCTGAGCAACCAACATGTCGGATGAAATGTCTGTGATAATCGTTGGAGCAATTTTGTGTGAACGGCTCAAATCTTCATCGGCTGGATTCACTTCAATGACTTTTGCACCTTTTTCACGTGCATCATCCAAATAGCGTTGTAGGCGGCTATATTGTTTATCATTGACGATGCTGGTGAAATCAGGATTGTTGAGCAAAGTTGGATAGAACTGGCTCATGTTTTTACGCATTTGCCCAACAAACTCTGCTGTTTTGCCGCGCGGCAGTAAAACAAAATCTGGTGCAACACAAGTTTGTCCTGCATTCCATAATTTACCGAAAGTCAGACGCTCTGCGGCTTCCGCGATAGGGAATGACGGATGGATAACAACTGGAGATTTTCCGCCTAATTCAAGTAGTACAGGTGTCAAATTCTCAGCGGCTGCTGCCATGACGGTTTTGCCGATGGCACTTGAACCTGTGAATACTAAGAAGTTGAATGGAAGACGACAGAATGTATCAGAAACAACACCGCCACCATTCACGACTGCAACTAGGTTTTCTGGAAACACTTCCGCAAGAACTTTTTCTAATAGCGCACCAAAGGTTGCCGATGCGCTAGATATTTTAAGCATTGCATGGTTGCCTGAAGACAGTGCGCAAATCAATGGGCTAATGGAGAGTAGAAGCGGGTAGTTCCATGGAGACATAATCCCAACAACGCCTAATGGCTGATAAGCCACCCAGCCTTTGGTTGGTTGATGTAAAAGATTCGTTGAGCGTTTGGATGGTTTCATCCATTTACTAATATTTTTAGTGACGTAGTCAATTGAATCCAGACAGGTCATGACTTCGCCAATTTTGGTCTCATCAATTGAGCGATTGCTGAAATCTTCACAAATTGCTTGAGCAAAATCATCTTGATACTGAACCAGAACGCGACGTAAGCGTGCTAAGCGTTCAATACGCTCTGCGGCAGAAGGCATGGAGTTTGCGCGATAAGCGGCTTTTTGCGCTTCAAAGATATCATGCATACGTTGCACATCAGGACGAACGGCGGTACTGTCGGTTGCTGGTTTGGCTGCAATATTCATGGCTAAATAATCGATCTGGGAAAGGATGAGTACTTTTTAGAGCAATTACTCTAAACTGTCAAATGATTTTTGCTGAACGGTCGGTTCAGTGAAATGAGGACAAATGTATTTTTAATGGTAAATTTGAGTTAAAACATAGTATTCTTGGATGAAAATACTCATTTGCTAAAAGGCTGGAAAAAAGTGATATGAAAACTCGTGATCGTATTCTGCAGAAAAGTTTGCAATTGTTTAATGAACAAGGCGAGCGCTCGGTATCTACGAATCATATCGCAGCTGCATTAGAAATTAGCCCAGGCAATTTGTATTATCATTTCCGCAATAAAGAAGCGATTATTGCTGAGCTATTAATGGTTTATCAGGCGGAAATTTTGAGTCTGCTCAATGTTCCCGAAGATCGCCCCTTAAATGTCAACGATAAGTTTATCTACTTCAATGTGCTTTCAACACAGTTCTGGAAATATCGTTTTTTGCATCGAGATGCAAATCATTTGATTGAATCGAGTGAGGTTTTAAAAGAGCGTTATCCAATCTATGCCCGTCATGTGATGCAACGTGGTATGCAGATTTACCAAGGATTTGTTGATTCTGGTTTGATGAAGGCATCCTTCATAGAAATTGAAGCCTTGATAATTAATATCTGGATTGTCATGACAAATTGGTCAAACTTTCTGCTCATGACTGGACATATTACGCAAACGGATGCGCTTGATGAACGCTGGTTGCGACAAGGTTTACGCCAAATGGTTTTTCTTGAAGGGCCTTATCTCACGGGTGAGGGGCGGGCAGCTTATGAGCCGTTACTTCAAACCTTTGGTGATGGTAGTCAAAATGGCGGGTGGTTCGGTAATCCGTTATGAATAAGCTGCTATAAAATGCACGATTAAGTCTCTATTTTTGTAAATATAGTCAATGTAGATTGCCAATGCTTTCTGAGTGAAGTAAAGTCGAACAACGTGTATACGGAATGCGGGCATAAATAAAAAGGGTCGTTGTGTTTCGGAATAGAATTTTTGAATAGGATGGGGTAGGAAAATAATGGATTCTAATCTAAAAGCAGGATTAAAAATGAAGCATTCAGTACAGTTGACCGCTTTATGTGCGGCGCTTGCGCTTGCTGGCTGTGGTGGTGGTGGTGGTTTTTATGGTTCCGCCACGTCTGCGACGACTAGTACGGGGACGACAGGCACGACGGCTGCTGCGGCAGTAAATGTCAGCGCGCTTAGCTTGTACGATACCAGTGGCAATTTGACACATGTGATTACCGTGGCCGGCGTGGTTGCCAAAGTGAAAGTCACCGATGCGAGTGGCAAGGGCATCAGCGGAGCCTTGGTGACATTTACGGGTGGTGGAGTTACCTTTGGTACGACCAATAGCACTGTGCTGACCAATGCCAATGGCGAGGCCAGTATTTCGGTGAAGCCAACTAGTGCAAGTGATACGGGTAGCTATCAGATTACGGCAGCAGCTACCTATGGTACGGGCAGCGCGACGACCGCGGCCTACAATGTCACGTTACAGGCCGCGAGCATAGCATTTGCCAATATGGCAGCAGGATCAACTTCGCTGGATTCTGGGGCATCAACCAATATCACGCTCAAGACGCAAGACGCCACTACCAAGAGTAATCAAAACAATGTCACGGTCAACTTCTCCGCCAGTTGCGGTACGTTTAGTACGCCGTCCGTGGTATCGTCGAATCAAGGCGACGTGACGACGACCTATAAAGCAATTGATGCCAACGGTAAGCTGTGCGCAGGCACGCAGACCATCACTGCGACGGGCAGTGATCCGTCGATCACACAGTCCGTCCAAGTGACGATTGCGGCAGTATCGGCCAATGCCATAGTGTATAGCTCGGCGAATGCGGTGAACCTTGTGACCAAGAATAGCGGTTCGGCGGCCTCGGGACAGATTCAATTTACTGTGTATTCCAATGGCACAGCAGTAGCGAATCAGGATGTTACGCTTGAGCTGACCAAAGGACCTGCGGACTTAAGCTTTGTTACGCTGGGCAATCGTGCGATTCAGACGGTGAAAAGTGACTCCTCTGGCGTGGTGACGGTTAATCTGTATCCAGGCAGTATACCAGGGCCTGTAGAAGTCAAAGCATCGCTTGCTACGAATGCCAGTGTGTCTGTGCTGTCTAAAAATGTGGCTGTTGCAACAGGACGGGCTTATCAGAATGGTGTCAGCCTATCTATGAGTAAGAACGCTTTGCGTACGGACATTGATGGTGATAAGGCGACCGTGACGGCACGACTGGCAGATCGTAATGGGAATTCAGTGCCCGATGGTACTGTCGTAAGTTTCATCACCGAAGGCGGGGTGATTACGCCAAATTGTGCGACGACGGCGGGCGTATGCACAGTTACCTTGACCACGCAAAATCCGCGCCCTACAGATAGTCGCGTAAGCGTATTGGCCTATGTAGAAGGGGATAAGGCGTATACGGATGTGGATGGCGACAATATGTATACAGTTGGTGTGGACACTCTGCTGCACAATATTGGGGACGCTTTTCGGGATGACAATGAAAACAATGTCTACGATGTGAGCTTAGGTGAGTTCCGCTACTCACGCGGTGCCAGTGGGGCAACTTGTGCGTCGTCTACACCAGATCAACCCAATATTGACGGTACTTGTGACAATAACTTGGCAGCCGTATTGCGTCAGCAGGTTCTGTTTGCATTTGCCAGCGATACCCCAACATTTGTGGGCGTATCGGGCATTGATAGCAGTATGACTACGATCAGTAGTGACACGTTTAGCTTCAAGATATTTGGCAATACACAGCTGACCGTACCGATGCCCTCTGGCACTACAGTGAGCGTGACGACCAAGGATAATACAAATAACAATCTGTCGTGTACAGCTGATGTGCTCAATGGTGCATCAACGACGGCAGCAGTGATCCCACTTTTGACACCATCCACCTTCTCGCAATCAACTAGTACGAGTGTGCTGTATAAGATTGCACTGCATGACTGTGCTGGCGGGGATTATATTCAGATTAACACAGCGGTACCTAGTGGTGCGTCGACAACGACTACAATTATCCGTTAAATTTACGCCATCGACAAAAAAACGGCTCCCAGAGCCGTTTTTTGTTTTTTACGACTTTATTTTTTGCGGCGGAGTCAGTATGCTGCTGGTCATTTTTGTTATTCAGTGTCCAAAAAAGAAGATCATAATATGTCCTTAGATCATACTGCTCGTCTTCTCATTACCTGTGCTGATCGTCCAGGAATTGTGCAAGCCGTTTCAAGTTTTCTTTACCATCATGGTGCAAATATTATTGCTTTGGATCAGTATGCGACTGAAGAGCAAGGCGGTACGTATTTTATGCGTGTCGAATTTGCGCTAGATCGTCTGCAAGAAGTTCGTGATGTTTTGACGCGTTCGTTTGGTGATACCGTTGCAGCGCAATACCAGATGAGCTGGCAGTTAACGCTGGCGGGTGATCGTAAGAAGGTAGGGATTCTCGTTTCTAAGTACGACCATGCCCTACTGGAGCTGCTGTGGCGATGGCAGCGTGGTTTGTTGCCGTGTGAGATTACACAGGTCGTGAGTAATCACGAAGATTTGTGCGATGCAGTTGAGCGCTTTGGTGTTCCTTTTCATGTGGTTAAAGTCACCAAAGAAAATAAGCCTGAAGCTGAAGCGCAGATTCATGAATTAATGTCAGGCAATGATGTGCTGGTGCTTGCACGTTATATGCAGATTCTTAGCTCTGATTTTGTTGAAAAGTGGCATCATAAAATTATTAATATCCACCATTCATTTTTGCCAGCTTTTGTTGGTGCTGATCCTTATCGTCAGGCCTATGAAAAGGGCGTGAAATTGATTGGTGCGACCGCGCATTATGTGACGGCAGATTTGGATCAAGGTCCAATTATTGAGCAAGCCGTTGAGCGGGTCAGCCATCGTTATACGGTTGAAGATCTGCGTGAGCTCGGTGAAGACGTCGAGCGTAATGTTCTAACGCGGGCAGTGCGTTGGCATTTGGAAGATCGCGTGATTGTTCATGATAATAAAACGATCGTGTTTGATTGATACGCAGTAGTTCATAAAGCCCCGATGACGGGGCTTTTCTTTGGAGTCTATTTTTGAACGAACACAAAGATCCATCGCACAATTCTCCGCGACATTCTCAGCGTTATGCGCTTGGGCTATTGTTGAGTCTTTATATCGTACAAGGTTTGCCTGCTGGTTTTCTAACACAAGCTTTGCCTGCAATTCTGCGTCAATATCATGTCTCATTGGTTGTGATTGGTTGGTCTGGTTTGTTGTTATTCCCCGCAGCAGTGAAATTTCTTTGGGCGCCATTGGTTGATCATCATTACATTGAAAAAATTGGTCAAAGTCGCAGTTGGATTTTGCCGTCTTCATTGTTGTCGGTTCTGATTCTATTTGCCGTGGCAATGTTTGAGCCATCCTCTTTAGTTCATCCACAGTCGGCTGCAGTGTTGTTTGGCCTATTGATTCTATTGGTTGTCGTGGGTTGTACGCAGGATATCGCAACCGATGGTTTGGCGGTGCGTATGCTCAATAGTGACATGCGGAGTGCGGGGAATGCGATTCAGGTAGTGGGTTATCGCATTGGCTTGATCATTGGTGGCGGTGTGCTGTTGATGGTGATGGATTGGTCATCATGGCGCGTTATGTTCTTTGCGATGATGGGTTTAATTGCTTTGAGTACGATCCCTGTATTTTTTTTCAAAGAACCTGTTTGGATCAATAAGCAAGAACTCAAAAGTGCTTTGCATATTTCCAAAACATCAACTCATTCTTTGCGTGATCTGCGTAGTCGTGTGTTGAAGCGACTGCATAAATTGGAACAACAGTTTGGTTATTTTTGGTCTAATCCAGAAATGAGACTGTGGTTGCTGGTTTTATTGGTATTTAAGATTGCAGATTACATGTCCAATGGCATGGTGAAACCACTGATGGTGGATATGGGGTTTAGTCTGTCTAAGATTGGTTTTTGGGGAACGATTGTTGGCTCAATGTCATCTTTGGTTGGTGCAGCATTAGCTGCATGGTTAATGCGACATATCCATCGGGTGACGGCGTTATGGTGTTTTAATGGATTACAGGCACTGACGACAGGGTTATATAGTTTGATTGCATGGGCATTTACGCAGCACTATCCTTTAATGGGATGGGAGTTGTACGCAGCAAATGCCATTGAACATGTTGCCGCAGCAATGGCGATGGTGGGCTTGTTGACTGTGGCAATGGACTACGCGCGCCCCGAGCATGCAGGTAGTGATTTTACCTTTCAGGTCTGCGCGACAACGATTGTGGGCGGGATTGGTTATCTGATTAGCGGTTATCTGGCGAATAGTCTGGGTTATACCGCCCAATTTGGTTTATCTGCGATATTAGGCTTAATACTTTTATTACCCATCATCTGCTGGGGGCGACATTTTAAGCCGCCCCATGTTGCGGTGTAAGTAAACTAATAAGTTTATTTTAAGCAACCTACACGAAGAGAAAGAGGCCATTCAATTTTACGCAGCTTTTCAGGTGCACCCCAAAGCGGTGCTAGTGCTGCTTGAAGTTCGGGAATAGGATTGTGTCCTGTGCTTTCGATATAGCGTTTGGTTGCTGACCATGTTGCTTGATAGCCAACAAAGTGTGGTAATGACCAATGGGCTTCAAGTTTAAATTCTGGCGCTTTGATTTCTGTGAATGGGAAGGGTAAGTCGCGATAACCCGTTTCAACCCATTTGCGTTCAGCAGGCCAATAATTACCAATCACATCATGATAATAATGCAATGAAGGCACATCAATTTTTGCGTTGACGCGATGGTGTGCGTAGGTGATTAAAGCAATGATGCCATTCGGTTTGAGGACTCGTTGCGCTTCTGCATAAAATTTCTCTAAATCAAACCAATGCACGGCTTGAGCAACAACAAGTAAGTCGACTGAATGTTTTTTTAACTCGGATTGTTCTGCCGAAGCAACGCGGAAAACTACATTATCAGCGCCTTGAGCTTGTGCAATCTGGTCTGCTGATGCGTCTGTCGCAACGACATATTCAAAATGATCAGCGATGCATTTGGCTGCTTGTCCATTCCCCGTGGCGCAATCCCATGCAAGTTCGTGTTCAGCACATAGCCCAGCGAGCCATTCAAAGAGTTCAGGAGGATACTCTGGACGATAGGTGGCATATCCAGTTGCGAGTGCTGAAAAGTGATCTTTAAATGTCGACATGATTAGGCTCTTTTTTGCATTGTTTTTTGTATGGCTTTTTGCATTACGTTGTGAATATTAACTGTTTTTTCGAAGATCTTTTGGTGTATTACCTGTCCAGCGTTTGAACGCACGAGTCAATGCACTTTGGTCAGAATAACCAAGTAAGTCGGCAATGTCAGTCAATTGTAGACGATGATCTTGTAAATATTGTTCGGCTAAATGCTGACGCGTTTCATCCAAGAGTACTTGGAAACTAAAACCTTCATCATTGAGATGGCGCTGTAGTGTGCGTGGTGTGACGTAGAGTTGATTGGCAACTTTTGTCAAAGTTGGGGTGTCTTCATGACACAAGCGGACAATTTCTTGGCGAACTTTATGCGCCCATTCACCATCTTGAGGTAAGGCGGCGAGAGCTTGATCTGCTTGTTTAGATAGTAGATCTAACAGTATTCGGTCAGGTTGTTTGACGGGTGTTGAGAGTAATTGCACAGGAAGTCTGATCAGCATGTCTTTTTGGTCAAAATAGACTGGGCAACCATAGAACTCTTCGTAATACGCTGGATCTTGTGGACGAGGAGAGCGCAATTGTACTTCTAGGGTCGATGCGCTAATGCCAATGAGTTGACTGGTGAATTGCATCATCGCTGCTAACCCAAGCTCATAAAAGAGTAAGTCGTTTAAATCAGGAAAATCCCATGTTAGAACAACAACATCTCCCTCAAAATGAGTTGTCATCACAAAATGATCGTTGAGTAATCGGGCATAGCGTGTGAGTAAAGCAAGTGCCTCGCCGAGATTGGCGCAAGCAAGAATCAAATAGCCTAAAACCCCAAAATGAGCAGCTGTGATATGCCGAGCGATTTCAATCGCCAGATGAGGTTCGTTCATTTCTTGTTCGATGCGTTTTAGCATCTTTGTGAATTTTGAGAGCGCGATTCTTTCGTCTAATGGCGCGGTGTCTGGCGTTATCCCAAGAGTGTGCAACATCTCATCAGGTTTGGGATGATGATGCTTAATATATTCAACCAATAACAATACGTAGGTTTGATTGATATAAGCGTCTTGGCGGCTAGAATATGTTTTCATGTCGTCATTTGTATAAAGAATGACGAGCTTTGTCAATTCTTATCCCTAGATTCGCGTAATACTCTAGTCATCAAGGTATTTCCTGAGGGAACAACAATGAACATGGCCGTAAATTCTTCTTACTCAACTGATCTGAAAAACGATATCGTCGTACGAGAAAAGCTGGATTTTAAACTCGATCACACAATCCCTAAATATTGGCATGGTGGGGATGCGTTTGTGACACGGTTTTGGGATGGGATTTGTGCAACGTTTCCTGAAGGCGAGCGTTATTTTATGAGCAGTGTTCGCCAGTTTCGTGATCGTGTGACTGATCTCAAGTTGGCGCAAGAGGTTAAGGATTTTATTCGTCAAGAAAGCCAGCATGGCATTGTTCATACGGAATTTAATCAGATTCTGCAAGATCAGGGCATGCCGATTGAAGCATTAGTTGCATTCCAAAAAGAACTCTTTACATCACGATTAGAAAAGCGTTCTCCTGAATTTAATCTTGCTGTGACTGCGGCTTGTGAGCATATCACCGCGTTGATGGCAGAGTGTTTTTTTGAACATAAAGCAACGATGGAAAATACAGATTATCGTGTGCGCGCAATGCTGGCATGGCATTCGATTGAAGAAATGGAACATAAAGCGGTTGCGTTTGATGTCATGAAAATGGCGGATGTTTCCTATGCGATGCGGGTATGGGGCATGGTCTTTTTGACCACAAACTTCACGCTTAACTCATTGTACATCTGCAATCAATTTTTGAAAGCAGATGGGTTTGGTTTACGTGAGCGAATCAAACTGGCTCGCAAAGGTTTGCCTGCGATTTTTGGTCGTAAAGGCATGTTAGCGCCTATGGCTAAGCCTTGGTTGAACTATTTCCGCCCAGATTTTCATCCATGGCAAACGCCTGCGGTTTCTCAATACCAAGTTTGGTTAGATACCTTCGCACGGACAGGCGATCCGATTGCAGCAGGTGAGGCGTTCCATCAGGCAGGAAAATAGGTATTTAAAATGTAAAAAACACAAAGCCCAACGTAATGATTGGGCTTTTTTTGTTCCAATATGACATCACAAGGTGTATGTTATAAGCTGTGGTAACAGTTCTGAGAAGAACTGAGTGTATGCTGTGGAAAAGCAATACGATTGAAAAGAAATAATGCAGTACCCGAAGTGCTGAATTCAGATAATAAAACAAAGCGTGTCGATTTGTACTTATCCCTGAGCATGATCTCATGGGTATAAATAGGCATTTTAGGAGAATTAGAATGAATATGATCGTATCCAAAGATTACGATAATATTAAACAGAATATGATTGTGCGCGAAAAGCTGGATTTTAAGCTAGATCATAGTATTCCTAAATATTGGTTCGATAATGATCCGTTCATGACACGGTTTTGGGGCGGGGTTTGTGCGACTTTTCCTGAGGGTGAGCGTTATTTTATCAGTAGTCTTCGCCCATTTCGTGATCTAGTGACCGATCCAAGATTACAACAAGAAATTAAAGATTTTATGGGGCAGGAAGGACAGCATGGGATAATTCATACTGAATTTAATAAAATTTTACAACAACATGGGATGCCTGTTGATAAGTTGATTAAATATCAACATACGATGTTTAATTTTTTATTAAAGTGTTTTTCGGCTAAATATAATTTGGCGATTACGGTCGCATGTGAACATATCACCGCGTTGATGATGGAATGTTTCTTTGCTAAAAAAGAAACGATGGATCATGTTGATTATCGTGTTCGTGCGATGTTGGCGTGGCATTCGATTGAGGAAGTGGAACATAAAGCGGTCACTTTTGATGTGATGAAAGTTGTGAACGTGTCGTATTTGACGCGTGTCTCCGCAATGTTCTTTTTAATTTTCTTTTTTACGCTAGATTCACTGAGAATGACAAACTACTTTCTCAAAGCAGATGGTTTTAGTTTTATTCAGCGTATGAAGCTCATTCATGGTGGAGTAGTTAAACTTTTTGGACGTAATGGGATGATGGCGCCGATGGGGCAGACTTTCCTAAAATATTTCCGTCGTGATTTTCATCCGTGGCAGCAGCCGACTTTAGCGCATTATCATGTATGGTTAGATACTTTTGCTCGAACTCATGATCCGATTGCGGCAGCCGAGGCATTTCATCGCGCATCAAAGTGATTGATAAATCATAAAAAAGCCCAAGCATTTGACTTGGGCTTTTTTATGACGTGAATTTGTTATTCATTACTATTTGGTACGACGATTTGTATTGGTCGTGTTCCGATTTTTGCTCCCGTTATTTCATCTATGGCGATGGGTTTAATTTCTGTACCTGTCTCAGCGTCTAAGAAGCGAGTTAATTTGCCTTCGCCACGATGCTGGCGTCCCCATGCTCCGATCATAAATAACACGGGAAGAAAGTCGTTACCCGCTGGGGTTAATAGATATTCTTCACGGGGTGGTCGCTCTGAATAAAGACGCTTTTCGAGCAATCCTTCCTCGGTCAGTGTTGCTAAACGCTTGGTCAACATCGTTGGTGCAATGCCGAGACTTTTGCGGAATTGGTCAAAGCGTGTGAGGCCTGCATGAGCATCGCGAAGGATCAAAAAGCTCCAAGCATCACCAACGAGTGCGAGGCTGCGTGCAATTGGACATGGGTCTGTACAAATATTTTTAGCGTTCATACTGTTTTGATAGTGACTTAGTTTCAAAATGGTAGTATATTACTTTCAAATCGATAGTAACACATCGATCTCTCGTAATCCATCCCGCACGGAGATTTGAAAGATGAGCAATCATGATTGTGGTGTTGCCCTGATTACAGGAGCATCTTCAGGTATAGGTAAGGCAACAGCGCATATGCTCCAGCAGGCTGGTTATCGCGTGTTTGGAACTAGTCGTAAGGCTGTTAGCGACAATTTAGACGGTGTGACGATGCTGATTTGCGATGTGACGGATGAGCTTTCCGTACAGAGCATGGTGGCAGAAGTCTTGAGGCAAGCAGGACGTATTGATTTACTGGTGAATAATGCGGGGATTGGTTTACTCGGTGGAGCAGAAGAGTCTTCAGCCGAGCAAGCGCAGGCATTATTTGATGTGAATGTGTTTGGTGTCCTACGAGTGACGAATGCTGTACTGCCGATAATGCGTCAGCAAAAACAAGGCAGAATCATCAATATGAGTTCTATCTTGGGTTTAATTCCTGCACCTTATAGTGCGCTTTATTCATCGACCAAACATGCCATCGAGGGCTACTCAGAATCGCTGGATCATGAGTTACGGACATTAGGTATTCGTGTCGTGCTGGTTGAACCAGGATTCACACGTACCGCATTTGAAGAGCGCATTATTCAGCCAGATCGCACGCTTGCTGTTTATGACTCAGCGCGCGCTGCTATGGAAGTATTGATGCGGCACGGAGTGGGTGCCGGTGATGCTCCAGAAGTTGTTGCACATGTCGTTTTGAAGGCAGCGACGGCGGCAGTTCCTAAAAGACGATATACTGCGGGAAAACTATCAACTCAAGTGAGCTTTTTACGTCGATTTCTTCCAGAATCAATTGTCGATAAGAATTTTAGAAAATTTAATAAATTACCTGCTTAATCAGAGATTAGCAAACAACTGATGTAACCTAAAAAAAAGCCCAATCATCAGATTGGGCTTTTTTATGACGCGAAAATCAACCTTTCGCTTCTTCCGTTTTGACTTTCTCTCTTAGACGAATGCCCAAGTCACGCAGTTGGTTTGCTTCAACAGGTGCAGGGGCTTGTGTCAGAGGACATTCCGCAGTTTTGGTTTTCGGGAAAGCAATGACATCACGAATTGACGATGCGCCAGTCATGAGCATGATCAAACGATCCAAACCGAATGCCAAACCACCATGCGGTGGTGCACCGTATTTCAGTGCATCAAGCAGGAAGCTGAATTTATCAGCTGCTTCTTCATCGGAAATACCGAGTGCTTCAAATACCGCTTTTTGCATTTCCAGTGTGTAGATACGAAGGCTACCACCACCCAATTCAGTACCGTTCAACACCATGTCATAGGCCACGGATGTTGCTGCACCTGGATTAGCTTTCATTTCTTCTACGCTAACTTTTGGCAGGGTAAATGGATGGTGAACAGAAGTCCATTGACCATCATTCACTTCTTCAAACATTGGGAAATCGACAACCCAGAGTGGTGCCCATTCGCAAGTTGCCATGCCGAGATCGTGACCGATCTTGATACGTAGTGCGCCCATTGCGTCGTTGACGATTTTGGCTTTGTCCGCACCAAAGAAAATCAAGTCGCCGTTTTGGGCGCCAGTACGTTCGATGATGGTTTGCAATGCAGCATCAGGGAAGAATTTGACGATCGGGGATTGTAGACCTGATTCTTTGCCATCCAAACCATTGTTGATTTTGGTGATGTCATTGATCTTGATGTATGCCAAACCTTTCGCACCGTAGATGCCGACGAATTTGGTGTAGTCATCAATTTTGCCGCGTGACAAGTCACCTGCGTTCGGCACGCGAAGCGCAACCACGCGACCTTTTGGATCTTTTGCAGGAGCTGCGAAAACTTTGAATTCGATGTCTTGTAGCAAATCAGCAACGTCTACCAATTCCAATGGAATACGCATATCTGGTTTGTCAGATGCAAAGCGGCGCATTGCTTCAGCGTAGGTCATACGTGGGAATTTGTCGAATTTGATGCCCATGAGGTTATCAAATAGTTTGACGATCATGCCTTCCATCATGTTCATGATGTCTTCATCGCTCATGAATGACGTTTCTACGTCGATCTGAGTGAATTCAGGTTGACGATCCGCACGCAAATCTTCGTCACGGAAGCACTTCGCGATTTGGTAATAACGATCAAAACCAGACACCATCAGCAATTGTTTAAACAATTGTGGTGATTGTGGGAGCGCAAAGAAGCTACCTGGCTGTGTACGCGATGGCACGAGATAGTCACGTGCACCTTCTGGCGTAGCGCGAGTCAGAATTGGAGTTTCAACGTCAAGGAAGCCATTTTCATCGAGATAGTTACGGATTTGGCTGGTGACTTTTGAACGGAAACGCATGCGCTCGAGCATTTCAGGACGACGCATATCGAGGTAGCGATATTTTAGGCGGTTCTCTTCAGAAACGTTGGTGAAGTCGTCATTCAGTGGGAATGGCGGGGTTTCTGAAGTCGCAAGAACTTCAATTTCTTTGGCCAAAACTTCGATTTGACCGCTAACCATATTTGCGTTTTCTGTACCCGCATAACGTTTACGGACGCGCCCTGTGATTTTGAGCACATATTCGCTACGTGAGCGATCTGCTGTAGCGAAGGCTTCAGGGGTATCAGGATCGATCACGACTTGTACGAGACCATCACGATCACGCATGTCCAAGAAAATGACGCCACCATGATCACGGCGACGATGTACCCAGCCGCACAGGGTAACAGTTTGTTCTAAAAGGGCTTCAGTCAATGAGCCACAGTAATGGGTTCGCATCATGGCGTAAGTACTTTCCAAGCGGATTCTATAAAGGGCAAGATTATGACGTATGCAGCTAGGTAGGACAAGCGATTAGGTTGATTCACTACGAATTGATCGGTTGATCGGTGATGAATTTTTCTCTAAACGAGAGCGTCATCACTGAATTATTTATCCAAAATCATCAGAATGTCTTGTTGATCTGGCAAGTTTTGATATCGTTTTTGCTATGGTTGACTGTTATTTTAATGAAAAGGTTTATTTTTTTATTTGAAGTTAAAAAAGTATTCGCTATCCATTGATATTGCCAAGTATGAGCCTAGAGATGAGCTGGATTTCAACTCCTGAGCTTCTGGTGGCTGGAGATTCTGGCGTTATCCATTTTCTGAGATGGAGACGAGTACTACAGGATGAACCTTTCAGGGTGAGTTGTGCTTTATCTAAGTAAATTTAATGTACCTATGTGTCTCTTTTGCATTGTAACTCTGATTGTATTTTGTTACTTTCGTCACGAAATAAAAAAAGTGGTTTGACTGCAGAAAAGCAAGATCGTGCGCGGTTAAAATCGCTCTAAATTATTTTTATAATCGCTACCTATAATATTGTTTAATATAAATTTATAATTATTGGAATAATGTCATGAATAAGATCTATCGTGTGGTATGGAGTGCGGCAAACAGTACATGGATTGCAGTATCCGAAATCGCCAAGTCACAAACCAAAGATAGTCGGGCGTCTGTACGGGCAGTTAGCGGACAAGGCGATACCGATGCGCTAGTTGGGATTCAACATCGGTTAAGCGCGATAGCTATTGGATTGTCTATCGCATCAAGTGCTGCACTATTGTTGTTGCCCAGTATAAGTTATGCGGTATGTGCGAATCCCAATGGCAATGGAGCAGGTGTCCCAGATCCAGCTAGCCAATACATTTCTGGGGACAGTACCTGGGTTAGTATTTACGAAAACGCTGACTGTAGTATCACGCTCAATGCGAATACAACCGATGGCACCGCGACTGCAGGTATGGGCGCCGCAGTGAAAATTCACAATCTCGCCAACGGCACTGCAGGAACTGATGCCGTCAATCTGAATCAATTGAATACCACAAACACAGCCATTTCAAGTGTCTCGACAGGCTTGAGTAATGTCTATAGCTCAGTATCAGTGATCAGCAGTGGATTCAGTAGTATATCGAGTGGATTCAGCGCGGTCTCAAGTGGGTTCAGCAATATATCGAGTGGCTTTAGCAGCATCTCTAGTAGCTTTGGCGCTGTCTCAACAGGCTTAGGTAATGTTTCTGCTGGCTTGAGTACTACCAATAGCGCAGTGTCATCAATTAGCAGTGGTTTAAATACAACAAATACAGCAGTTTCATCTGTTTCAACAGGTTTAGGTAATGTTTCTGCTGGCTTGAGTACTACCAATAGCGCAGTGTCGTCAATTAGCAGTGGCTTAAATACAACTAATACGGCAGTCTCATCTGTTTCAACTGGTTTGGGTAATGTTTCTGCTGGCTTGAGTACTACTAATAGCGCAGTGTCGTCAATTAGCAGTGGCTTAAATACAACTAATACGGCAGTCTCATCTGTTTCAACTGGTTTGGGTAATGTTTCTGCTGGCTTGAGCACAACCAATAGCGCCGTGTCATCAATTAGCAGTGGCTTAAATACAACTAATACAGCAGTTTCAACTATTTCAACAGGCTTGGGTAATGTTTCAGCAGGTTTGAGCACCACCAATAGCGCCGTGTCATCAATTAGCAGTGGCTTAAATACAACTAATACGGCAGTCTCATCTGTTTCAACAGGCTTGGGTAATGTTTCTGCTGGCTTGAGCACCACCAATAGCGCCGTGTCGTCAATTAGCAGTGGCTTAAATACAACTAATACGGCAGTCTCATCTGTTTCAACAGGTTTGGGTAATGTTTCTGCTGGTTTGAGTACTACCAATACAGCGGTTTCATCAATTAGCAGTGGCTTAAATACAACTAATACGGCAGTCTCATCTGTTTCAACAGGTTTGGGTAATGTTTCTGCTGGCTTGAGCACAACCAATACAGCGGTTTCATCAATTAGCGGCGGTTTAAACACAATTAATACGGCAGTCTCATCTGTTTCAACAGGTTTGGGTAATGTTTCTGCTGGTTTGAGTACTACCAATACAGCGGTTTCATCAATTAGCAGTGGCTTAAGCACGACTAATACAGCGGTTTCGTCCGTCAGTAGTGGCTTAAACACAACTAATACAGCAGTATCATCTGTTTCGACAGGCTTAAATACTACGAACACAGCTATTTCGAGCGTGTCTACAAGTTTGAACACCACGAACACAGCGGTTTCGAGTGTATCAACAGGACTGAATAGTACGAACTCAACCGTTTCCTCGGTCTCGAGTGGCTTGAACACAACGAACACAGTCGTTTCGAGCGTGTCTACAGGCTTAAATACCACAAACACGGCGGTATCAAGTGTCTCGACAGGCTTGAATACTACAAATACAGTAGTGTCATCAGTCTCCACAGGGATCAGCGCACTGGGTACTCAACTACAATCCATGCAAAACACGGGCGTCAAAGGAATCCGCATTAATAACACTTCAGGAACAGATGCGAATGCCTCAGGCAATAACGCATTGGCATTGGGTTCAAATGCAAGTGCCTCAGCCACTAACACCATCGCCGTCGGCACAGGTGCGCAAGCCACCTATGAAGGCTCCGTCGCCATTGGAGCTGGCGCACGAGCTACAGCCGACCCAACCACGGCAGTGGGTAACAATGCCGTAGCCAGTGGTAACAATTCCTCCGCATTTGGAGCAGAAGCTACCGCCTCAAACACCAATGCCACTGCAATCGGTGTCAGCGCCACAGCCAATGGCATTAACTCAGTCGCGTTAGGTCAAGGCTCAGTTGCCAATCGGGACAACACTGTATCTGTGGGTTCAGCGGGTAGCGAACGTCAAATTACTAATGTCGCCGCAGGTACAGCACCGACTGATGCCGTCAATGTCAGTCAAATGAATGCATGGGGCAATAGCTTGTCGATGCAGGTGAATGACATCAAAAACAAAGCTTATTCGGCAGCGGCGGCATCCATGGCGATCCAATCCGCTCCTTCAGTTCCAGGTCATGTCACACTGCGTATTGGAGGAGGGACTTACAGCGGACAAAATGCAGTAGGCTTTAGCGGACGCTACACTAGCACCAGCAATAGCTGGGGTGTAGATGGAGGTGTTTCAACAACTTCCTCAGGAACAGGTGGTCAAGTCGGTCTATCTGTGGTACTGCCTTAATCTGTTAAACTGGATCTGAAATAGTCTTAATATCCCTCGACATTAGTCGGGGGATATTGATTTTGGGACAGTGTTTGTTAATCAGATGATTCGTGCTGGGAAAGGATAGGTGTTGCAGTGCCTTGTTTTGCCAAGGCACTGCGAGAAAAAACAGGTTTTTTAGAATTTATATGATCCACTTAGACCCACAACCCAAGGATCAACGACAAGATCACCAACTTTAGTACCATCAACTTTCATTTTGCTGACAATATCGACTTTGCGAATATCTAGCGCAACACCATAAGGTGTGTTTGGAATGTCATATTGCACTCCGATGAGTCCAGCCATGCCCATGGTGTTGTCACCATGTGGTTTGGAGCCAGTTAATGGACCATAAGCTTTTTCACCCCAGAGGATAGTGTAATTTAGTCCTAATCCAAAATAAGGCTTGAAGCCGTTATAGCTCGAAAAGCTATATTTAAGCGATACGGTTGGCGGTAAGTCCTTAAAACTGGCAACTTTTGTACCGTCTAAATAAACGCTATGGGTAAAGGGCGTGGCGAGGAGTACTTCCGCAGACAGATTGGGGTTAATGGCGTACTCAATCGATGGCGTAAATTGCACATTATTTGAGGTTGATGCAGAAAACCCAGCTAATGTCCCGCCATCACCTTTAGGAATAACATCAGAGAACCCAACTTTGACAGTCCAAGGAGATTCTGCGTGAGTTAATCCTGCACAACATAATACGGCGATGGCTAATAGTGATTTTTTCATAATAATTTCCTGTTTTTTCCATAAAATGAATAGGCTCGATCCGATTGATCAGAGTCTATGTCCAGTTTGTGTGTGGATTAAACAGTACTAAAAACGTACCAAATAGGTCGGAAGCTTTCTAGGTTTCTAGTTTTAATTAGGAAGCTTGAAGCTTCACTTATTATAAAAGTCCGTTTTTAATACTTATTATTCCTTTTCGAAACAGCTTCGTGCTGTTCCACTTTATGCATCATTCCATGTTCCAGAAAAACGAGAACTAGCACTCAGTACTTGTAATATACATGAAATATCTAAAAAGGTAAGAGCGTGAGTTAAAAAAAATTAACTTTTTCATTTTGTTTGTATAGGTGGTTGATTTTAAAAATAATATTTTTATGTTCTATAGGGTTAAGTCTATAGAGTCTTTAAATGAAGATAAACATAAAATCTATACGCTGAAGTTGACTGAGCGCTTAAGTCATAAAGGTATCCCATGGTGTAAAGTGTTGTCCACGATAGAGCCAGACATGTTCAAATTGGCTAATCACGGCTTCGCTTTGCGTGGGTTGTAGAAAGACGAAATCATCGATTTGGATATCTGATGATTTTGAGACATTGATCAGTTCTTGGTTACTGCTTCGACCATACAATGCGTTTGTCTGAGTTCCTTCAGGATACACATAATCTGCCATCCAATTCCCGCCATAAACAAAGAGTGCATTCTTATGGTGTGGTGCATTATCAAGTAGTGATAATCCTGGAATTTGAGTGATCGGTAATTTTTTGAGAACGGGTGTCGCAATCCATAATGCTGACTGAAAGTCGACTAAAGTGGGGATATCAAAATCTAACGGTTTTAAGAGCATTGAACCAAAAGAGAGATCATTACAAACGCTGTGCTTGGTATGTAGGCTGAAAGTTGGACTTCCAGCGCCGTTAAAACAAAGGGTTGGAGTATTTAGGCTCGGAAATTCGTTGCTTAAACATGTGATATATTTTTGATATTGTGCTTGAGATTGTTCATAGGTTTTTTCTACGGATTTAATCAGTTTTGGAATTTTACCTACATGGGCGTCATAGCCCATAAATCCGCTGAGTTGTAGATGTTTCGGGTTGTCTTGAATGAGGTTTAGTAGTTCCCGAAAATGTTCTAAATCTTGAATGCCGCCACGATGTAAGCCGATATCCAGCTCGATACTAATTAATAACTTTAATTGTAATTTTTTTGCTAAGTCTAAACATTGTTGTAATCGATCAAGACTATCAACTAGCCATTGAATGCGTACCTGTGCCATATCTTCATGTTGCTCATAAAAAAGCTGCATGGCTTTTATGGGCATTGGTTTGCCGAGCAAAATATCAGCTTGCGGAAATGTATTTACCATCAGCGCAATATGAGGCAAATGAAACACCATGAACCGATTGCAATTTAAATCTTCAGCAATATATTTGAGGAGTTCAATGGAAGCGAGTGATTTGACAACCAAACGCGGTTGTGCCGTAGCAGGAAGCATGAGTTTGATTTGTGCCAGATTTACATCTAATCGAGCATGATCAACAATAAGTGTGGGTAAAGTGAAGTTCGCTTGCTGTAAGTCCTTATTCAATATTTTAAAATAATTAAACATGGCCTTGTTATCCCTTTTTTAGCCAAAGAAATTAAGCAAAAAATAATGACTCTAAATGTGGATTAATCCATTTTTGCTGAGGGTCAAGCTCTTGTCGTAATGCTAAAAAATCATACCAACGTGGATAAAGTGTTTTCAACTTATTTGCTGTTAATGTATGCATTTTTCCCCAATGCGGACGCCCGCCATATTTCCAGAAAATCGGTTCGACGATTTTAAAAATTTCACGACAATCTTGTTTATGGTATTGATGGACTGAAATCGAGGCGCAGTCTTGCTGATAAAATGGACTGAGCCAAATGTCATCGGCTTTGACATAGCGATATTCAAGTGGGAAAAAGACTGGGGCTTTATGTTTGCGTAACGCATCGACCACTTCGGTAAGACATTCTAATCCTCGCTCAGCAGGAATTTGATATTCCATTTCATTAAAGCGTGTTTCTCGCACACTTGGAAAAACCGCCGATGACCAATCTACGCGTGTTGTGGGTTTGATAAACGCGCCGAGTAATTTCTGTACATAGGGATTCAGGTATGGTGTCTTTCTGGCAATTTCAGAAAAGATCGTTAATAACGTGTCATCTGAAGGCCACGGGGCGGGCAGGGTTTGAATTCCCTCATCGGTTGGATCAAGTGTTTTTAAGATGGCATCTTGTGCGTGGACAAAGACCATCGATTCAATATGACGATGTTCAGTTTTCCACTGATCCATGTGGCTCAGAATATCTTTGAGTGGTGTGAGCTGGATGTGTTCTTTTAAGCGATAACGAGGGCGATTTTGCATGGTGATTTGGCTAAGCACACCAAAGCTCCCCAGTGATACTCGACCTGCTTCAAAAATGGTACTGTTCTGCGTTGCATTACATTCTAGGACTTCACCATTTGCGGTGACTAACTGAAAACCCTGAACGAAACCAGATAAACAAGTCAGACTTGTTCCAGTGCCATGTGTCCCTGTAGATACTGCGCCAGCCACACTTTGCTCATCAATATCTCCTTGATTCAACAGTGCTTGATCGATTGGATCAAGGATTGGCCCGAGATTCTTTAAACGTGTACCTGCTTGTAGGGTCGCCTGATTGAGCTGTTCATCATGGCGAACTAAACCTGTTAATGAGTCCAGTGAAATTAAGGTGTCATCAGTGCAAACTAAAGGGCTAAACGAATGCCCTGCGCCGACCACGCGACATTTTTGAGCTTGGCGTATGGTTTGGCTGAGTTGTGTTACATCTGTAGGCTGTACGAATTGAGCAGGATTGGAGCGTTGTAAGCCAGACCAGTTTTGCCAAGTTGTTTGATTCGTTCTATCCATGTGCTGTGTCATCGCGTCCAGTTCCGTTGAGGCGTGAAAATTATTGCGTTAGTTGTTTAATCAATTAAATCTTTATTTACTCTGAAATTTACTTGAGCGCGCAGCACACTGCAACTGATATTTGAAAGGAGTCGTGCGGGAATGATTGATGATGGACTTTAAACTTCGTTAAAATACGCGCGATCAATTGAATAAGCTGGGTATGGGTGTGTGATGAGTGATGATTTTGCAGAAGATTTAGATGATGGTTTAGATGTTGAGATTGCGGAAGACTATTCGCGTCAGCCATTTTTGAATCCTGATGCACCCAAAACTACGGCTTTTTTAAAGTTGCAGAAGAAAATTCGTCGGCAAGTCGGCGAGGCGATCAAAGATTTTAATATGATCGAAGATGGCGACAAGATTATGGTGTGCGTGTCGGGCGGTAAAGACAGTTATACCATGCTTGATATTTTGCTGATGTTGCAAGCGATTGCGCCGATTCGCTTTGATATTGTTGCGGTTAATCTTGATCAGAAGCAGCCTGATTTTCCAGAACATGTTTTGCCTGAATATCTCTCACGCCGCAATATTCCATATTATATTTTGGAAAAAGACACGTACAGCATCGTGAAAGAGCTGACACCTGAAGGAAAAACCTTTTGTGCGGTGTGTTCGCGTTTGCGTCGCGGTTCGCTCTATGGTTTTGCTCAGGAAATTGGCGCGACTAAAGTTGCGCTGGGTCATCATCGTGATGACATTATGGCGACGTTTTTCTTGAATCTGTTTCATGGTGGGACGTTGAAGGCGATGCCTCCAAAATTGAAGTCAGATGATGGTCGAAATATCGTGATTCGCCCGTTGGCTTATGTCGCTGAAAAAGACATTATCAAATATGCCAGCCAGAGTCAGTTCCCAATTATTCCGTGTAATCTGTGCGGAACACAAGAGAACTTACAACGTGCGGTAGTGAATAATATGCTGCGCGATTGGGATGCTGAACATCCGAAGCGTTTGGCAAGTATTTTTACTGCGTTGCAGAGTGTGCATCCATCGCAGCTCGCAGATCGTGAGTTGTTTGATTTTGAGTCGTTGAAAGCGGACGTGAAGGAAGATACCTGTTCGGTGGATGATAGGCGATTAGATGTGGTGAATTTGACGTTGGCTTAAGTTGTTGACTCGTTCCATCTATCTTTAAACCCATTCATCTCGCAAAATACTATACGACGCCGACGACCGAATTCGACCATCCCACACGATTCGGTCATGGCGTAAAATGCCTTCAAATTTTGCCCCAAGTTTTTCAATTGCTCGACGTGATCTTACGTTGAGTTCATCCGTCTGTAAAACCACACGATTCATGTTTAATTCATCGAATGCAAAGTTGATGAGTAAGTTTTTGCATTCGCGATTAATGCCTGTTTTTTGGAAGGGTAGAGCTAGCCAAGTTCCACCGATCTCAATGGTTTTATGGGCGTCATTAATATTCAGAAAAGATGTGCTGCCGATGAGTTCTTGGCGCTCGATATGTTTGATTGCGTAGGCGATGCGAGTGCCTTGTTGTTGCTGATCCAGCGCGGTTTGCACTTCTTGCTGCATTTGGGTGAGGTGAGTTGGTGGGCGGCGTAGCCACCAAGTCCACAGCGTTGGTTCTTGCGCATAGCGAACGAGTTCTTCGCAGTGAGAAAAGGATAGAGGAATAAGTTCGATGTGTTGTGATTTCATCGTACTGGCCTACGATTCATGGGCTTTATGAAACCAAGTGTCGCTGATTTACCCGCGCAATGCCATCGCTAAAGTCACTTCTGCGAGTTCAGCAATCGAGATACGACCGTTTGGCTTATACCAGAGCGCAGTGCCAAATGTTGCGCCACTGAGCAGCCTACGACAGATAAACGTATCGTGTTTAATTTTTCCTTCCACTTTTAAATCGTCAAGCACCTTAAGCCATAGAGATTCATATTCTTCACGCATGGCGAGTAACGGTTCTTGTTGCTGTGCAGTGATGGCATTCCATTCATAAACCAGTACCGCCATCGCGTGACTGGTGTTGCCATTAATCGATTCTAATTCAGCGCGAATTAAGCCTTTAAGGCGTTCTGCTGGCGTTGCACCTTGTTCGATTGCATTGTGCATTTGCTGCAAGTTATAAATGATTGCTTCTTCCATCACCGCGCACAAAATCGCATCTTTACTTTTGAAGTGATGAAATAAGCTGCCTGATTGGATGCCAACCATGAGTGCGAGTTCGCGGACGGTGGTTCGTGCATAACCTTGTTCGTGGAACAAATACGCGGCAGCGCGCAGCACACGACCGCGTGGACTATCATCCATTCCGCCAATCGGAGGGAGGGTCTGTAGTATTTCGGGTGAAATAGATTGGTTCACAGATCACTTTTCCATTAAAAGTTTAAGGATGACTTGGCCGTTCTTTTTCGGAGTTTAATGAAAATCATTAAAAACAGTAGATTGCACAAATTCTAACATTTTAAGCTCAATCCATTGAGCATTCTGGTCAAAAAAGAATAACACAATGCTATTTACAAACCAAGCGCTTGCTTGGTAGTCTTGCTTTACATTCAAGCAAGGGTATTTTGCCGTGACTGACCACACACAAAATCTTGATTCATCGACTTCAGGTTTAAATCAAAAAGACGCCAATCAAACTGTCCGTATTGGTTGCGCTTCAGGTTTTTGGGGCGATACCAATACCGCAGCTTTTCAATTGGTGCATATGGCACAGATTGATTATTTGGTGTTTGATTATCTGTCTGAAGTCACGATGTCGATCATGGCACGTGCAAAGATGAAAGATCCAACGATGGGCTATGCGCATGATTTTGTAACGCGTGTTATGGAACCTTTGCTGAAAACGATTGCGGCAAAAAAAATTAAAGTGATCAGTAATGCGGGTGGTATCAATCCGCTGTCTTGTCGTGATGCGATCGTGAAACTGATTGACGCGGCAGGCTTAGATTTGAAAGTTGCAGTGGTACTCGGTGATGATCTGACGGCAGAGCAAGCGCAGCTTCGTGCATCGGGCGTCACTGAAATGTTTTCAGGTCAAACGATGCCTGAAAATATGGCAAGTATTAATGCTTACTTAGGCGCAGTGCCGATTCGTGATGCGTTGACAACTGGTGCAGACATTGTGATTACTGGTCGTGTGGTGGATTCTGCGGTGGTGATTGGACCACTCATGCATGAGTTTGGTTGGGCAACGAATGATTATGATCGTCTTGCTCAAGCTGCACTTGCGGGTCATGTGATTGAGTGCGGTGCGCAGTGTACTGGCGGTAATTTCACCGATTGGGAAGATGTCCCTGGCTACGACAACATGGGCTTCCCGATAGCAGAGGTCTCTGCGGATGGTTCATTTGTGATTAGTAAACCTGATGGAACGGGTGGCTTGATTAACAAAGCCACGATTGGCGAACAGATTCTTTATGAGATCAATGACCCTCAGTCTTATATTTTGCCAGATGTCGTGGCGGATTTTAGTCATGTGCAGTTAGAGCAGGTTGACGTCAATCGCGTGAAGGTCAGTGGTGCAAAAGGTCGCGCGCCAACCAACCAATATAAAGTCAGTGCAACTTATGCCGATGGTTATCGTGTGTTGGTCAGTTTTGTGATTGCGGGGATTGATGCTAAGCGTAAAGCTGAAAAAGTTGCCAATGCGATTGTCTCAAAATGTGAACGTGTTTTGGCAATGCGTGGTGTGTCTGGCTTCACTGAAAAATCGATTGAATACATCGGCACAGAGTCGACTTATGGTCCACACGGTCGTTGTGCAGAAACGCGCGAAGTTGCGGTCAAGATTGCTGTGACGCATCCAA
>JAGWUI010000091.1 GCA_028868515.1 Gammaproteobacteria bacterium
GATTAAATCATTATAAAATAAATCTAAATCAATAATAGGATGTCGATTGAGTCATTTTGTTCACAATCCAAAAACGAATCTGCGGCAGATCAATCCAGATGTATTGAATTGGATTCTAGTGGCTTTTGTCATCGGAGTCATGACGACTGCACTTCAGTTTAGCCATAAATTTGTATGGATCGTAGGGTGTCTTGTTACATTGATTGTTGTTGCTATGTGGAAACTCTTGCCTTCAAAGCTTGTTCCTGCAATGTTTCGGCGCGAGATGACTTATGGTGTAGTGGCTGTATGTTTGGCGTTTGCATTGGGTTTTTATTTGACTCAATCTGCGATGAATCAGGCATTACAAGATCGATTACAAGCGCCACAGACTGTTGATACGGTGGTGCGTGTCATAGGTATGAGCGACGGTGTCGATGAAAATTGGCGACAAGTCGTTGAACCCGTTAAAGCCATACAGGGTTTGCCAAGGCGATGGTTACTCTATCCGAAATTTTCTTTGAATGCAGATCACAGACAACCTGTTGCTAACCTGCGAGCAGGTGAATTATGGCGTGTCAGTGTGAAATTATCGCCAGTTCATGGTAGTGCTTCACCAGCGGCATTTGATCAAGAACAATGGTTGATGACACAGCATATTGGTGCAACGGGAACTCTAGAGTCTGCGACTTTAGTTGAATCTAATGCTGGAGGTTTACGGAGTATTCTGGATCAAGTGGATCGATTACGAAATGCTTTACGTGATCATTTGTCAGATCTGGATTCGCCAGCGCGTGGTGTTTTATTGGGATTATTAACGGGCGACTCGGTACTCATTGATCCTGACTTACGGCAGTTGTATCAGCAGGCGGGAATTAGTCATTTGATGGCAATTTCAGGTCCTCATGTTGTGCTTGCTGCGTTGATGGTGGCGTGGCTGTTGCAGCAGATTTTAAATATCTATCCCCGCATTTACTTACGAATACCGAGAAAGGTTCTCTTGTTGCCTATCGTGATGCTGATGGTGCTTAGTTATGCACTGCTAGCGGGCTGGGGCGTACCTGCGCAGAGAACTGTACTCATGGTCGGGATTTCTACGTTCCTGACTTTATTGGGTCGGTTGCGGTCGACGTATTCGATTATGCTGATTGCGTTGTCCATCAGTTTGTTGATTGATCCATTAGCCATTTATCAGAGTGGGTTATGGTTATCGTTTGTGGCGACAGCAGTTCTGATGAGTCTTGTTCGGCAGCCTGTGCCTATAGGGACGCGTTGGCAACGATTCATTCAAGAAGTTAAGTTCTTGGTCAAGCTACAGGTTTCGATGTTTGTGTTGTTGATTCCGCCAACGTTGGCATTTTTTCATCAGATTTCTTTATTTTCAGTTGCGGTGAATCTTGTTGCGATTCCATTGATTGGATTGGTTGTTGTGCCGTTGGCTTTAGTTGCGCTATTGATTTGGCCGATCTGGACAGGATTAGCTGATGCGATTTTGATTTTGGCAGCAGGAATGCTGGAACAACTGCATGCACTTTTACTCAAACTGCCGTTGATGATGTTTTATGCGGCTTTAACGCCTGCGATGGTGATCGGTTTGTCATTGGCGATGT
>JAGWUI010000009.1 GCA_028868515.1 Gammaproteobacteria bacterium
CTGCTGCTGGAGTTGCTGGAGTTGCTGGAGTTGCTGGAGTTGCTGGAGTTGCTGGAGTTGCTGGAGTTGCTGGAGTTGCTGGCTCAGTAACGGGTTTTGCAAAAACGGTCAAAGGCAATTTGAGTTCTTTTTGCAGCAGATTCACCCACTTCTGCACTGCCTTATCATCAGGATTAACGGACAAATAGCGCTGATAAGCACTGAGCGCATCTGATTGATTACCCAGATAAAGCTCATTGGTTACACCCAACAAATATGCTGAATCAGCATGCTTCACACTGACGTCAGGACGAGCATTTTCAGCTTCACTTGCTGCAAATGCAGCGGCAGCCTCTTTAAACTTACCAAGACGTAATAGTGCAATACCACGATAGCTTTGAATCAGCTGCACATCGCTATCACTTGTATCCACATTCACAGCAACTTGAGGCTGTGCCTTTTTACTTGGAGCCTTGTCTGCGACAACACCTGCTAATTTTTTCAGCAAAGATGGACGAGTTGGCGTTGGTTTAACCACCACTTCACTTTGTTTATGTTGTCCAGCAACAGCTAACAAAGCATCGAGATCAGTCAACGTTTGTTGTGGATTCTGATCAATATTTACCACCATACGAGCCAATTTTACTTCAGCTACTGGCACTGTTGACTTCTTAATTGGACGTAAATAACGACCTGACGATAAGGTTGCTAAAGCATCAAAACTTTGTGCAATCCATGTATCCCACGAATCCTGCGCCAAACTCGCATTTGCCTTATGCCACTCTATCGCCTTGTCTTTCAATGGCTGAGTCTGTTCCTCAAGCGCAATTTGATACTGTTCAGACTCAAGATCACTCAGACCTGTCGGGGCTGGTGCTTGCAAAATGCCTTGATAGAATCTGGCGAAACTATCACCCAAAACAAACTGTGATTGCGTGACATATTCAGCAACTTTCAGATCGAGAATTGGTTGTTGACTCTCCAAGACTTTTTGCAAAGCGGCTTGTTTGCGCGGAATACTGTCTTTTAAAGGCTGAGTAATTGCAATGGCGCGGTACTGTTCAATTAATGGAGCAGTTTGTAATGTCAAAGCACGCGCTGCAAAATAGCGTAAGCGTGGTTGTACATCAGCTGGTGCAGTTTGGAATTGACTACGGTACATCTGTAACTGGCGCGCTAATTCTTGTTGCTGCGTTGCAGTATCATGCTGAAGGATAGCCGCCTGATATAAGCGTTCGCTCGCCTCTAAACTTTGCGCAAGCACGGCATGAGGCTCTTTCAAATATTGTTGGTACAACGCCAATTCTTTTGGATTATTTGCGCCCACTTTGTGCTGACTTTCCGCAGCAAGCCAAAGTGCAGCCATCGCATTCGATTGTTTAGTCGCATCAGCTTTAGCAATATCACGATGATAAATCTTCAAGTAAGTCTCTGATGCACCCGACCAATCCTGCGCACTTTCTTGCAGTTTGACAATACGTTCAGGAATGCCTTCGGCTTGCGGCGCGGCTGGATATAAACTATAGAACTGTTGCAACAATGGTAATGCTTGCGAAGTCTCACCATACAGCATCGCCGCTTGATAGCTACTATCCACTTTTACTGCTGCGTCTTGTGTCACATCACCAGCTTGTTGATAAAGTTTGAGTGCATCATCCAAAGCGTTTGCGGCCTTCGCACCTTCAGCTTGTTTATACAAACTTGCCGCACGTTGATTTTGATAACGTGTACGCTCTGCGGCATCCAATGTTGATAGTGCCAAAACCTGACGATAGCTTGCTTCCGAATCACTCCAATGCTGTTGATCAAACTCAGCATTCGCTTTCAAAATACTTGCAGTTTTAATATCGCTTGCACTGACATTTGGCAATGCAAGAACACGGCTAGCAATATCATCAACCACATCAAAACGCTTATGATCTAAATATTTTCCTGTTAAGGCTAACAAGACCGCTGGTGAGTTTTTGTCCGCTGGGAATGCTTTGGCATATTGCTCACTACTTGCCAATTGTTTATCCAACCACGCATCTTGTTGCTCTGCTGGCTGATTCGCGAGTTCTTTGGCATGTGCTTGATAACACAACAATGCAAAATAACCCATATCACTCGGTTTTGCATTCGGAGTGCTATACGCTAGCGTCTCAAAATACGGAATTGCATCCTCAAACTTACCGCCGTTATACAGTGCTTCAGCGAGTCGCTGTTGAATCCGCATCACATCAGCAGGCTCAGTCGCTAAAGCTAACTGCTTATGATAAAGATCAGCTGCATGTAAGTAGTCTGCGGTCGATTTTTGGGTTTGACCAATCGCATCATAGTGATTTGCCAGATCATCCAACTGGGATTTCAGGACTGGACGTATCGTTGCCTGTTGTTCTGGTGTTGCAGACTTATAATAGTTTTGGTCCATATCATAATGTTGCACATATTCATTTTTAGAACGAATAATATCCTGCGCAAAACCTGCTTCTTTATAAACCGCAATTGCATCATTACTAAAGACAGCAGCTTGCACATCATCAGGATGGCGCTGCACAAAACCTTCATAAACTTTTGCAACGTCTAACAATTGTTTTTGATCACGATAACGATCAGCCACTTGGCGATACATCAACGTCTCTTCATCGCTAAGAGGTTTACCGTCATAATATCTGGCTAATGCAGACACGCCGCCGAGCTGAATAAAAATGGACGACAAAGTTCGATAACTATCTTGCAGCAACAATGCGTCGCGTTTGTTTTCTGTTGCACGGGTGCGAAGGCTATCAATCAAGTGCTGAAATGGCGGAATAGCCTCTTCAAAGCGTCCATCTTTATACAAAGACCATGCGTAAAAATACTGTGCTTGTTGAGTATATTTATTATCGTCAAAACTCAAAACTGCAAGATATTCTTGAGTCGCGAATTGATATTGTTTGCGATTAAATGCTGCTTCAGCAATCCGAAAATGAGCTTCTGGTGCGTAAGTTGATTTAGGGAAATGTTTTAACATTTCAGTCAATGCCGCAGCTGCCGCATCTGGATGACCTAACTGATCATTACTACTTGCCAACTCATAATACAAATCTTCAGTTTGCTCATTAATTGGCGTATTTTTAATCTGCTCTTGGTAAAAATCTACACGGCTTTGTAGCTCGCTTTTTTCATCAGCGCCGCCCAATTGCTTACTTTTAATTTTACGAGCAAGATCCAAATACGCATTAATAACTTTAGGATCTCTCGATTCACGAGCCTGCTTCATCATCCGCTCATAAAGCTGGCTATCGATACGATTTTCCTCTGCGGATGAAAGCTGTGGCGCTTGTACCGCTGGTGTAGAGGTGTCTGGTTTTGCGTTTTCCAAGTCAGCAAGTGTCCCTGCCAGCGCAAACGATGACATTGACACAGCTTCTAAACTCAACAAAGCCAATAACAGCTTGGATACCGCACGACGCATATGAACTATCCCTGATCTTTTAAAACGTTGCTTTTAAAACACTGCTTTTAAAGCGTTGTACTGTAAGATTAATCGATTAGCGTGACCAACCGATTAAAGCCTACATCTATCTTATGAATGTTTACCGCTCACACGTTGTAAGCCGAGTAATGACTCTGTCAAATAATGATCCAATTGCAATTGCTTTTGCTTCAATGACAAACGAATTTGCGCCAGCAATGCTTTATGATCTTGCTCTCCTGATTTCTTGAAATCAGATTTCACTTTATTCAGTAGCTCACGCGCTGCTTTAATATCAGTTTGCTCCTCTTTATCAGAGGTCTTTGCAGCTTCAAGTTCCGCTAATTGTTTTTCATAATTTCCCAGCTTACTTTGCAACAACTCCGTCTGCTGCACTTGCTGTACGATCGACAAGATCTCACTACGCTCTAACAATTGTGCCCACAATCCAGCATATGGCGTATCTGGGATTTTTGGCAGACCAAGCAAGATCGGGTCGGAAGCCTCTACAGGAAATGTTTTCAGCACATCAATATTTTCGATCTCTTTATCGAACTGAGTTAGCTGTGAAGACTCCGCTTTATACACTGCAATCGCAGCACGATAACGATCAATCGCATTAGGATCTTGCTGTTCTTCCAGCGCACTCGCAGACAACAGCCATCCTTCTTGAACTAAAGGATCAGCAGGATTCCGCTTAATGAGTTCATTGGAAAAATTAAAACTACGACCGTAATCTTTTAGTCGATAATAGATATGAGCACTGGTCAACAATGCTTGATTACTATATGGACTATCTAATTGAACATTGCGCAATGCTGTTTTGGCTAATTGAGGTTCATCACGCAATAATCGTAAATATGCCAACGATAAAGCAATCTTATCGTTCAGATTAGAGATTTCACGCGGCGTAATACTGTCATCTTTAATATCACCGCCTGTTAATGCACTCTTGGTAAATGTTGAGGCATTACCAAGCTCGCGATTTTCAATCAAACTCTGGGTGTGGATTTTGTTATAACCAAAACTACTCGCCCAACCATTCTGTTCGATATTAGGGTCATAGCCAAGATTCTTTTCTTTTCCCGCAGCTTGAGCTTGGTTACCTAGTGCTGATTCAGAAGGTTTAATAATTGGCAAAAGCGCAGGCATTCTGTCTTTCATCAAATCTTCTAAAATTCGCGTCGCCAATAGCTCGTGCTCTTTCTGCAATTGAAGATCTAAAGCACTGTAAGACTTCCCTTCATCCAAATGTTTTTTCTGGAGCAAAGCGAGCGCCAAATTATAACGCGCCAATTTTCGATAATAACGTACAGGTGTCTGGAAGCTTTGTAATGCTTCAATCGCATCATCAGGATGATCGGTACGCGCCAGCAAATTAGTGACCATAATCATGCGTTCACTTTCTTGCGTTGGCGTCATCAATGCAGGCGGATCACGTAAAAAATTCAATGCCAAAGAATCTTGACCAGTCTGATACAGCAATTTGCCGTAACTCAGCCACGGATCATTGCGCGTACTTGCTGTGACATCACTATTCCCTGCACGAGTCAATGCAGCATCGGCTTCACGCGGTAAGCCATAACGTGTATATAAATCACTGAGTAAAATATTACCTGTTCCAGCCGCATTAAACGCCAATTGACGGTTTGCCAAGAGCGTTGTTAAAGCTTCATAAGGTTTGTTTTGGTAATACGCAAACATCACTTGAGCAAAACCAGGCTCACGTGCATCACGACGCAACTCAAGCGGAGTTGCATGAGCCGCGCCTAGCGACAACGCAACGGATATCGCAACAGCACTCAAGCGCTTCACAGATGTGGGCATCACAGAACTGAAAACTGAAAGTTTGCTTTCCGTTTTTATTTTTCTATTATTTGTATGCTGCTGTATAGATTGTTTCATGGCAATAATTGAACGACTCAAATTAGTCATGCTGACTCCATTCGACCAATTTCAATGGCTGCTCTCCAAGTCCAGGGTGTTCAATTAATTGAATGCCCAAAATATCTTTGGCGACTGTCTTCGTAAATTTAATTTGTTGAGTAATCGTTGCACGATCATTTTGCGATACAGTGACATCCAGCACATGTGGACCCGCTTTTAAATTGGCATCCATCAGTGTATCCATGCCGCCCTTCAGCAAAGCATTTAATGCACCCTGATCATATTGTCGAGTTGGCAACGGACGACCATCTAGGCTAACTTGAACTGAATTCACAGTCAGCTTGCCCAGTGGAGTCATACCAAACAGTAATACTGTTCTTTGGGGTTGAAAAATGCGTTGCTTGAGATGCGCCAAATCGCGATCAAGCTGAAGGACGTCAGAACGGGCATCTTCAAGATTACTAGGTGCTGGAACAGAATCGTCAGCATACGCTGCGCCGCACAAAACGTGCATCAGCATCGCAATAACGATCAAGGCTCCATGCCACTGTAAACCTGAATTCACCAAACTGGAACGCGCTGCTTTAAAATTTCCTTGAGAGGAGCAGTTCTGAATAGGCTGAATCATGTCGTCTACAAATTTATTATTCCTGACGTGGATTAGGGCATAAATATAGGGGGGAAGTCAAAGCCCCAAAGAACAATTTTTTAAATTTAAATGCCATAGTTTTATAAAAAAAAGGCAAATTTACATAAAAGTTCTAATTTCTCCCAGATTCCCCTATATATGT
This sequence comes from Gammaproteobacteria bacterium, assembly GCA_028868515.1. Taxonomy (GTDB): domain Bacteria; phylum Pseudomonadota; class Gammaproteobacteria; order Pseudomonadales; family Moraxellaceae; genus Aquirhabdus. The sequence continues at coordinate 6,094 of JAGWUI010000009.1, forward strand.
GACCACATTCTCAATAAATTATGGTACACCCCTGTTAATTGTACTAAGGCTTGATGATCGGGAGTTGCTTGGTTTAACTGCTGAATCGACTGATCCATATCGAACAAAACTGCGCGCTGCGCATCTTCTCGAATGAGACTTTGAATCCAAAAAAAAGATGCGATTCGAGCCCCTTGTCTCACGGGATTAACCTTATGCAAACTCGTCGAAGGATAAAGAATCATATGCCCTGCTGGCAGTTTGACACTCTTAGCGCCGTAAGTATCTTCGATCAGCAACTCCCCACCCTCATACTCATCAGGATCACTTAAAAATAAAGTCGCCGAGATATCCGTTCTTACACGCTCAAGTACACGCTGCCCATCCAAGCTACGCACATCTCGAATTGCGTTATCCACATGCAATCCAAAATGACCACCTGACTGATAGCAGTTAAACAATGGAGGAAATATTTTGGATGGCAATGCTGCTGAAATGAACAAAGTGTTTTGATTGAGCTCATCTAGAATCATCGATGCAAGTTGCTGTGCAATTGGATGAGTCTCTGGCAATTGCAAATTATGTTTAGCTTTTGCTGATTGATGACCCGCCGTGATCTTGCCATCAGCCCAGTCAGCCTGAGCTAATAATTTGCGACAAGTGTGAACCTGTTCAGCACTTAAAACATTTGGAATCTGTAATAGCATCGCTTTCACCCAAATTTAATAAAAATGTGCATCAGGCGATTACTTTACATCCTCGCCATAAAACTTCATAAAAAACACCAGTACAAAATTGCACTGGTGGTGAAGAAAAATTCATCCTTGTTTCAAGGAAATCAGAAATGATAAGTGAGATTCAACACTGCAGAGCGCTCATCACCTGGAATCGCCCAACCACTAACCGTAGTGCTGTTTGGACGAATACTGGTATAGTATTCTTTATTAAAGATATTTTTAATATTGAGCTGAGCACTGAAACGACGTGTGAATTTGTAAGTAACCGCCACGTTATTGACCACATAACCTTGTGATTGAACCAATGGTAAGGTGCTACGGCCTACATATTTAGCTGGAATAGCCCCTGTACCAGTTCCCGCGACAAGAATACCTGTGTGCTGAGTCAGATAGGTTGGACCTTCGTAAGTCAGACCATAGCCTAGTTGCAATTGACGTGTCACATCGTAGGTTGTCCACAGACTTGCTGCCAATTCTGGCACATACAACAATGGATCACCTTTGGTGAAGTCGCCTTGCGTACCATTGACGCCACCGGCTGCAACAAAGTCTGATGCACCTTGAAGTACTTTGCTGCGCTGAGCAGTCAGATTAGCAAATATCGACCAGTTCCGTGTCAGCAATCCTGCCGCACCAAGTTCAGCACCCCATACCCGCGCACTGCCATCCAGAGTTTGTGAACCTGATGGATTGTTTGGGTTCGCTGGGTCAGCGACTTTATAGTTACTACGTTCAGTATCAAACAGTGCACCAGTCAATGACAGCTTGCCATTTAAGAAATCCCACTTCGCACCAATTTCATAAGTTGCAGCGGATTCGGGTTTGACACCACAAGTATTTGCAGCCAAAGCCGTACTAGACGCTACAGTAGTACTACACGCCGCGCCACTAACCGTAGCATCAGAAGGGGTTTTCGAATTGGCATATGATATATAGAACGTTGCTGGTGTGATTGGTTTATAAATCAACCCCGCCTTAAACGCCCAAGTATTCGTGTTATCTTCATATTTTGGCGACGCAGTAATTGCCCCACCTGAAGCTGGTGTTGCATAAGTCAAAGTTGTTGAGGTACCAACACTATGATCTAAACGCGCTCCCAAGCTGGCCATCCACTGTTCATTAAACTTCATCGTATCAAAAGCATAAATCGCTTGATCAGCCAAGTTTCCAGTCATGGTCGATGTCTGGATAAAATTCAATGGGCCTGTGTAATTCACTGGAGCGGCGTTCAGCTGATAGATGGGTTGCACTGGATTTGGCGTCGCACCACCTGGCTGACGAAACACATTACCCGCGCTTAAATCATAGGTTTCATCACTAAAAGCCAACCCAGTCACTAAAGTATGCTCAACTCCAGCTGTATTGAATTTCCATGTCAAATCAGTCTGGTTGACGATGATGCGATTGGTTGTATTACGAACATAGCCACGTGGACCGCTTGGTGTTGGTGTGTAATACCCTGGTGGAGAACCCACAGCACAAGCGCGATAGCCCGACATATCAGTGATGATCTTGCCACTCTTGTCAGCATACTGGCTCCAGCCTGTAGGCGACACATTGTTGGCTAGACAGAGCGTACCAGTACTGGTCACGGGGTTGCCATTTTTATCTAAAGTACCTACCCCTACGGTGAGTTGCTCTGGGCCATCAGTCAATGAATATTGATCAATTTGCGCAGCACGGGATAAGTTACGAATAGATAGGCTGTCGTTGACTTCATGTTCAAACAAACCAGTTATTTCATTCACTGTAGTTTTTTGTCGATCAACATTTCCATAACCAAAATAATCACGGCTACTGATACCTGGAACTGGACGCCCATTGTAAAAAGGAACGCCATACTGAGGAATGTTATTATCTGTTTGGAAGAAATAGCTCAGCGTAAAGCGTGTTGGAGTACCCATTCCAAAAGTAATTGATGGTGCAATACCCCAGCGCTTGAGGTACTCAACATCACGACCTGGTACATCGTTGCTATGTGTCATCAGGTTAACACGTACTGCGGTCGTATCATCAATTTTATGATTAACATCCAGAGTTGAACGATAGTAGTTATCTGTACCAATCCCAACTGACAAGTCCGCAAAATCTTTGTTCTGCGGCGCCTTACTCACCAGATTCACTGAACCGCCAATTGAGCCTGAACCTGCATTGGTCGAGTTTGATCCTTTAACCACTTCAACTTGTTGAAGGTTGAATGGATCTGTGCGTGAGAACTGGGCACTTTCACGTACACCATCGACTGTAATATCGTTGCTCGCATTAAAACCACGGATATTAATTTTATCACCATAGCCGCTACCGCCCTCACCTGCACCAAAAGTAATGCCGGGAACGGTACTTAAAATTTCGCGCAGAGATAACATGCTTTGATCGTCAATCACTTTCTTATCGAGGACAGTCACTGTCTGCGGTGTATCACGTAACGGCTCAGTGTATTTTGGGGACTGTACTTTATTAACTTTATACTTTTGTGTATCGGCACTCACTTTAATGGTCGGAAGTGTTGCCTCGGTATTTGTATCTTGTTGCTCTGCTGCCACGCCTATGCTTGGCAATGCCAACGCAGCCACGACGACGCTTGAAACTTTGTTCGGATTAAACCGACTTTTTGAACGACCAGAATGCTTACTCATCAACAGATCCCTAAATTAAAAACTCAAAAAATGATGCGACTATTTTTATAGCTCACACAAAAGCAAACGCAACCACAAATCTTGATCGCAATATTAATGATAATAATTCTTATTTACAACATAAAATGACAATATACAGCTACTTTTCTGCATACTATTTTTCTACCAACCTCTAACCTAAAGATTTTAAAAACAAAAAAACGCGTAGATACGCGTTTTTCTGCACAACATTGAGAGCTAATTTAGTTCAAAGTACTACTCCGCTGATTAAAGAGTAGGCGTTAAATTTAGCGATGCAGTGAGGTCACCCATTTTGACACCACCATTTTTCACCAATGCAGTATCGCGTTGAGTCAGACCCGGTAATGTATCAAGTCCATAAACGCGTGTGATAAAGCGTAGAATAGATGCCGTATCGTATTGCGTATGATCGACATAACCTTTCTTCGACCACGGTGAAATAATCAGCGCTGGAATACGTGTACCAGGGCCCCAGAAATCGCCTTTAGGCACTTGCTTATGATCCCAGAATCCACCGTTTTCATCATAGGTAATTACGATCACCATGTTTTTCCACTGTGGGCTCTTCTGCAATTGTGCAACAACATTTGCAATATGTGCATCGCCATCAGCAATATTGGCATAACCAGCATGCTGATTTAAGTTACCTTGAGGCTTATAAAACGACACCGCAGGCAATGTACCCGCAGCAGCATCTTGCAAGAAGCTTGCATCAAAGTCTTTTAAATGTTGATTACGATATGCCAATGATGTTGGCTGAGTTGGGTCAAACTCTTTGAAGTAATTGAACGGCTGATGATGCGGCTGGAATTGAGTTTTACCCGCATAAATCACAGCGCGGGTTGTATTTGATGCATCTGAATTTGCGGCATTCCACGCACCTGCATACCAAGCCCAAGACACGCCTTTTTTATCCAGTAAATCACCAATCGTGGTTGTCGTTTGTGGATACATCGTTCCTTTGTTGCCTAAATCAGCAGTCGCAGGATTAGCACCTGTCGCAGTCAAATTACCACTTGGTTGATACGGCGGTTGCATGGTATTCACACCATAATACTGATTGTCGCCTGCATAATTCAGTGGTGTCAAAGCACTATCATTGACAAATTTCGGAGCACCTGCAAGTGCAGATGTTGGCGAAGTTGCACTTTGTGTTAGTGAATTTGTCCCTGGATTTAACACTGAAACAGAAACAGGTACAGCAGCGCCAGTCGCTGGATATACTGGGGCACACGCACAAATCAGATATTGATGATTCAAGAACGAACCACCGAATGCACCTTGGAAGAAGTTATCTGCAAGAGCATATTGTTTAGCAAGGTTCCACATTGCCATTTTGCTACCATCATAGTAGCCCATGACTAAGCCACCTGAATCAGCATAAGCCGCAAACTTGTCGTTTTTGCCACCGTTAATTTGCATTTGGTTATTGAAGAAGCGATGGTATAGATCTCGCGTAATCACCGTTTGATCAACAACCGTACCTGTTTTCTGGAATCCACCTGCGGCAGCATTTGCATCAATCTGGAATGGCACATTATCTTGTGCAGCAGTTTGCCCTTCTGGAATCGTCACGGATTGACCAGCAGCCGTAACACCACCCCAGACCTTAGGTAATTTCGTAAAAACTGTATTTGCTGCATCACGATCAGTTTGAGGAACATAGCTACCCACTGCGGTTGGATTAACACCAGGAATCCCGTCAGCACCAGGAAATAAACCATAGATATTGTCAAAACCACGATTTTCCGCATAAATGACCACAACGGTTTTTACATCTTTCTGTAATTGTGCAGTTTGAAAAGCTGGATCTGTAGTGTCTGTTACACCAGCATCCCCACCACCACAACCCGAAAGAGCCGCTGACATCAACGCGACGATCGGCAATACTCGAAATAGAGAATTCATTTTAGTTTCCATGTGCGTAAGTTGACTAAAGAAATTGTTTGAAATCGATTGGACATCAACATTCTTGTCAACGCGCATGTCAGTCTCGTGACGAATTCATTAAACTTGAGACAAATTTCTCACTAAAAATGGCATATTTCTTATTTTTTACAATTCAATACCCGTCATAGCAATCATAAATAAATCAATAAGCAGATGTCATGGCAATGACATCTTTTTGAAATATTCTGCATCGACTCAATTTTTTAAACCAAATCTTGTAATGCCTACTTCACTCATGCCAACCGTCAAGCAAACACTCACAACCCCACTTATCGTGAGCATCGGCTTGATGTTTTGCATCAGTCTTGCTGGTTGTGGTGAAAAAGAAAAAAAACATGAAGCCCAGCAACCATCAACTATTCCAACGACAGCAAGTACGAACACACCTACAAAATCGTCAGACCAAGACGATGTTTATGCAATGCAATCCAAGATTCAGCCAGACTTTAAAAAAATGCAGGCACTGGGCAAGCAAATCTTCTTTGACCCAGCACTTTCTGCATCAGGAAAAATGTCTTGTGCCAGTTGTCACAGCCCGCAATCTGCCTTTGGTCCACCAAACGGGCGATCAGTACAATTGGGCGGCGCAGACATGACAGAGATGGGAACGCGTGCAGTCCCTTCCCTACGCTATCAACAAAATGTGCCCGCATTTAGCGAACATCATTTTGATGAAGACTTTGATGAAAGTGTCGATCAAGGTGCTGTCGGTGGACACGACTGGGATGGACGTGCTGCGACAACACATGCGCAATCAGCAATGCCGTTATTATCTAAATATGAAATGGCAAATCGCAGCCAAGCCGAAGTAGTCCGTAAATTGCGCCTTGCACCTTATGCTGCACAGTTTAAAGATACTTTTGGCAAAGATGCTTTAGACGATGACGACAAAGCCTTCAAATGGACAACACTTGCGCTTGAGATGTATCAACAAGACCCAAAAGAATTTTACCCATACGATAGCAAGTACGACGAATTTCTACGCGGCAAAGTCAAACTGACCAAACAAGAACAACATGGACTCGAAGTTTTCAATGATCCTACCAAAGGAAATTGCGCCTCATGCCATATCAGCAGAATCAGTAATACGGGTGTTTTTCCTGCATTCTCAGATTTCGGGCTGATTGCGATTGGTGTCCCTCGCAATCAAGAACTGACTGTCAATCATGATCCCAACTTCTATGATATGGGAGCATGCGGGCCTGATCGCACCGACTTGAAAGAAAAAACTCAGTATTGCGGCGCATTCCGCACACCAAGTCTACGCAACGTCGCACTGCGTAAAACATTCTTCCACAATGGAAAATTTCATAGCCTAGAACAAGTCATTCAGTTCTACTCTACTCGCGAAACCAACCCTGAAAAATGGTATACCAAAAACAAAGATGGCAGTATCAACCAATACGACGATCTGCCAAAACAGTATCATGGCAATATCAATGTCGATGCGCCATTTAACCGCAAGAAGGGCGATAAACCTGTACTCAATGCAACTGAAATACGAGACATGATTGCATTTTTGAATACATTGACTGATGGTTATGTTGTTAAAAAATAAATAGAATTTAAAGTCAAAAGTGACATAGCCCATTGAGCTTCGTTGAAATGTGCGGTGATACGAAAACCACACTTCGACTCCGCTCAGTGTTCTTGCTTGTGTAATTACTTATGTTGAAAACACAATATTACTTTTAAAACTTCTTCGTCACGCCCAGATAATATCCACGACGCGCACCAAACTGTGGCGCACCCACACCGACACCAGAGCCATCACGAATTTCATACACCTTATCAAACAAATTCACGATGCTCACACGCCCCTCTAGCTGCCCCAAAGACACCGTATTGAACGTATGTGAAGCACCCAAATTCATCGTGAAATAATCAGGTAAATGTTCGGTATTGGCAAAATCCTTCCGTAAGCCACTACCATAAATCGCATCAGCGCTATACGTTGTATTCAACCAACGATAAGACATTCCCGCTGAAGCCGACAAGGTTTGATCATGATCAAGATGAATCCAGTGATTGGCAATATAAGCAAGTTCATTCGCATCAAACGTATATTGGCTAGAAATAATATTTTTACCCAGCGCAGTTGCACGCGCCAAGTTCGCGTAAGCACTGAAATTTCCATCATGATAATTAGCTGTCAGTTCCACGCCATATACTTTGCCTTGTGCATAGTTAAATGGCGTATATAGCAGCGCTGAACCAAACTGACCTTCGTCCAGCATATTCGTGATTTTCTTATAATAGCTATCCAAACCGATCGTGAGTTTTGACGTTAATTTATGACTCACCCCAAAATCATAATAGTCAGAGCGTTCTGCTTTGACAGGATCATTCAACGTTCCCGCTGGCGCGCTGGTCGTGCCTTGTGATGCCGCAATGGTATCCGTCGTCACCAGCTCGGTTGGCGGTGGAGTAAAATAACGCGCATAGCCAGCATGCAGCGTAGTTTGAGGTGTCAACTCATACACTGCATTGATGCGTGGACTAAATTGGCTTGCCGTCACATAAGCATCGACATGATCAAAACGCCCACCATAGTTAACCGTCAGTTTATCGGTTGCCTTCCATTCATCTTGTAAATAAAGACCTTCTAAATAAGCAACTTTCTGATCCTTACTCTGATAAGCAATGGGTTGATCAGAAGTCTGGTTACCATTTGCATCCGCAGGAAATGTTAAAAATTCACCACGGCTATCCAGACGCTCTGCACTCGCAACCCCACCAAAACGGATGGTATGACGATCATCCAATCGGTATGTACCATCGGCTTGTAAGCCATTTTCCCAACCACTTCGCGCAATCGTTGAAGCGACGCCTGTATAGATCAAATCACCAATATTGTCTGGATTGAAGTTCACCGAGGTATAGCGAGAAGACGCCGAAAGCTGATAATCAAATCGATCACCGATAGAACTTTGAAAAGTTAAAACACCATAACGTGTGATTTCATTTTGACTTTCATTCAAATTCGCAGATGGATAATTTGACACACCTGCAAGTTGATAATTCTGAGTTTGATCAGGGCGATTCGGAATTTGGAAACGCCCATCGGTACTACCGACAATCAAGCTCACTCGAGACACATCACCCAACAAATAAGAGAAATAACCAAAACCTTTGAACTGATTAGTATGATCATGGATCGGATCATTGGATGCCGTTGGATTTTCAATTCCTAGATCATTACTTAAAAATGACCCACTCACATAGTAAGTCAGATTATCTTTACTACCACTGACGCTCCCTGTGACTTCACGAGAATCATTGCTCCCCACAGTCACACCAATGCTTCCTGTATTTGCAACCGCACCCGTTTTCGTCTGAATATCGACGACTCCAGCTGTACGATCACCATACTGAGCAGGTAATGCACCAGTCAGCACATTCACACTTTGCATAAAACTTGGATCTAGGGTTTGCCCAAAACCAGAAATACTCTCAGGCAAAATCGTACCATTGATGCGATATTGTAAATCGCCATGATCGCCGCGCACATGAACCTGCCCAAAAGAATCTTGCGCCACGCCTGGTGCTTGCAAAAGAACTTGATTTAGCGGCGTACTATCCCCTTGCGGCATACTGGCAATATCTTTTGCAGTGATGTGATAGCTGCTTCCACCCGTTTCCGCTGAAATATTATTGCGTGATGAAGCGCGCTTCGCCTTAACAACAACTTTTAATGCGTCATCAACCGTATCAGTTGTCTTTGCCGTAGAATTTGTCGGGGATATAGCAGCCGTCACGGTTGAGTCCGTCGCCGCTGGACTACTCTCTCCCGTAGTAGCAAATGCCGAAGAACTCAGGACTAAAGAAATAGCCAGTGAAAGTGGGTGAACTCGATAACGCATAGAAATATCTCTTTTTATTCCCTTAAAAAGTAATCCATCAACAAACTGAACAGCTTGCTCGACGACCAATCAACCAACAATAAATGTTATGTTATAACAATAAATACATCCCAGCAATAGAGCATTCACACACCCTTATGCATTGATGCACAATAATCGATCTACAGTACGCAGTAAATCACAACAGTGATATATTGAACCACCTTAATTCACAACAGTATTTTTATGCGTCCAACTGTTCTTTGCTTCTCTGGATTAGATCCTTCCGGTGGCGCAGGTTTGCAAGCTGATATTGAAGCCATTGGTGCGGCAGGCGGACATGCTGCAATCGTCTGCACAGCACTCACCATTCAAGACAGTCAGCGCGTTTATGGCTTTGAAACCGTCAGTCCTGCATTGCTTGATACACAAGCGCGAGCCGTACTAAATGATCTCCCTGTCAGATCCTTCAAATCTGGAATGATGGGAAGCACTGAAAATATTGATGTACTCGTAAAAATTCTCCAAGAGAATCCTCATACTCCTTATGTACTCGACCCTGTTCTCGTTGCAAATAGTGGCGGGAGTTTAGGCGATCGTGAAACGCTGATTACAGCATTCAAAAAACTAATCCCACTAGCGACATTAATCACACCAAATACGGTCGAATTACGCGCATTGACTGGACAAGATCGAATTGAAGATGCTGTCGAAGTTTTATTTCAATATGGCGCTCGCGCTGTATTAATCAAAGGCGCTCATGAACACGAACCCCATCGCATCCATCATTGGCTATACACTAGACAAGAAAATGGACAAGGGGAATGCATCACCCAATCCATCTGGCAACGCTTGGATGGTGAATATCACGGTTCAGGATGTACGCTTGCAAGCAATATCGCGGGGCGATTGGCACAAGGGCAATCGCTAACCGAAGCTGTTTCACGTGCTGAATTATGGTTACATCAAACACTGCTCAAAGCAGATAGTCCACATGAAAATGGACAAAAGATTCCGAGGCGGTTTTAAATTATTTACGATGATGTAGCGGCGACTTTTGGTCGCCTATATTAGATTCGTGATATGGCGACCAAAGGTCGCCGCTACAATCCAAAAATAAAGGTAATATCAAACCGCTTCAACCACCTCAAAATCATGCGTGATTTCTACATCACCCTTAGTCAACATCCGACTCGCAGAACAATACTTATCCGCAGATAAATGAATCGCCTTCTCCACCTGCTTATCTTTTACGCCTCGTCCAGTCACGATAAAATGCAAATGAATCTTGGTAAATACCGCTGGAATCTCGTCAGCGCGCTCAGCTTTTAATTCACAGCGAACATCCGTCACATCCTGACGCGCCTTCTTGAGAATCGTCACAATATCAAACGCAGCACAACCACCTAAACCCAATAGAATCAGCTCCATCGGTCTTGCACCGCGATTTTCACCGCCATATGCTGGCGCGCCATCCATCAGAACCTTATGACCGCTTTCTGAGGTTGCTTCAAACGCGACTCCACCAACCCACTGTACTGTTGCTTGCATCTTACATCTCACTTCGATTTATCATATATTGACACTAATGATACATGACCAGACTTAACTTCTTATAGAATTTTGCTATGCTATTTGCGCAACTGTGCTCGCAATAATTGTATTTATAAAGAAAAGTTAATTTTCTTTATAATAAAGATTATCGTGAAATCAACACGGACGAACAGATGACTCAATCCTAGGAAGGGATTAATTTGCATTAATTTGCTCAGTTTCGCTTAGTGATGCTGCATCAACGCTTTTATATCACTAACGAGCCAATTCATTTTTTTCAGAATAAGTGACAGCTAAAATGACCGATATTCAATCTGCGCCCCCATTAATACAGAAGCCTCGCCGCAACGCACCACGATTGCCAGAGAACCTATCACCTTCGCTATACGCGCTACTCAGTCAAGCCACAATAAAAACCTACCCAGCACGTTCGACTGTGATTAATAAAGGCGACGTATCGTCATCGATGTTCTTTATTGTTAGTGGCTCAGTCGCGATTATTAGCCAAGAAACAGGCAAGCGCGATATTGTATTAGCCTATTTGAATGACGGATCTTTTTTTGGTGAAATGGGGCTGTTTGAAAAGAATCAACCGCTGCGCACCGCACTCGTTCGCACTCGTACCCGATCAAATATTATCGAAATCAACTACGAACAATTTTTAGCATTCAGCAAAGCCTATCCAGAACTGCTATTTGATTTGTGCTCACAGCTTTCTTTCCGACTGAAAGAAACCACTCGTAAAGTCACCGATCTCACCGTTCTAGACGTAACTGGTCGCATCGCACGTTGCTTGTTGGATCTATCCAATCAACCTGATGCGATCCCTAGACCAAATGGCACACAAATCCATATCACACGCCAAGAAATTGGCAAACTCGTTGGTTGTTCGCGTGAAATGGTGGGGCGTGTACTCAAAACACTTGAAGACCAACACACCATCAAAACCAGCGGCAAAACCATTCTGATCTTTAAGCCAGAGGCTTAAAGATCAGAATGTTTATGACTCAGTCAGCCCATAGGGCGTGTTGACATTTGGTCTTTGCGATGAAAAATGAGCGAAATTGGTCTTAGACAAGGCAATCCGTGCAGACAATATCGGTATATTGGCAAACGGATTAACGCAGGCTAAGGACAATTTGGCCATTTTTCATGCAAAAGCAACGTAGACTATATTAGATTAATCACAAATTTTGGGGCGGGATCAAATATCAACACGCCCTATTCATCATTTGCGGGCTGACGAAGTTCAATTTTCTTTTCAGGTTGAGGTTCAACAACTCTCGCCTCACCTTCAACAGTTCTTCCTCGAAAACCATCAGCATTAAAAGCATCTGAAGAAAAACCATTGGGTGAAAAACCACCTGAAGTAAAGCCATCAGGTGAAAATCCAGATCGTCTCATTTGCGCCATCATCGCCTCTTGGCGTTTTTCTGCAAAACGAATCACCCACTTCTGCACGCCGTATTGCACAGGAGGCAATAAGAGCAGAATGGCAATCGCATCGGTTAATAACCCAGGAATCACAAACAGCAAACCTGCTAATGCTCGCGTTAACGCCTTACCTAGCTCAGGACTTCCTGAATTAAGCTGAAATGCCTGAATACCTTGAGCACCCTGTAATTTTGGCAACAGGTTCAAGCCACTTCGAATGAGCGACATGCCGATAAACATCGCCATGAGCGTCCACCAAAAGATCAACCAACCACTCACAAAATGCGCAGCCCAAATCCATAAAAAAATTTCAATTGGTGGCAACAATAACAACCAAAAGAAGAAATTACCCATGATCATGTTCCTAATAGAAACGCTTGTCGTTCATTAAATGTTAATTCAATTCAATCGGTCAATCTCAGTTCAATGCACTCATAACCGAACAGCGCATGAGCAATGACTTGTGATTTCACTGATCGTTTATGTCAATATAGGGGCTAATTTCTAAATTTCACTAGGCAATATGTATGTCTTTGATTATCGGCATCGATCCTGGCTCCAGATTGACGGGCTATGGCATCATTCGCAAAGAAGGCAACAAGCTTAGCTTTGTCGATGCAGGAACAATTCGTACTGAAACACCAACCATGCCTGAACGCTTAAAACGCATTTTTGAAGGGATTAGTAGTATCGTTGACTTTTATCAACCGACAGAAGCCGCGATTGAGCAAGTCTTTATGTCAACCAATCCTGACTCAGCACTGAAACTAGGGCAAGCGCGTGGTGCGGCGATGACCGCTGTCGTGGTGAAAAATCTTTCCGTTGCCGAATATACTGCACGCCAAATCAAACTTTCGGTTGTAGGCTACGGTGCTGCCGAAAAAGAACAAGTACAAATGATGGTCATGCGATTATTAAATTTAAGCATTAAGCCTCAAGCCGATGCTGCCGATGCGCTCGCTACAGCAATCTGTCATGCGCATGCTTCATTCAGCAACAATAAGATGCTCATGCTGCAAAGTGCTGGCATGTCTCGTGGACGCGGTCGCTGGCGCTTGCCAGGATAATCACACGCTTATTGATCTATCCATGACTAAACCAAAACCACCACTCCAACCGTCATTACGAGAAAATCCTGCGACACTGAAAGCATGGATTCAAGCTGAGGCTCAAGCACTGGGTTTTGCACGGCTCGGTGTCACCTCACCTCGCGTCGAAGATCAACTTCCATACCTCAAGCAATTTCTTGCAGATGGTTTTGCAGGAGATATGCATTATCTGGCTGAAAATATCGAAAAACGCGGTGATGCCAGCCTTTTAGTTGAAGGAACAAAAAGCATTCTTTGTGTGCAAATGAATTATCTTGTGGAGCCACCGCCTCATCGATACGTTCCAGATTTACCCAACCAAGCGATCGTCTCTCGTTACGCCCGTGGACGTGACTATCATAAAGTTGTACGTGGACGACTCAAACAACTGGCCTTACGCATCGAGCAACAAATTGGGCCGTTTCAATGGCGTCCATTTGCCGACTCCGCGCCAATTTTAGAAAAACCTCTCGCAGAACGCAGTGGACTTGGTTGGACAGGCAAACACACTTTATTGATTAATAAAAAAGCTGGCTCATTTTTCTTTTTAGGAGAACTGCTCACCGACTTAGAACTGCCGTTTGATAGCCCTGCAACTGAACATTGTGGAACGTGTAGTGCCTGCATCAGCATTTGCCCAACACAGGCCATTGTTGCGCCGTATCGCTTAGACGCACGGCGTTGTATTGCTTATTTAACGATTGAGCTCAAAGGTAGCATTCCCGTTGAGCTTCGTCGTGGGATTGGCAATCGTGTATTTGGTTGTGATGATTGCCAGCTCATTTGCCCTTGGAATAGCTTTGCGCAGCTTTCCAGTGAAATCGACTTTCAAGCACGGCATCAACTCGATCAACTGAGTCTATTAGAGTTGTGGCAATGGACTGAAGCAGACTTTCTCCTGTTCACCGAAGGCAGCCCGCTACGCCGCACAGGTTATACGAGTCTAATGCGCAATATTGCAGTCGGTTTAGGCAATGCACCATTTCACAATGACATCATTTATGCCTTGCAAGCCAAACTCGGACAGCTTGGTGAATTAGTAGATGAACATATCTTGTGGGCGATCGCGGAACAGCAAGAGAAGGCTAAACGAATAATTTGACGTTTTCTTTTGCTCAGGTTAATTAAAGGGCTAAGGGCAGGTTTCGAACCTGCCCCTACGACGCTCACATATGAGGATCCAATTGTAGGGACAGGTTCTAAACCTGTCCGACCTTTCTCACATGACATCCCAACTTGGTTGATCGGTAAAATACTCCACCAAGAAATCCAGCATCGTCCGTAATGCAGCAGGCATATGCTTTCTTGAGGCATATACACCATAAATCCCCAACTCAACCGCTTTATAGTCTGGAAGCAAGGCTACCAACTCGCCTGAGCGAATATAGGGTGCAGCCAAATATGTTGGCAACAACGCAATCCCCGCCCCAGCACGCGCCGCCTGCATCAACACTGTGACCTCATTTGCACCAATCGCACTACGCACAGGATAGGAAACCTGTTCGCCATTTCGCTCGAATACCCACACATTTTTGCCATGATAGTAATGAGTTAAGCATTGATGAAGAAGGAGTTCATCCGCATGAGTAGGTGTGCCATGTTCACGCAAATACGCAGGCGATGCACAAACGACCGAGCGACATACTGATAATTGCCGAGCAATCAGTTGATCATCCAAATCATTGGTAATACGAATCGCAAGATCAATCCGTTCATCAACCAAATTCACTGTGCGATCTAAAAGTAATAATTCGACGCCAACTTTTGGGTATTTTTTAATATAGGCCGTCACAGCTTGCGCCATCTGCGCTTGTGCAAAAGAAGAACTCGCGGTAATCCGCAGCAAGCCATGAGGTTCATTTTCAGACATCGCTGATGCGCCGCGCATATCATTGGCGATTTCTAAAAGATGACGGCAACGTGGCAGCATCTCACTGCCTGCATCAGTTAAACCAAGTCGCCGTGTCGTCCGATGAAGTAAACGGCTCCCTGACCAATCCTCAAGCTCTGCCAGATAACGCGACACCACAGGGCGAGACAAATCCAGTTTCTCCGCAGCAGCCGATTGACTCCCACAATCGACAACGGCTACGAAAACCTCCATCGCTTTCAGCGTATCCATTTTTACCTAGCTTCCGATTTCAACCCAAGATTAGACCGATTTTAGAAACAAACCATCCCTAATAATAGGCTTTTTTGATCGATATAAAGCAACTATTGTACAAACATCGCAATACGCAGGTATTGCACAAAATTTTGCTTCATCCAATTCATCAAAATCAGGAGTTCTATCATGAGTCATATTGCCATTATCGGAGCAACAGGTCGTGCAGGTGGTCAGTTATTAGAAGAAGCCTTACGCCGTGGTCATACAGTCACAGCCATTGCTCGTAATTCATCATCATTAAGTAATCGTGCTGGCGTGACAGCAAAAGATGTCGATATTCTAGATGCAGCCGCTTTGGAAAATGCAGTGAAAGGTGCTGATGCGGTATTCAGTGCTGCGCACTTTTCTGGTATCCCAGCTAAGGCAATCATTGAGCAGATCAAACAAGCAGGCGTGAAGCGTCTACTCGTTGTGGGTGGTGCAGGTAGTTTATTTGCAACGCCTAATCTCAAAGTAATTGATACACCAAACTTCCCTGATGAATACAAAGCTGAAGCCAGCGCTGGTAGCGTCTATCTCGACACACTTCGCTTAGAAACTACACTCGACTGGACGTTCTTATCGCCATCTGCGTTGTTTGTGGAAGGTGAACGTACTGGAAAATTCCGCCTTGGGCAAGACAACTTATTGGTTGATGAAACAGGAAAAAGCTGGATTACTTTCGCAGACTACGCCATCGCTTATCTGGATGAGCTTGAAAAACCAGCACATTCACGTCAGCGCTTTACAGTGGGTTATTAATTTAGACGTAAAACCATTAAACAACATGACAAGAGAGGCTGACATGGCAACTTTGCATTATATCTACGATCCACTTTGTGGCTGGTGCTACGCTGCTGCGCCATTGGTTGCGGCGGCACAACAGCACATGCATGTGGTTGCACATGGCGGCGGCATGATGGCTTACGACAACCGCAAAGCCGTCACAGCATCTTTACGCAATTACGTCATTCCGCATGACCAACGCATTGCCCAACTCACGGGGCAACCCTTCGGTCATGATTATTATGAAGGTCTATTGCGTGATCATGATGCCGTGTTCGACTCAGAGCCACCGATTACCGCCATACTCGCTGCAGAGAAACTCGCAAACAAAGGGCTTGATCTCCTGTCCTTGATCCAGAAAGCGCATTATGTGGAAGGACAACGGATTGCAGAGCTTAGCGTCTTATCCAAACTTGCAACGCAAATCGGTCTAGCGCGCGACATTTTTGAAGACGAGTACCAGAATCAAGCTGGCGCAAAAACTCGCGCACACATTCTAGAAAGTCGTCAATTATTGCAACACTCTGGCGGTCAAGGTTTTCCAACCTTTATCCTAGAGCGAGATGGGCTTTTTGAAAGAATAAATCATGCTCAATATTATGGGAATTTAGAGGAGTGGCGGAAACGGTTAGCAACGTTGCAACCAAACTCTAGCCAAACAAATGAACTGGTGAATGTTTGTGGCATTGATGGCTGTGTCAATTAAAACTTGTTGATATTTATAGCTATTCATCCCCACATTTCGACAGGCTCAATGTTCTTTATTCATAGCAAAAACAGCATACTATGAAAACAAAAAAACCGCACAGAATGCGGTTTTTTTGTTTATCGCGTTAAACCTAATGGATAGGATTAAGCCAATTTTGCAGTAACGTAATCAATTGCTGATTGTACTGTGGTAATTACGCTTGAATCTTCATCAGGGATCGTGATGTTGAAGTCATTTTCAAATGACATGACCAACTCGACTAAATCGAGAGAATCTGCACCTAGATCATCCATGAACGATGCTTCGTTCTTAATTTCTTCAACACGGATTCCGAGTTGTTCAGCTACGGCCGCCTTGACACGTTGTTCGATATCGCTCACCGAAAATCTCCTTCAGGTTATGGCATCTTAATCAAATAAATAAAGATTGCGCTAGTGTAAAGTAAACAATGAAAAATACAATTGGCGAATATGTTCAGTCGAGTTAATTTAAACAGCTCGGCTTAAACCTCAGCTCACACCCACCAATACAAATCACAAAAACTGCTAATATTTCAGAATTATAAATATAAAATAATCAGAAACACTTTAAATCACAATCCGACCGAAATAACACAAAATAACGATAATCTCAGTCAAAAAACAGACTAAAACAGCAAAAATCACGCCATAAAGTTCAATCACATGGGCATTAATTAGCCCATGTACATGCCGCCATTCACAGGTAAAACTGTTCCAGTGATATATCCCGCCGAGCTACCTGCTAGAAAACCCACTGCCGCAGCAATTTCTTGTGCCTGTCCTAAACGTCCCAATGGAATCTGTGACAACATCATTGAGCGGACTTTTTCATCCAGCACTTCTGTCATATCCGTCGCAATAAAACCCGGTGCAACACAGTTCACCGTAATATTACGCCCACCCATTTCACGCGCCAGCGCACGACTAAAACCTTCGATTCCTGCTTTAGCTGCACAATAATTGGTTTGTCCAGCATTTCCCAATTGCCCAACAACTGAGGAAATATTAATAATACGACCAAATCGTGCCTTACTCATGCCACGTAGCACCGCTTTCGACAGATGAAATACTGCACCCAAATGCACTTGGATAATGTCTTGAAAATCTTGTTCAGGCATACGCATCAACAAGCCATCTTTGGTAATCCCTGCGTTATTGACCAAAATACTAATCGTGCCAAATTCCGCTTCGATTGACTTAATCAGCGCATCCATCCCAGCCGTATCACGGACATCAAGCACACGACCTGTACCTTGATCGGCTAAACGATCACTGATCTGCTTTGCGCCGTTTTCTGTTGTGGCTGTACCAATCACAAAACAGCCTTGTGCAACTAATTGTGTTGCAATTGCCTCGCCAATTCCGCGACTTGCCCCAGTCACCAATGCGATTTGGCGTGGCTGCTGAGAATTATTGTTCTGATCGTTCATGCAAGTTTTCCTTCTAATACTGCGATATGAGTTAATGCATCATCTAAACGGCTACGTGTATCGATCGGATAAGAAACCAGTGGCGGGGTCATGCGTTTAGCAAGATTAGACAGGACATTATTTGGACCACACTCCACTAAATGACTGACACCCAGCGACACTAACATTTGCTCAGATTGCGTCCAACGCACAGGACTATACAATTGCTGAGTTAAGGCAGCCTTCACTTGCGTTAAATCGGCTTCAATCACGGCATTCACATTTTGCACCACAGGAATAGTTGGCATATGAATCGTCGTCTGCGCCAAAACCTCTGCCAGAATCTCTGCGGCCGGCTGCATCAATCGACAATGTGAAGGCACGCTCACTGGAATCGAAATCGCTTTACCACCCGCTTCTTTTGCCAATGCCGCAACAGCTTGAACTGCACTGGCTTGACCTGCAATCACGACTTGTCCCGGTGCATTGTAGTTTGCGGGATCTACGATATCGCCGCTCTCAGTGCTGACCGATAAACATAGTTCTTCGACTTTTTCATCACTCAAGCCTAATACAGCAACCATCGCGCCTGCCCCTTGCGGCACTGCTTTTTGCATCAGTTGTCCGCGTAAATTGACTAAATGTACCGCATCAATCAGCGACAACGCACCGCCTGCCACCAACGCAGAATATTCACCCAATGAATGACCTGCAAGCGCAGCAGGAACAACACCACCCAAATCCAGCCATAAACGCCAGAGCGCAATACTAGAAGTCAATAATACAGGTTGAGTAAATTCGGTTTGATCTAGCCCTTCTCCACTTTGTGCAATTTGCCAAAGATCAAAGCTCACACCTTCCGACGCTTCGGCAAAAGTTTGAATAATTTGTGGATACTGTTGTGCTAACTCTGCAAGCATCCCCGCTTTTTGTGAACCTTGTCCTGGGAAAACCAGAGCTGTTCTTATTGGTCGCGGTGTTGCTACTGTTTTATTAAATGCAGTCATAATGATCTAAAACCTATGAACGACCACATTGGTCAGGGCAAATTATCAATTCGTTTAAGAATGTTATCAATGGCATGATTGCGCAAGATTACTGCAATCGCATGAAATCCGATAAAAACTCTCGGTAAATCTATGTTTGGAGCACAAACAACAAAAGCCACTTGCCTACTTCGCTGATAAAGCCTTAATAAGACCTGATCAAGAAGAAAACAAGTAGCTTTAGAATGTGGCGAGATTCAATCTAATTGTTAAATTAAATATTCCACTTAAACTTTTTGTCGTTGGTCATCTCTATGGTTGACCAAGTAGACAAATTATTCGTCGATTGCAGCAACCGCGAACAATTGGCGACCACGGTAGAAACCGTCTTTGGTCACATGGTGGCGCAGATGTGTTTCGCCAGTTGTTTGATCAACGCTGAGTGCAGCAGTAGTCAAACCATCATGTGAACGACGCATGTCACGACGTGCACGGCTTTTACGGTTTTGTTGAACGGCCATGAGAGCCTCCTTTGCAATAAATCAGTACATTAAAAACGGAACTTCAAAAATCAGCACCGCAAATTTTAGAACCACGCTTAATCTTTGGTTAGCTTTAATCCAGCGAGAACATCGAATGGATTACGCTTTTCCTCAACCACCTGAATCTCGTCACCGACGCTTGCCACCGCAAGCTCACAATCATCGTGTTTCGGTGATAGTGGCAACAACAGCAAAATTTCATCTTCAAGCAAATTCAGTACATCCAGCACTTCTGCACCATGTGCAATTTGTGCCTCACTGAGAATGACGTAGTCAACTTCGTCCTTCTCACGACCTAAACGGTCTGAATACTCTTCCTCAGTAAACATTGCTAAATGGACATGTGTATCCAAAGCAAAATCTAACTGATGTAAACAACGCTGACAGGTCAATGGCAATGTCGCTGACATCGTGGCATCAAGCCAAGCGATACGACGCTCATCCATGTACAGCTTACAATCAAGGGCGATTTGTTGATGATCATGCGGAGGAACAACTTCAGCAGCCACGCGTGGAAACCGAGTTAACTCAACTTGACCTTGCCAAACAAATCCTAATTCCGCCCATTTAAACGGTTCTATATGTGTTGGAAACACTTGTGGCGACATCGCACTAGACGATGTACTCACTTGATTCGCTGCGCCATCAGTAGCAATACTGCTTGGCAAGACAGTTTCTGTCATGACAAACCCCGCGCAAGAAACACAAAATAGGGCGCGAATTGTACAAACTTACAGACCCCATGTCAAAGCAGAACCACATAAATTCTAGATATATTTACAGTCATATAATTCTAGCAAATGATGTTTAAAACGGTTTACCGAATCTATGTATTAAAACCATGAGAAAAGACAAATAATTTCAAGTATCACTCATCTAAGCCTCAATAGCTCATTGAGCGGAGTCGAAATGTGCGGGGTTACTTGAAAGTTTTTGTTGAGATGCTCACTTCGACTCCGCTCAGTGACCTCATATGTAGTTTTACGATGGACTAAATCAAATTAAAGCGAAGGAATCATGCGCACACTTTATCCAGAAATTACACCGTATCATACGGATAAAATAAAAGTTTCAGACATTCACACCATCTATTTTGAAGAGTGCGGCAATCCCAATGGTCGTCCAGTAGTCTTTTTGCATGGCGGTCCGGGCGGAGGCATTCAACCCTCATATCGTCAGTATTTTAATCCTGAAAAATGGCGCATTATCCTCCTCGATCAACGTGGCTGTGGGCAAAGTACGCCGTTTGCTGAGTTGCAGGAAAATACAACTTGGGATTTGGTTGCAGATATTGAAACGTTGCGCAAACATTTGCAGATTGAAAAATGGGCGGTGTTTGGTGGTTCTTGGGGCTCGACCTTAGCACTTGCTTACGGCATTACGCATCCTTCGTCGTGTACTGCATTCTTTTTACGCGGAATTTTCTTATTGCGTAAGAAAGAAATTGATTGGTTCTATCAGGAAGGTTGCTCCAAAATCTACCCTGACGCATGGGAAGAATATTTAAAACCGATTCCACCTAGTGAACGCGACGATTTGGTACAAGCCTATCACCAGCGCTTGATTTCAACCAATGCGCAAGTTCGACGTACAGCAGCGAAAGCATGGGCAACTTGGGAAGGCTCAACCTCGAAGCTGATTCCTGATGCACAAGTGATTGCGCATTATAGTGATGATGATTTTTCGGAAGCATTTGCGCGGATTGAGTGTCATTATTTTACGAATAAAGGCTTCTTATCTGAGGACAATTTCCTGCTCAATCATGTGCATAAAATTCGCCATTTGCCCGCAATTATTGTGCATGGTCGCTATGATGTCGTATGTCCTGTCGAGAACGCATGGGACTTACACCGCGCTTGGCCAGAAGCTGAGCTAAAAATCATTGCAAATTCAGGACATTCCTTATCAGAAGTTGGAATTGTCGATGCGTTGATTGATGCAACGGATCGGTTTTAATTAAGTTTTGTAGGGGCGTACCCTTGTGGTCGCCCTTATCGAATTATGTTCAGGGAGACCACAAGGGTTACCCCTACGGTATATTTCCCATATAAAGCCAAAACAATCACAATTAAATTTGTATAAAAATAATCCAGTTAGCAGTAATATAATTCTAAATCCTATTGATGATTGCCGATCATTGGCAATTCAGAGGCAAGATTATGCTGCATCTCTACGTCCATCCTGACAATCCGCAAGACCGCTTTATCGAGCAAGCTGCGGCGCGGATTCGTGCGGGTGGCGTTGTGGTTTATCCTGCTGATTCAACGTATGCACTGGGCTGTCGGCTCGGCGACAAAGACGCAATGGAACGCATCACCCGCATCCGCCGCCTACCCGAAAAACATCAATACACCCTGCTCTGCCGTGATCTGTCTGAGATTGCGACTTACGCCAAAGTCGATAATGCCACTTATCGTCTGCTCAAGAATCACACGCCAGGTTTGTACACTTTTATCCTGACGGCAACGAGCGAAGTGCCGAAGCGTTTAATGCATCCGAAGCGCAAAACGATTGGTATTCGCGTACCAACCAATTGCATCGCGCAAATGCTACTTGAGGCACTAGGTGAGCCGATGCTGACCACAACGCTATCATTACCTGACGACACAGAACCGCTGGATGATCCGTATGAGATTGCGGATAAACTGGAGAAATTGGTAGATGTGTTTATTGATATTGGAACAGGGACTTTGGGGGAAACTTCGGTGATTGATTTATCGGGGGATGAGGTAGTGGTGGTTCGGGAGGGATTGGGGGATATGGCTGGGTTTATGTAATAATATTCAAATCACTTTCATACAACAAATTAAATAAGGATAGATATGAGAATTAAAAAAATACAGCTCAAGCTTTTTAAAAGATTTGATGACCTGACAATTGACCTTGGAGAAAACCCAAAAAAAATAATTGCCTTAGTTGGCCCAAATGGTTGCGGAAAAAGTTCTATTTTTGATGCTTTTGAGGAAAAAATTAAAGACTTCCGACATAATGGAACAGAGGGTGCAAGCTTCTTTTCAAAATCTGCTTATCATACAGATGAAACACAACGATCAAAACCATACAACAAGAATGAATCAATAACTATTGAAACTCTTGGGAATATTTCTCGAAAATCCTTCTATATTAGAACTGCATACCGCTTCACATCCAAGATCAATGTACAGCAGATATCATCATTGCCAGATGTACTCTCAAGCGGCGATGAACCAATGAGTACAATTTCATTAGATACTAGACTCGAATCAAATTACAGACGCCTACTAGGTTCTGCATACACAGAATTTTTTTCTGGAGATAAAACTGGCGATCAAATCAAGGCTGAACTTATTGGAAGAATTAATAATATACTCAAAAATGTAATCGATGCAGAAATCTCTAGTCTTGGAGATATCATGAGCGGTAAAGGTCAACTATATTTTAAAAAAGGTAACTCCTTAGACTTCCCATACTCCAATTTATCTTCAGGAGAAAAAGAAGTTGTTGATATAGTAATTGACCTCATAATAAAGACTAAGGAATATAACGAAACAGTTATCTGTATTGACGAACCAGAATTACATTTAAACACCGCCATTCAAAGAAAACTACTTATCGAAATTGAAAAACTTATTCCAGATAGTTGTCAATTATGGGTAGCAACTCACAGTATTGGATTTTTACGCGCGCTTCAAGAAGACCTGAAAGAAAAATCTCAAATTATTGATTTTTCAAATAAAGACTATTTTCATGGATCACATATTGTATACCCAATGATCCTAAATCGAGCTAATTGGCAAAGGATATTCAATACCGCATTAGAAGATCTAACAGGTTTAATAAGCCCTAGAAGAATAATTTATTGTGAAGGAAGAGCAGAACCAGGCAGAAATGGACTGGAAAGGGGGCTTGATGCAAAAGTATTCAACAATATTTTCTCGGAAAAATATCACGAAACACTATTTGTATCTAGTGGCGGCAATACTGAACCAGATCAAAGAAGTGAAATTGCTTTAGCAATCTTAACTAAAGTATTTTCTGACATAGAAATACTTGTTCTAAAAGATAGAGATATTTCTTCAGGGAGACAAACCTCCGAAAACGATAGACAAATATACCTCCAAAATCACCCAAATAATCACAGAATCTTAAAAAGATGGGAAATTGAAAATTATTTATACGATAAAGAGGTTCTAAAAAAATATTGTTTAGCACAACAACTAAACTTCGATGAGACTGCATATGATAACTATGTCACTAACATTATTGATCAAAATCTAAAAGATGAAACAGGAAGAATTAAAAATTTTTGTGGGATAAATACGAACATCAATCCTGAACAATTTAAGATTAATTTATCGCAATATATCTCTAAGGATATGGTTGTATTCAATGAGCTAGAGGCATGTATTTTTGATAGAAATTAATTATCAGAGGCCAACATGAACCAAATCCCCCTCCAAAACTGGCAATCCACAGGCACCTTTCTCACCTATCGCGGACACCAAATCTTCACCCGCGTCGAAGGTAACCCCTCCGCGCCAGCACTTCTCCTCATCCACGGCTTCCCCACCGCCTCATGGGACTGGGAAGCCATCTGGCCGACACTGGCACAACAATACCGAGTCCTCACCCTCGACATGATCGGCTTTGGCTACTCCGCCAAACCAACCGATTACAACTACTCCATCCTCGATCAAGCAGACCTGTTTGAACACCTACTCAAACAACATAACGTCACCGAATACCACATCCTCGCCCATGACTATGGCGACACCGTCGCGCAAGAACTCCTCGCGCGCCAAACCGACCAAGGACAACGCCCACAACTCAAAAGCGTCTGCTTCCTCAACGGCGGATTATTTCCAGAAACACATCACCCACTACTCATCCAGAAACTACTGCTATCACCACTCGGCTCACTCATTGCGCGACTCAACAATCGCAAGCAGTTTTCACAAAATATGAAACGGGTATTTGGACCACAAACACAGCCTGATGCCGCACTACTCGATAGCTTCTGGCAATTATTTAGCATCAATCAAGGTTCTCGAATATTACCAAAACTGATCGGTTATATGCCTGAAAGAAAACAACATCGGGCACGTTGGGTTGGCGCGTTACAACACGCAACCATTCCCCTCAAACTAATTGACGGTATGGTTGACCCCGTATCAGGCGCGCACATGGTCGCGCGTTATCGAGAACTCATCCCGCAACCGAATGTAACGGAATTAGAACATATCGGACATTACCCGCAGGTTGAAGCACCGCAAGCAGTGTTAGACGCATATTTAGCATTTAGAAAGACGTTGGAGACCTAACAAGAACCCAAGCATTATCGAAAATACCTATTAAGAATAATGACTGCATCACCTTCCATCGGCACTTCGTTGCGGCTGTGTATTTATTTGTGCTAGCTTTTGTCTCGCCTAGTTTGGCATGCACTTTGCTGTTGCGTAATAACTCAAATTGATCTTAGACGTTGTCTCTTGACGTCACTTTATAAAGCTTAACGCTTAGAAACGGAACCTACTATGCTGATGCCTAGTTCGCCTACATTGATGTCCGGCAATTACGACGCCTTGCTTGTCTTATGTTCACTATTGGTAGCGATTTTAGGTTCTTATACTGCACTTGATCTGACCGGTCGCATGACCTCAGACAAAAAACAAACTGCAAAATGGTGGCTACTCAGCGGTGCTTGCGCGATGGGCTTAGGCATCTGGTCCATGCATTTTATTGGCATGTTGGCATTTACTTTACCAATTCCACTCGGTTACGACCTCTCAACGACGCTCCTGTCACTATTGATTGCAATCGCTTCCTCCGCACTCGCTTTATGGATCGTCTGTCAAAGAAAATTACCTTGGTATCGTCTGACGCTCGGCGCATTACTCATGGGCGGTGGTATTTCTTCCATGCACTATACGGGCATGGCAGCGATGCAAATGTCGTCCCTACGATACAATCCATCTCTGCTGATCCTGTCTATCATCATTGCAATGGTTACATCTGGTGCTGCGCTCTGGATTGCTTTCCATCTGCGTAAGAATGACATGCGCATTAAGCTCTATCGCGCCTGCGCTGCGGTCGTTATGGGTTTTGCTATTGTCGGGATGCATTACACAGGTATGGAAGCTGCGCAGTTCCCTATCGGCAGCCATAGTGGAGCAAGTCTAAATGGCGTGAATACAGGATGGTTAGCGCTGCTCATTCTGATCGGGACATTAGCGATTTTAGGCATTGCATTGATTATTTCTATTCTTGACTTACGTCTGGAATCACGCACGGCAATGCTTGCAGTGTCACTGGCAAAAGCCAATGAAGAACTCACTTATCTCACCTTGCACGACAATCTCACCAAACTGCCGAATCGTGTCCTCCTCGAAGATCGACTCAATCATACGATCGACATCGCCTATCGTGAAGGCAGAGGATTTGCGGTAATGTTTATGGATCTGGATGGATTCAAAGCGGTGAATGATGCCTATGGTCATCATGCTGGTGATCGACTGCTGTTTGAGGTGGCACAGCGACTAACAAACACCATCCGCAAACAAGATACGATTGCACGGACAGGTGGAGATGAGTTTGTCTTACTCGCAAATTTAAGAGAGCCGCAAGTTGCTGCCATCCTCGCGGATAAGTTGCTTTCTACACTGCGAGAGCCATTTAAAATCGATGATCACGAATTACGGATATCGAGCAGTATCGGCATCGCAATGTACCCAAGTGATGGTCATACGCCACATGACTTACTCACTCATGCTGATGCCGCGATGTATCACGCAAAAGCTTTAGGGCGCAACGCATACTGTTTCTTTGAAGCTTCCATGAATAGCCATGCCCATGAGCAAATGGAAATGGCACAAGATCTGCGTTTAGCAATAGAACGCAAAGAGTTATTTCTCTATTACCAAGTTAAAGTCGATGCTTCCAGTGGTTTAGCAATTGGTGCTGAAGCATTAGTTCGTTGGCAACATCCTGTTCGCGGATTAATTCCACCCGATCAATTTATTCCACTGGCAGAAAAAACAGGGCTGATCATTTCAATTGGTAAATGGGTGTTAGATGAGGCTTGCCGACAGATGCGAGCGTGGCTGGATTTAGGTCACCATGATTGGACCATCGCCGTCAACTTATCTGCTCTGCAATTTGCTCACGTTGGATTACTTCGCACCGTCACCAGTACACTCTTGTTGCACTCACTTGAACCTCGTTATCTCACGCTGGAAATCACTGAAACAACCGCCATGCATGATGTGGATGTCAGCACGGTGATTCTTGAGCGCTTACATGATATGGGGGTTAAGATTGCGATTGATGATTTTGGAACAGGCTACTCTAGCCTGCTTTATCTCAAACGCTTACCTGCAAGCGAACTGAAAATTGATCGTGGATTTCTTCGCAATCTTGGTCAAAGCACCGAAGACGAGGCAATTGTGTCAGCAATCGTCGCGCTTGGAAAAACTTTGGATTTGAAGATTGTTGCTGAAGGCGTTGAAACACTTGCTCAGAAAGAGTTTTTGAGTCAGCTCGGCTGTGACTTTTTACAAGGATATTTATTCGGTAAACCGATGCCACCAGCTGAGTTTATTGACGCTTTGCATGAGTACAATACAACGCCAAAGCAAATCGATTCAGACTATCAAGATGAGATCACAACATCTCTTGTAGCAGAATAGGAATCTATTAAAAAACTCATCAATAACAGTGTGAATCCCTTACACCATCAAGCGATAACCCATCCCGATTTCAGTCAATAGATGCTCTGGCTGTGTCGGGTCTTTTTCTAATTTCTGCCGCAGATTTGCCATATAAATGCGAACGTAATGACTATGTTCACTATAATTTGGCCCCCACACATCACGCAATAATTGAGCGTGGGTCAAGATGCGCCCCGAATGTCGGATCAAAACTGTGAGTAACCGATATTCAGTTGAGGTGAGATGAACGATCTCATCATTGCGCGTGACTGTTCGTTTGACCAAATCCACCACGACATCGCCAAAACTAAAAACTGACGAGACAGAATTACCTGTTTCACGACGACGTAAATGCGCGCGCACCCGCGCCAAAAGTTCACCCACACTAAACGGCTTAGTCAAATAATCATCCGCACCCGCATCAAGTGCTTCGATTTTATCCTGCTCATCACTGCGCGCTGACAACACAATAATCGGCATCGCCGACCATGTGCGTAAATCCTGAATGACTTGTAAACCATCCATATCAGGCAAACCTAAATCCACAATCATCAGATCTGGTGAGCGCGTTGCTGCATCAATCAAACCACGCTGTCCATGCTCCGCTTCAAACACATGCCAGCCCTCCGCCTGCAACGCAGTACGGACAAAACGACGAATTTGCGGTTCATCTTCGATGAGTAAAATATTAGGAACGTCCATTGATGCTATTTTTACCTTCTTAATGAGACTCTGATTGTAATGAAGATTGATGAGGAAAATCGCTTTCTGATTCAATTTCTGGCAAAGCTGGGGCAGACTCTTGAGGCCAACGCACCACAAACCGTGCGCCATGCGGTACATTCGATTCAGCATGAATCGTTCCGCCATGTGCATGAATCATTTCACGGCACAAGGTTAAGCCCAAGCCAATGCCCGTCGTTGCCGACTCCGCTTGCCCACGAGTAAAGCGCTCAAAGATTTTTTCTTCCATACCCACAGGTAATCCTGCGCCATCATCACTGACAATCAGTTCCATCTGTTGACCATTCGAACCATTTTCATCGAGCTGTGCAGAAATGACAATATGACTATCAGCAGGGGTATAACGCACTGCATTCTCAAGTAAATTGGATAATATTCGCGCGATTAAAAGTTCATCAACATGCACCAGTGGTAAATCAGGCGGCAATGAGACCGCGACATGATGCTTACCTAATCGCGTCGTCATATTCCGTAGGACACTGCCAATCACTTCTTCAAGCGGAACCCATTGGCGATTCAAATTCAAACCGCCAGATTGCAGCTTTGCCATATCGAGCAAATTAATCACCAAAGCATGAATCGCATCGGCTTGATCCTCAATGGCAAGTGCTAATTCCTTGTGTTGTTCAGGACTTAAATCAGCGCGAGTGAGGGTATTAGCAAGACCAGCCAGCGCAGTCACAGGTGTACGTAAATCATGCGATAACGCGGATAATAACGTCCCGCGCATCCGTTCGCCTTCAATTCGAATCAAAGCCTCCTGTGCAATTTCCACAAAATGCACACGCTCTAACGCCAATGCAATTTGAGCAGCAAACGTATCCAACATACGTTGCTGTTCAGGCTGAAATAGTGCATTAATATCATTTGGTAGCAAGCCTAATACGCCTCGCGTGCGCATTGGTGCACGGAGTGGACGATATAACAGTGGGCTGGCTGGCAGTGTATTCGTATGCAATCCTGCTTCGGTTTCATGATCATAAACCCATTGCGCAGTGCCCATATCCAAAGCGCTATCAAGCTCATGACTCATCGGCAACGACTGACCTTGTAAATCAGCCGCAATCGCCAAATGATCATCACGATCTGGCAGGAATAAAACCACCTGACATTGAAAAACTTGCGACACTTGATCAATCGTCATTTGGCTAATTTGACTAGCAGTTAACGCACCCGATAACGACTGACTAAACATCGATTGGCGATTAGCACGCTGTTCACGATGTGTGGAAATTCTCGCTTGAAAACGTAAACTCGCCGAGAGATTAGCAATCACAAACGCAACGACAAACATCACTGCAAAGGTCAATAAATACTGCGTATCCGCGACACTAAATGACATCCGCGGCGACACAAAAAAGAAATCAAAACACACCACGCCCAACACGGCTGAAAATACACCTTCCCCTCGTCCGAAACGCGCTGATACGAGAACCGTCACCAACAAATACAGCATGATGACATTGGCAAGGTCAAACCACTGCGTCAACCCTATCAACATCAATGTGACAATCGCACAGCCAGCTATCGCCCACAAATATCCTTTTGAAAAAAAATTAATCCCACTAAACATCGGAATATGCTTAATCTCAGTTTTGGCGGGCATGACATCATCATCACCCACCAACACCAGATCAATTCCTGCTGCCCGCGCCGCCAGCTCCGTGGTCAAGGTGTTATTAAACCGCCACCAACGCTTATGCGCGGAACGCCCCAAGATAATTCGTGAAATATTATGGCGTTTGGCGTAATCGACGATTTGCTGGGCAAGATCAGTTCCCGCCACTGTTTCGACAGTCGCACCCAAACTTTGTGCTAAACGTAATCGCGCCAGCACATCATGGCGTGTCGCTTCCGACAATCGTTGCAAATTAGGTGTTTCGACATACAAGACTTGCCACTCGCTCCGCAGTGCACCTGCCATCCGTGCCGCCCGCCGAATCAGGCGTTCGGCATTGGCATCTGCACCGATACAGACCAAGACGCGTTCATTAGTTTGCCAAATCGGACTGATCGCCTCATCACTGCGATAGTCGCGCATCTGTGCATCAACCCGATCTGCTGTACGGCGTAACGCCAACTCGCGCAGCGCAATCAAGTTGCCTTTACGAAAGAAATTCTTCGCCGCACGCGCTGCTTGTTGTGGCAAATACACCTTGCCTTCACTGAGCCGTTGCAATAACTCATCAGGTGGCAAATCCACCATCACCACATCATCAGCCGCCTCAAAAAACGCATCAGGTAAGGTCTCACGGACTCGAATCCCTGTCACCTGACCAATCACATCATTGAGGCTTTCCAGATGCTGCACGTTCAAGGTGGTATAAACATCGACGCCAGAATCCAATAGCTCCTCAACATCCTGCCAGCGCTTCGGATGCCGAGAACCAGCAACATTACTATGTGCTAGTTCATCAATTAAAATCAGTGTTGGGTGCAGCTCTAGTGCCGCATCCAGATCAAACTCAGCCAGCGACTGCCCACGATATGGTACTTGCTGTAGTGGTAAAACCTTCAACCCTTCCAACTGCGCCGCAGTTTCTTGCCGACCATGCGTTTCAACCACACCGACAACAACATCGACACCCTGCTCCACCATCCGCCGCGCAGCCGCCAGCATCGCATAGGTCTTACCGACCCCTGCGGAGCTGCCAAAAAAAATCTTCAAATGTCCACGTTTCGCACGCTCATCTGCCTGCTGAAGTCGCTCCAACAAATCATCTGGATTTGGACGTTCGATCATATTGTTCTCTTAATTTGTTCTATCCTAACCACTACTTTTTGCTTTTGACTTTCACTGTCCTGAGCAACTGTCTGAGTCAGGAGACAATCAAAAAATGCTGGCATCAAAGAGAAGCCCAATTTTAAGAACTCCTCCCCGTCGGCGAGTTTTGCGAAGGACGCCTTGCGTCAAAACAAAGCCGTGCTTTGTTTTTCCTCATACTTACTTTTGGCAAGACAAAAGTGAGTCCCGCAGAAGGCGACTCCTCCCATTAATAACCTCAATGAAAAGACCCCACCGAAACAAGCCTAACGTGTTACTCATTCCCCGCTCAACGAACTATCTCGTAGTCGAAATCGGGGGCAACCGATCCAAAGCCATATTCACTTGTAACACATTTACCCGCCGTTCGCCGAACAAACCCAACTGCCGCTCAGACGTTGCCTGATCAATCACCGCCTGCACCTGAGAAGCTGCAAACCCACGCGCCGCGGCAATACGTCCAACTTGATACTTTGCCGCAGCAGGCGTGATATTAGGATCTAGCCCACTTGCCGATGTCGTGACCAAATCAATCGGCACAGGCGCCGTATTAGTCGGATCAGCTTTATGCAAGGCATTAATCCGACCTTGCACCGCTTTTGCCAAATCAGGATTCAACGGTCCCAAATTCGAACCACCTGAAGACTGACCGTTATAAGGTGTCGGCGTGGTTGCTGAAGGACGTCCCCACAGATAAGCAGGATTGGTAAAACTTTGCCCAATCAACTCTGAACCAATCGCCTGACCATGTTGATCGTGAACCAAACTGCCATTTGCCTGATTAGGCATTAGCGCTTGACTCAGTCCTGTCACAGCCAATGGATACGCGAGTCCTGTCATCACTGTTAGAACAACAAATAAGCTCACGGCTGGACGAATGGATTGTGCTAAAGAATGTGTCGTATTCATCATCGTTCTCCTAAACCATACCGAAGCTATTCAGCAAAATATCAATGATCTTGATGCCAATAAACGGAATCACAATCCCACCCAAACCATAAATCGCAAGATTACGACTGAGCAATGCAGCTGCACCGACTGGACGATAAGCGACGCCTTTTAGTGCCAATGGAATCAAAGCAATAATCACTAAGGCATTGAAAACCACCGCAGACAAAATCGCACTATGAGGACTGCCCAAATGCATGACGTTCAATGCGTTTAATGCTGGATACGTCGTCGCAAACGCCGCAGGAACAATCGCAAAATACTTCGCAATATCATTGGCAATACTAAATGTCGTCAACGACCCCCGTGTCATCAGCATTTGCTTACCAGTCTCAACGATCTCGATCAACTTGGTTGGATTAGAATCCAGATCAACCATATTGCCTGCTTCTTTTGCCGCTTGCGTTCCTGTATTCATCGCCACAGCAACGTCAGCTTGCGCAAGTGCTGGCGCATCATTGGTACCATCACCCGTCATCGCAACCAGTTTACCTTCCGCCTGATATTGACGAATACGCGCCAATTTTTGCTCTGGTGTCGCCTCTGCCATGAAATCATCGACGCCCGCTTCTGCGGCAATGGCTGCTGCGGTTAAAGGATTGTCACCCGTGATCATCACCGTCTGAATCCCCATTTGACGCAGTTCAGCAAAACGCTCTTTAATCCCGCCTTTCACCACGTCTTTGAGTTCAACCACACCAAGCGCAATACTGCCTTCAACAATCACAAGTGGCGTGCTGCCGCGACGTGCAATATCATCCGCCATTTGACGAACTGCTTTTGGCAATGGTTGACCACCAATGGATTCAATATATTTAGCAATCGCATCGACCGAACCCTTACGTAGCGCAGGATGATTGACCACACCATCGCCACTCACAAAATCCACACCACTCATCCGAGTTTGTGCAGTGAAAGGAACAAACTGCGCGTGCAACGACTGCAAATCACGCTCACGAATATTAAAAAGCTGCTTCGCCAACACCACGATGCTACGACCTTCTGGAGTTTCATCAGCCAGAGAAGACAACTGCGCAGCATCTGCTAAACGCTCTTGCGTAATCGTTGGTGCAGGAAAAAATGCTGAAGCCTGACGATTACCGAATGTAATCGTACCTGTTTTATCGAGTAACAACACATCCACGTCACCCGCCGCCTCAACTGCACGACCCGATGTAGCAATCACATTGGCTTGCATCATACGGCTCATGCCAGCCACACCAATCGCAGATAAGAGTCCACCAATCGTGGTTGGAATCAGACACACGAGCAACGCAACCAACACGGTCAATGTCACAGGCGAACCCAAATGCGTCGCATGAACAGAGAACAATGAATAAGGTAACAACGTCACAGTCGCCATCAGGAAAATCAAGGTCAATGCCACCAATAGAATGGTCAACGCAATTTCATTCGGTGTTTTTTGGCGTTTTGCGCTTTCGACCATCGCAATCATGCGATCCAGAAAACCCTCACCTGGATTGCTGCTGATGCGAACGACCAGCCAATCTGACAATACACGTGTCCCGCCAGTGACTGCGGAAAAGTCACCACCTGCCTCACGAATTACAGGTGCAGATTCACCTGTAATCGCGGACTCATCCACCGAAGCCATCCCTTCAACCACTTCACCATCGGCTGGAATTACTTCGCCCGCAACCACATAGACAAAATCATCTTTGCGTAATGTCGTCGCTGAAACTGATTTCGGTTTTAGGGTTCGATCTGGACGATCAATTTTATTGGCTTGCACGTCTTGGCGCGCACTACGCAAACTAGCAGCCTGCGCCTTACTACGTCCTTCAGCAATCGCTTCAGCAAAATTGGCAAACAAGACGGTAAACCACAGCCACACCGTGATCGCCAAAATAAAGCCAAAACTCTCCCCACCTTCAAGTTTCCCAGTTGGAGCAAGTAATGCTTGCACAGCCAAACCTGTCGTCAAAATACTGCCGATATACACCACAAACATCACAGGATTAGCCCATTGAATGCGTGGATCGAGTTTTTTGAACGTACTTACTAATGCAGGTTTAACCAGTGTTGGATCAAACATACTCAGTTTTTTTGCTGGTGTAGCATGAGTTTCATGCAAAGTATTCATCATGTTCTCCTTATAGACCTTGCACAGATTGAAGAGCCAATTGAACGTGCTCAACGATTGGCCCAAGCGCAAGCGCAGGGATATAAGTCAGCGCACCAATGAGAATCACCGTTCCAACCAATAAGAAGACAAACAACAAGGTATGCGTCGGCAAAGTTCCTGCCGTCACAGCAAGACGTTGTTTTGCAGCCAGCGAACCTGCCAATGCCAAGATCGGAATGATCATGCCGAAGCGACCAAAGAACATCGCAATGGCCAGCGTGATGTTATAAAACGGCGTATTGGCAGATAAACCAGCAAACGCACTGCCATTGTTATTGGCAGCCGAACTATAGGCATAGAGAATTTCACTAAAACCATGCGACGCAGGATTGGCAATCCCCGCACGGCCCGCATCAGTCATCACCGCAATCGCAGTACCGACCAATACCAGTAAGGGTGTAATCAACATGCCCATGACGACCATTTTCATATCAAACGCTTCGATCTTTTTACCCAAATATTCAGGTGTACGACCGATCATCAAACCTGCAATGAATACTGCCAGCAGCGCATACAGCAACATGCCGTACAACCCTGAACCGACACCACCAAACACCACCTCACCCAACTGAATGAGCAACATCGGCACCATACCACCCAACGGTGTGAACGAGTCGTGCATACTATTTACCGCACCACAGGACGCAGCCGTTGTAATCGTGGCAAACAGTGATGAAGACACAATCCCGAAGCGAACTTCTTTGCCTTCCATATTGCCGCCAGATTGCAGCACGCTTGCCACTTGATCTGTATGTTGTAGAAGTGGATTACCACCGAGTTCGGCATGAACCAAAACCGCAAATGCCACCACAAACATCAAGGTCATCGCGCCAATCAACACGCCACCCTGACGTTGATCACCACTCATCCGACCGAGTGAAAAACACAACGCAGCTGGAATCAGGAAAATCGACAACATGTGAATGAAATTACTCAACGGCGTTGGATTTTCAAAAGGATGCGACGCGTTGGCATTAAAGAAACCACCGCCGTTTGTTCCGAGCATCATGATGGATTCTTGTGAGGCAACAGGACCCATAGCCATCGACTGTTTTGCACCTTGCAATGTGGTGACCGTGACGTCAGGTGAGAAGTTTTGGATCACACCCTGACCCACAAAAATCAGCGCCACAATAATCGACAAAGGCAACAACACATAGATCGTAC
The DNA here is from genome assembly GCA_028868515.1 of Gammaproteobacteria bacterium. Lineage (GTDB taxonomy): Bacteria > Pseudomonadota > Gammaproteobacteria > Pseudomonadales > Moraxellaceae > Aquirhabdus. The sequence continues at coordinate 41,387 of JAGWUI010000009.1, forward strand.
TGCGCCACAGATCGACCCACGCATTACCGACAGTCTTAGACGTACGACGAACCAAACCACGAATCAAGGCAAATGCAACCACCAACCCAGTCGCAGCAGATAGAAAGTTTTGTACCGTTAGTGCTGTCATCTGCGTTAAGTGACTCATAGTTGATTCACCCGAATAGCTCTGCCAGTTGGTATTAGTAACAAAGCTCACCGCAGTATTGAATGCAGAGTCCCATGTTGGAGCACCGAAGTGCTGAGGATTAAACGGTAAATGACCTTGCACCATTTGAATAGCGAAAACCGCAAACACGCCAAGCAGATTAAACAAGAGAATTGCAGCGGCATAACCTAACCAACTCATCTCGCCCTGCTCGCCTGTCTTGATACCGAGTACCGCAAATATTTTTTGGTCAAATGCAGCAAGTGGACGCGGTAAATCTTTATCTAACACTGCAACCAAATATCGTCCGAGTGGCTGCGCTAAAATAAATAGAACCACAAGAAATAATACGACTTGTCCCAAGGCTAAAATGTTCATCAGAACGCCTCCGGTTTAATAAGTACATAGATCAGATAAATCAGCAGGCCTAATGCCAGCAGACCCGCTAAACCATAAGTCAGGCTCATGACCTTCCCCTTATCAATCGAAAATACGATGAGTACAGGATAGGAATTCGGCTGTTAAGACGGTGTACAAACTGGGGGATGGGGTGTAAAGATGGTGTAAAGATGGGTTGCATCTTTTAACAGACAAATAAGAGCAGATTGATGACTATGCTGATGTGAATAAAAGTATGACGCAGACAAAAATATTTTCATTTATATTGACTTATGTAAGTATTAATGCAAAATTCAAGCGCAAATTTTTTATAATTATTAATCAAAACAGGAATCTGATGTAGCAGGTTTTGGCATCTTATGTGTCACCTCTGCCGCATAAGAGTAGTTAGACGTATAAAATGAATTAGTTTGCGCGATCAATTTTTCTTTACTATGGTTCAACCATTCTACTTTTCAATAAGATAAGGGATACATAAAAATGAAAAGAACAGTTGCTGTTTTAGCTTTGTTGTTCGCTTTTAAGTCGACTTATGCCATTCAAGAACTGACTCTCAAGGATGTACCTCCGCTCCAGCCGCTCCACAACTGCAAGCACTCGGATGGGCATTTTGCTATGCAAAGAGATCCGTGCGGATCAGATAGCACAGAATTTAGCAGCATCATGCAGAGAAATCCTGATGGTACTAGCACCTATCTGCCTCTTGGGGCGACGATGAACGACACGCCCAACACTGCAAATATACCCAACACTGCAAACACGCCTAACTCGGTTGCAAAACCAGAAGTTAGCGACAAAGACGTCATGGAAACAGGGCGAAAAGCTTGGTTCAAGTTGCTGAGTTTTGCTTTCATTTTTGGTATCGTTGCCAAATTGATAAGCCGTTCATTTTGGCGCTGGTTCTTTGTTGGCATCGTCCTGCATATTATTCTTGTTGCACTGAATATATTGTCGTTCTAACGACAAGCCCGAGTAGACGATCTGATTATTTTAGAGGAGTACACAATGACTAAGAAGCTGATTTCCATGTTGTTTGTGATGATGTATCTGCCGTCCGTGGCGTATGCCCAAACCTACAGATGCCAGCCCGCGTAGGGTGCAATAAGCCAAAGCGCATTGCACCAACCTTAATCCAATCTCTCACCCACCACCAAATCCGTCACCACATTCTCACACCAATCCATCGAATAAACCCCTTTATTCACCCAATGGTGGAATGTTGAATACTCCCAATCTTTAACCGACGCGACAAGTCCGTGCTTGACGGGATTGTAATGAATGTAATCCATGTGCCGACGTAAATCGAGTTCATCACGGATGAGGTGTTCCCAATACCGACGTTGCCATATCCCACGCTCACCTCGCCGTATGCGAGACACCGATCTCCGTTCACCAGAATCAATGGCTTTAGAAAAATTGATTTTTATCAAACGCCAGCGTGTGGAAAAATTATCATCATCAGGTGGTAATTGCCAAATACAATGCATATGCTCAGGCAATACAACCCAAGCCAAAATATCAAAAGGATGCGCAGCTTTGACTGTTCGAATGGCTTGGCGCAGATCGTCGATATGTCGAATTAATAAGTCATTTTCATGTCGTTGCAACAAATTTACCGTGAAGAAATACGTTCCTCCCGCGTGATAATGACGACGATAATTTGACATAATTGCATTTGTTTATAATTGTCAGTAAGCAATTGTGGAACATATACCGAATAGGTGCAATGCGCTTTGGCTTATTGCACCCTACTCTAGCTTAGAAACAAGTTAATGACACATTAGCTCGCATAAGTATTAATTTTTTATCACAATAAGCACTTTATATGGCACGTTTTGGCCTGTGCTTTTCATCTTGGGTGAACATCATGACGACAAAGAACATATTTGACTTTCTGAAAGAATTTTCCGCTGAAGAACTTAAGCAGCGAGGCATCCTAAGAGGCGATTCGAATCAATTAAAAAGTCAAAGTATTCATCCTTTGTTTGAATTGATGAAAGAGAATCACGTCGATCGTCTTGAAGATACGAAGCAAGACTGGTTTTTGGATATTGAAGGTCATTTCAATAACCCAAAATCAGCAGAGTCTAAAAAAGGCAATTATAGCGAGTTATCGAATCCAGGTAATGTTTTTAACTACGCAAATAGTACGATCAATCCATACTATAGAGGATACTTTTTTAAAGAAGAGCGCGTTGCTGATGAAAATACAGAACAAGAGGAAGCTGAAGGAGTCCTCTTTTCGCTCGAACGAGACCTGCAAATGGCGCTTCGTCGCAACATTGAGCAACTAGAGGTTGGCTTAAGAATAGTGGATGAAAATAAAGAGAGAACGGTCGAAGGTGGGAGAATTGACATTACTGCCGAAGATAAGAAAAAGAGGTTGGTTGCCATTGAGTTGAAAGCTGGTGAGGCAAAGCCTGAGAGTATTGCTCAGATATTGGCTTACATGGTGTCGCTGGAGCAGGAAGAAAATAAAGAAGTAAGAGGCATACTGGTTGCAGCAAAATTTCATCCCCGTGTCGCTCTTGCAGCCAAGGCAATTCCCAACCTTCAACTTACAGAATATTCATTTACTTTCACGTTCAAGAATCATTAATCAGTCCCGTGTACAGCCTAACTTAAACTTGCCTAGGATGTGCTTCAACCCATCACTCTACATCCAAATCTACACCTCACGCCGCATAATCCATCGCAGTCTGCTGCTCATCCCCATTCGGAAACAACCGCGCACGCCACTGCTTGGTCAGCGCGCGCGTATCCCGATTATTCGGATGAAAACCCGGCTCAAAATACTCTTTATAATTCACAGAAATCGCCCGCGCAATCTTGGTAATTCGATATAAACCATACGCATTTTTACGGAATTGATAGCGCGTGTTTTTATCTTTAAGCAGCATCGTCGTCGTCATCGACATGATTCGGAACACAAAAATCCGCGTCACCGCCTTCATGATCCGCAAACGTGTTTTATCATCGCCATACAAATGCTGATACACATCGAACGCCACTGCTTTATGCTCGGTTTCCTCTAGTGCATGCCAGAACCACATCGGACGCACAATCGGATCTAAGCCCGCAAACTCCTCTGGATGCGTCAACATATGCTCACCCAAAATCGCCGTCAGATGTTCAAAACCACAGGTCATTGCCAATAAATTCTTTTTGGAAATATTCTCTTTCGCCCATTTAATGCGTCTGAAAACCTCGTTTTCATACCCTTTGGAGCGAAAACCCAACTTTTCTTGCATAAAGGTATTAAAGGTTTCATGGACATTACCATGCACTGCTTCCTGCCCAATAAATGCAGAGATTTCTTTTTTCAGTACAGGATCAGTCACTTGGTCACGCACAGCCCGCACGCTATGCACAAACATCCGCTCGCCTTCTGGAAAAGTCAGCGACAAGATCGACAACAAATAAGTCATATACGGATTATTTTCATAATAATATTTTGGCAAACCGTCAAAAGGAAACTTCTGATGACGTACCGTAATGTCAGCCGCTTGGCTCGTAGGCGTATTCACAACTTTAGTATTCATAGAACAACGCTCCTAAACTTGCCCTATACTATGAACCTCTATTGACAACAACCAATGTCAAAATTGCTACATTTTAAAACAAATTAGTGGTATATTTTGCCAACCGCCATACAACTCAATACGACTAATCAATTAAATCTAATCGATATTTTATATTGATAGAAACCAATCGAAGGATGTTTATTTTTTGTTATAGTAGCTTATATTTTGAACCAAACTCTCATCCAACTCCAAACGACTTGTCATGAACTTTCACTATGAATCAAATTGCTGAATCAGAAGTAGAAACACAGATTGAAACTGATACAGAAGCCTATACAGAAAGTCTGACAGCGCCTTTTGCACGGGTCAACGATGAGTGGTTTTCAGAGCTACCTGATGACTTATATATCCCGCCAGAAGCGTTTGCCATCATGTTGGAAAGGTTCGAAGGTCCTCTCGACTTTCTCTTGTATCTGGTGAAAAAAAACGGTCTGGATTTAGTCAAACTTGATATCGCACCGATTGCGACTCAATACCTCAACTACATCAGTCTGATGCAGCAACTCGATATTGAATTAGCAGGTGATTATCTGGTGATGGCTGCCCTACTCGCAGACCTAAAATCGCGACTACTCTTGCCAGCGCCGAAATCCCTCACTGTCGAAGATGACCCACGCCAGAGCCTACTCGCGCGCCTAGAAGAATATGCGCGAATTAAACAAGGTGCAGCGCAGCTCAATGATCAATTGGTCGAAGGACGTGATGTCTTTGCTGTGACTGTTGGGGTGTCTCACGTTTTGCCTGATGATGCTGAACCAGAAATCGTGCGATTTGATGCTGAAATTTTGCAACTCGCCATGCGCGCCATGCTGAGCCGCCCGCGCGTTGTCGAGCATCGGATTATTGCAGAGGAAGTTCCCTTAGAAGATCGCATCATTGCAGTACGCCACGCAATTCAACATGGCAAAAGCATTCGCTTTGATCATCTGCTCGTGAGATCGCAAGGTCGTATGGGAATTGTGGTGACCTTTATGGCTATTCTAGAGTTGCTGCGCCAACAAGAGATTGAAATTGTGAATGACGGCTTAAAAGACGATCTTCAAAACAATACACATCAAAATGCAACGCTATTGACCATTCGAGGGCGTACACATGCCGCGTAACAGTCAGTGTAACAATCAATACAGGACGAAAACCATTCCATGATCGACACTGCACATGCCCTGCGTATTTTGGAAGCGGTTCTATTTGCCAGCGAAACGCCAGTTTCAATACTCGTATTGCGCCAAGCATTTGAAGATGAATACGACACGCAGCCTGACCAAAAAATTACGAATGCACAAATTGAGTCTTGGCTCAATCAATTATCAGCCAAACTGATCGATAGCGCGTTAGAGCTGACGAAGACTGCCAGTGGTTACCGTATTCAAGTTCGACCAGAATATGCCAGAATTGTGAACCGACTTTGGCCTGAGCGTCCGATTCGTTTATCACAGGCTTTATTAGAAACACTGAGTGTGATTGCCTATCGCCAACCTGTCACACGCGCTGATATTGAACAACTGCGTGGCGTCACTGTGAATAGCCAAATTCTACGAACACTGTTTGACAGACAATGGATCGCAGAAGATGGTTTTCGTCCTGTTGCAGGAAGACCTGCACTCTTGGTGACGACCAAACATTTTCTGGATGCATTTGGTCTGCAATCGCTCGAGCAACTGCCTGAATTACAGGAAATGAATGACATCATTCATGATTTGAGCGAGAAAAAGAGCGAATAGATGTGTTAATGTACAGATGTATGTAAAAAAAACTATGTTAATAAATTATTACCATCAAAAATAATGGATAATCCACCCCGAATCCAATCGATGATGATATGTAATGAATCCAAATCCCGTTGCTTGACTGCACAACATTGCAAAAGTACGAATTTTTTATGTCAAAGTGTCCGATTAAAATTGACATAAAGCCAAACAGAATGTGCAAACATTGGATTAGAAATAAATTTTGAGGTATCAAGATGAGTGAAAAACTGCAAAAAGTCCTTGCTCGCGTCGGCTTAGGCTCACGTCGCTACATGGAAGAAGTTATTGCAGCTGGGCGAGTCAGTATCAATGGACGCATCGCGGCTGTTGGTGAGCGCGTAGAGCCGACGGATGAACTCCGTATCGATGGCCGTAAAATCGTGCATCAGTCTGAAGAGGAAACTCGTCGCCGCGTATTGGTGTACTACAAGCCAGAAGGTGAAATTTGTTCACGTACTGACCCAGAAGGTCGTGTCACGGTCTTTGAGCAACTTCCACAAATTGCAAATGATCGCTGGGTTATGGTCGGTCGTTTGGACATCAACAGTACTGGGCTACTGATGTTTACCAATGACGGTGAGTTGGCAAATAAATTGATGCATCCATCCAGTGAAATCGAACGTGAATACGCCGTGCGCGTGATGGGTACAGTGACTCCACAGATCGTCACTACGCTGACAACGGGTGTTGAACTCGAAGACGGCCCAGCAAAATTTGAGTCATTTAAAGAAATCGGTGGCGATGGGATTAACCGTTGGTATCAGGTTGTCGTGAAAGAAGGTCGTAACCGCGAAGTTCGTCGTCTGTTTGAATCACAAGAGCTCAAAGTCAGCCGCCTACTCCGTACTCGTTATGGCACGGTGATTCTGCCTCGCGAATTACGTACTGGTCGCTGGATGGAACTCGATAAGCATGACATCGAAAATCTAGTCAATAGCGTCAAACTGAAACCACGTATCGGCACTGGTCTATATGGTATGGCAAAACGCCGTGCTGAACGTCACCAAGAAAACCCACTTCCAGCACGTCGCGGTGGCTATCTCAGACAGCAAAAACGCGAAGAATAAGTGATCAACGACATTAGCTCAAATCTGACTTGGCGTGTGGTTTTCTACACGCTGAGTTGATTCTTCAAAAATCATTAAGAAAAATAACGTTGTAATCCTTTCAACAGCAAATCGCTTTCAATTCTAATCTCATTCGGCACATCCAAGAATCCCTGAATAAGCTCTGCATCCCCACCCGTCAAGACCAACTGACGTGATGGCTCGTGGCGCACTAATTTTTCAATTGCACCCACCAAACCTAATAAAATCCCATGATGCACCGCATCTTGTGTATTACGTCCCGCAGATAAATCACTAAATGCACCTTCAGGCACTTGCACACGCCTTGTACCCTGCGCCAATGCCTCACGTTGCAAATAAAAACTCGGCAGAATATAACCACCTAAATGCTTCTCATCATCCAGCAAATCCAGCGTCAGCGCAGTGCCGCAGCCCACAATACAAAAATTCTTATGCTGCCCCGATAATGCTAAAACCTGCAACCAACGATCTATACCCAGCTTTTCAATATGATCATAACCCGTGATAAGGCCATGTGATGTCGCCAAAACTTGTGCAAACTCAACAGGTGTATTCAGTGGCGCAAGTGATCGTTTAATCCGTTGATTCGCCTGACTATCCAGCACAGATGACACCCCAACAAACGATGCTTGATAGCTACTGAAACGATCGACCAAGCCCAATAACAAATCAGCAGGCGATTGAAGATGTAGCTCTGCGCCAGACGCTATAAGCTCATCCCCTTGCGTCAGCCAATACTTGAGTCGAGTATTACCGAGGTCAATCCAAAGCTTGCGTGAATTTTGGGTCAATCACATTTCTCCGTTTATTTTTATATAACTTCAAAATCTTGGGGTTGGACACCAATGATATGGATATTTGAAGAACCATTACCAAGCTCCCATATTTTTTCAATAAAAGCTCTGCCATCCCTAATTTCAGTGATCTCAAAAACATCATTTATCATTGAGTTCAAATCAGATACCTCATCCTCTGGTAAACCACGAGTAATATCTGGATTTATACTTAATAGTTTAACTCTTGTACCAACAAACGCACTTTTCCCATGACAATCGACGATCATGAATAGCATTCCTTTAACCAGTAAAATTACTATGCACTTGGTTTAAAAAATTCATCACAACTCAACGCCATGTTCTGCCACAAACGCCACAAACTCATCTTCAGTCAAAGTCTGTATCCCCAACTCTTGCGCTTTAGTCAGTTTACTACCCGCTTTCTCACCTGCGACAAGTGCCTTAGTTTTAGCTGAAATGCTGCCACTCACGCGCGCACCTAATTCCTGCAAAATCATCGTCGCTTGCTCACGCGTAAAACGCGACAGCGTACCCGTCAACACCCAACTCTCACCAGTCAGTGGCTGACGAGTGCGTTTCACAGGCGCATCCCAATGTATGCCCGCAGCAATTAAGCGCTCGATCACATCTTTGTTATGCGGATCACGTAAGAAGCTATAAATCCACTGCGCTGAGATTTCACCGACATCTGCGGTCATTTTTAAGCTATCCAAATCTGCTGCAAACAACGCCTCTAACGTCTGGAACTGCTCCGCCAGATTACGCGAAGTATTTTCCCCAACACCACGAATACCCAGCGCAAAAATAAATCGGGCAAATGTAGTTTTCTTACTAGCCTCAATCGCATCTAAAAGATTTTGGACGGATTTCTCACCCATCTTTTCGATCGTCAGTAACTCTTCACGGCGCGTGTGGAGTTGGTATAGATATGACACATCTTGCACCAAACCTTGATTCAATAATGCTTCTGCCCAACGCTCACCGACGCCTTCGATATCCAATGCTTTGCGCGAAACAAAATGCCTGATTGCCTCAATGCGCTGCGCAGGACAAAATAACCCACCCGTGCATCGCGCTAACGCCTCGCCTTCAGGCATGACGACAGGCGACTCACATACAGGACACAACGTCGGCAAAATGACTGCTTGCGCAGAAACAGGACGGAATTCGGGCCACACGCGTTCGACTTTTGGAATCACATCCCCTGTCCGATATACGCTCACCGTATCACCGACACGGACATCTAAACGGTGAATCTCACCGATGTTATGCAGCGTGACGTTACTGACGGTCACACCGCCAACAAATACAGGATTCAATCGCGCAACAGGCGTCAGCGTTCCTGTCCGTCCAACTTGCCAGTCAATCTGCTCAACCGTTGTTAACGCTGCTTTTGCAGGAAACTTATACGCTGTCGCCCAACGCGGCTCACGGCTTAAAAAACCTAATTGCTGTTGATGGCGCAATGAATCAACCTTGATGACCATGCCATCAATTTCAACCAGAAGATCATCACGATCAACTTGAATTTGATCATAAACAGCTTGAACTTCTTCAATCGAGCTCACCACTTCCAGTCGTTCGGAAATGGTAAAACCGAGAGACTTCAACCAATACAATGATTCAGACTGCGTTGTTAAATCATGTGCAGGCTCACTTTGAGCAATTGAATAAGCATAGAAAGCCAAAGGTCTGGTTGCCGCAATCGCAGGATCAAGCTGACGCAAGCTACCTGCTGCGGCATTGCGAGGATTAACGTAGGTTTTTAAGCCACGTGCTTCAGCATCCCGATTGAGCTTGGCAAAACCACTTTTTGGAATCAAAACCTCACCGCGTACCTCGAGAATTCGAGGAACAGGTTCACCTGTCGGATCAACCAGTAGCAGTGGTAAATTACGAATCGTCAACGCATTATGCGTCACATCTTCACCAGTCTCACCATCACCACGCGTCACGGCTTGCACAAGTTTGCCATCTTGGTAGATCAATGACACAGCTAGACCATCAAGTTTCAACTCCAACTCATATTGAATGGGTTGCCCTACTAATCGCTCACGGATTCGCTGATCAAAGGTTTTTAACTCTTCTGCATTAAAAATATTTCCTAGCGACAACATCGGGACTTGGTGAGTGACGCTTGTGAATTGACCAAGCGCATGCCCGCCCACACGAGTAGTTGGCGAATCGGATTGAACTAAACTTGGATATTGTTCTTCTAAACGTTTGAGACTAAAAAATAACTGGTCGTATTCACCATCATCAATGGACGGCGCGTCCATAACATAATACGCATGACTATGAATGCGTAATAACTCAATAAGCTGGCGCATTTTTGCCACGACATTACCGCTGTCATGAGCAATGCCATCGGCACTTACATCAACAGCATCTTGATGAGCAGGATGATCCTCATGATCAGCAACATCATTTAAGTTGCTAAATAAATCACCTGTCATATCTATTCCTTAAGCAGCAAAACTGAGATTTATGCACCATATACGAACGGTACAACGACTACGTCATTTTCTGTGATTAGCGCTATCGATTCAAGTTAGATCATAGATACAAAAACATTAAAAACCAAAATCCAGACATAAAAAAGGACAGCATTTGCTATCCTTTCTCATATCTTTCGCTAGAGCTAAAAATTACAATCCCACATTTTTCAAACGATTTGCCTGATTACGGAACAACGTCACTGGACTGGCTTCCAGTGGAGAAACCAGACCCAAGAACAAATTCACTTCATCCAAATGATTCTGGAAATAATTATCACGAATCACTGTGCCTAAGTGACTAGAGCACTGTCCAACCAAGCCATCACTTGCACCAGGGATCAATACACTGGTTAGACCCAAGAAATAATCTGCTGGATTTAAGGGATTGGTGAACACACCTGTCCCACCCCACGAGTAATACTTGATACCGTTTACCGAGGCAGCGCCTTGACCGCATTTTGTTGTCGGCATGCCTTGTGGAAATTGAGCGTTATATGAAGCCATGCCTGATGATGTAAGCTGATTCAAGCCTGCAAGCGAACTTTGACTGTACTGCTGACCTGATGACAGATCCAGTAATGAAAAGAACGCATTCATTCCACCAGAAATCACAGGCGTTAAAAGACCACCTAACACAGGAACTTGCGTCACGCTTTTTACTGTATCAGCCACTGGAGATCCAAGGTTTGGACCTGCAACACCCGTGACAGAAGCCACGTTATTTGGCATGGTTGCTGCGACATAACGTGAATCAAGAACGCCTTGACTATGTCCAATCAAATTGACTTTTTGCGCACCCGTAATTGCCAAGATTTGATTCACTTGACTACGTAACTGCTCACCACGAACATAAGAAGAATCAAAAGAAGCAACTTGAGTCGCAAAAACCGTTGCACCATTTGAAGTCAAATCAGCATTAATCCCATAAAAATACTGACCAATCGTCAACCCACCAATCGCTGTAAACCCACCCATTCCATGCGCCATTACCAAAGGATATTTGGTTTTTGCGTAGGTTGAGGTGACTGTCGCACTACCAGCAGCTTTACAGCCTGATGTGCTACAGAATTGATAAGTTGCGGTTGTTGCCGAAGCCAGTGATGAAGCAAGCAAGCTTCCAACCAATACGAGTGCAGATCGTTTCATCGTTATTTCCTTTCTATCATTAGTATAATTTTTGTTCACACGCTGTGTGATTCAGTCAACCTTGTGACTGGACGATTTTTGCACAGTATTAAAAAAATTGAACAAAAACCAGACAAGTGGACAAAAAGTGAACTAGTCGACAAAAAAAGAAGAAGGCTGAATTTGCTGTTAGAAATCAGATCCAAAATACTTCACGCAAAAAAAGCCACCAAGATATTTCATCTTAATGGCTTAATATGACTTAAGTTTTGACATCTTCTCTCTTTAGAAGGCTATGTACTTATTAATAGTGCTTTTGCTTTGAAGTCTTCCTCTTCAAGGGGAAGATTTAGATGGGGATGGTTTTGATTTTACTCTAAAAGCACCCCCCATCCCGACCTTCCCCCTCAGGGGAAGGAGACAAGCATTCTAGCTATTTCTAATTTCAACTATTAATACATAGCTTTTAGAAAAAAGAGGATTAGAAGAGATTTGAAATTTAACGTGATGGTCTGAAATCCAAAACCTGATGACGATAATGCCCTTTGAGCTGCTCACTCAGTAAATTCATTTCATCATCGAGTAAGTGTGCATAACACTCTTGGCTTAAACGTTGTGCTGTACTCATCATCATATCGAAACCTTGTAAAGGCTTAATCCCTGGCAAAGCTAAGAAAAATGACAATCCATCAAAATTTTCCTGCTCCATCGTATCCAGATCAAATCCTGCGGGACCTTCCTGAGTATATTTCAAGACGCTGAACATCATTGCGCCCTCACCCGTTGCCTCCTCGAATCGGTGAAATAAATCCATTTCCCCAAAACGCAGTCCATATTTACGCAGAAGTCGAAGCACTGTACGTCCCTCTAATGGACGACCGCTTTTTGGCAATAAGTGAATCGCAATAATCTGCTCAGCTTGCACCAAAATGCTGTCTTCTTCACTGCGTGTATGTTCTGCGAGATGATCATTAATCAGCGCACTTTCACCTTCCCATTCAGCAAGTTGCCGTGTTTCGATCACTTGTGCCAATGCTTCTGGGCTGACAACGGTGTGCGGCATTAACGAATCATAAACTTGGTTGAGATCAGAAATAATATCGCCATGACGACCCATTTCTTCAATCGTAGTCGCCTGTGCCAAATCATCTAACATCGCATCCAGAGCACTATGATTCTGAACATCGTGATTTTGAACATCATAATCTTGCTTTTCATCTGCATGTGACGTTGCAGCCAATTGTTCTGATTCAGTATTTACCAATACTGGAATATCTAGCTGAGGCGTCACGAATGCTGGAGATTCAGAAGATTCAACATCAACAGCTCGCTCATCCAATGTCGGATGAATACGTGCCTGCTGATGATTATGCTGATTAATCGTTTGAGTAATAAAATCATTAGCAGAAATAACAGGCGCAATTTGAGCAGGCTCAGATACAGATGATGCATCGGATTCAATTTGTGGCGCAGCAACAGGTATCGATTCGCTTACTTTTGCAGCCTTACTTTTTGCTACGCTATTGGCAGCAAATTTCGGCTGAATCATCATATATAAACCGATTAGGATCAGAATGACAGCAACCAGTACTCCGAGTACAACGAGAATATCCATTGCTTAAACCCCTCCTGAAGCAACGAGCGACTCAGCCTCGTCTAAGTTTACGGCGACTAGTTTAGAAATCCCTGCTTCTGGCATTGTTACGCCCATTAATTCACCTGCCATCATCATTGCTAACTTATTATGGGTAATGTATATGAATTGAACACTTGTAGACAGGTCTTTTACCAATCGACAAAATCTTGCAACGTTTGCATCGTCTAACGGTGCATCCACTTCATCCAGCAAACAAAAAGGTGCTGGATTTAATTTAAAGATCGCAAAAACTAAGGATAAAGCAGTTAATGCTTTTTCGCCACCCGATAATAGCGCGATACTGCTATTCCGTTTACCGGGTGGTTGAGCCATAAAGCGCACACCAGATTGCCAGCCATCTTCCAGAATCAGTTTCGCCTCACCACCACCAAAAACTTTTGGAAAAAGCTGTTGTAGCTCACCATTTACCTGCTCGAAGGTCGCCATAAATAGGCTACGTGTCTCACGATCAATGGTCTGCATCGCATCATCAAGCTGAGCTAACGTTTGATTAAGGTCATCCATCTGATGCTTGAGTTCATCGAATCGCGCAGTCACCTCAGCCAGCTCCGCTGGTGCTGCAAGATTTAACTCGCCAAGACGTTGAATCGCATGGTCTAACTGTACCAAATCCGCTTGCAAAACCGCTTCTGGTTTATCCGACAATTCCGCTTTTTGATTCAAATCAGGAACTAATGCTTCAATACTCACGAACTGTTCTGCTAACTGAGCAAGATGACTTTTTTCGGACTGCCAAGCCAAACGGGTTTGTTCAAGCTCATCACGCAATGTCGATTCCGCTCGGGTTTGAATCTGACGGTCATGCTCAAGTTGTTGTAGCGCAATCTGAGCTTCTTTCAAATCTGTTTGGCGGGTTTGCCACAGCTTATCAGCCGCTTGAGCAGCATGTTCACACTCAAGCAATGCATCAGATAATTTCGGCAACTCAGCCTGAACTTGCTGTAATTCTGTATGGATACTCGCTTGCTCATCCACCAGACGACTTTGCTGAAATATCGAACGATCCAAAGCGGTATTGAGGGATTCAATTCGAATCTGGCGCGTTTGAATTTCTAATTCATTCGCTTGTTGTTGCATCCTCAATTGCTGAATTTGCATCGTCGTTTGGCTGAGATTCTGTTGTGCTGCACTTGCTTCTTGTTCTCGACTTGCAACTTGCGCCAAGAGTGGATTTAACCGAATGTCTAATGCAGCTTGCTCATACTGCACATCATTCAATCGTTCCATATCCTCTTGCTGACTGGATACGAGTAATGCCAACTGCCCACGTTGATTCTCAATCTGCCCTTGCTGAGATTGCAGCTTACTTTCTAGTCGTGCACGAGACAGTGCCAATGCCTGCTGCTGTTGCTTTGCGGCATTGATCTTGGCCACACATTCTTGTTGCTGACGATGATCATCCGCGTACTGCTGCTCAATCTGTTTTAACTGCTCAACTGCATCTGTCAGCGTGCGCTCACTATCCGCAATTTCCGCATTTAATGACTCCAAGCGTAAACGTCTCGCCAGCACACCATTTTGATGTGCAGATTCTAAAGACACACCCTCGGTACGCGCCAAATCAATCGCCCAGTCTGCACCAACCCAGTGACCGTCTAATGAAATAATGGACTGATAAGACGTCAATTGACCTTGTAATTGATACGCTTCATGACGTGCATCGACGACACTCCAATGACGCCAAATCGACAACTGTGGTTCAACAAACCATGATGCAAACGGCGCAGCGCCTTCCAATACTTCAAAATCAACTGGAACATTCTGATCCGATAATGTTCGGTGAATATTTCGCCCCACAGGCTCAGTCGCATCAACATGTGCTTTTAGCCATTGTCCCAAGACGGTTTCAATTAACCCCAGATGTGGACGCCCTTGATCTGAAATATGCAATTGATCGATTAATCGATTCCCATCAGGCTCTGATGCGTTTTGAGAGTGACTTTGTGATTGATTGTGTCCATTTTTCTTGGCATTTGGCTGCTCTTGTAACGCCAAGAGTGCACGTTGCTCACCGCGTAAACCCTCATGTTTTTGGCTTAATTCCCGCTGAAGATTACGGCAAGTCGCTCGAATCTGCTCGCTCTGTTGCACGCGCTCTTGAACAGCCTGTTGCTCACTTTGTAATTTGATTAGCGCTTGAGTGACTTCTTCGAACTGTTGATCAATATCAAATAACTCATCCGTCAAGGCTGTCGGATCAAGCTGAGCAACGGCCTGTTCTAATTGCGCAATTTGTGCAGCCTGACGACTTTGCTGACGGGTAATATTGTCTTGCTCTCGAACTAACTCAGCGCGCTTTTGCTGGCTAGACTGAATGCGCTCACGAATACTTTGTAACTCTTGATGAGTACGTCGTGCATGCTCCTGCATATCTGGAAGCTGTATTTCCAATGCAGACATGGATTGTAGTAATGATTGGCGACGCGGTTGACTTTGATCATGCGTCACAATCAAATCTGCGAGCACCGCTTTGTCATGATTAATTTGATTAGTTAAAGCATCGTGCTGCGCTGCCAGACTTGCAGAACGCTCATGAAGCCGCGAGGCGGTTTGCTGATGTTGTGATAAATTCGCTGATGCGCTCTGGCGAAGCCGTTCAGCCTCCTGCCATGCCAATTGCAGAGGTTGCGACTCTGCGAGCAGTTGTGACAGCCGCGCGGATTGTTGCTGAACTGCCGAATCCAGATCATTCAGCGTACTGCGCAAACTTCGGTATTGATCACCTAATTGAGTCAGCGTCGTCGTGTGCCCAGCTTGTCGCGTCGCCGTCGCAAAATATTGCGCAGTCCATAATGACAACTGTGCGAAGCGGCGCTCCTCAACTAATTTCTTATGCTTTAACGCAGCTTGGCTTTGTCGCTCAAGTGCTCGTTGGCGACGTCCAAGTTCATCCGCTAAATCCTGCAAGCGAGACAAATTCAGCCGAGTATCATCAAGATGCTGCTGCGTTTCTTTTCGCCGCGCCTGATAGCGCGATACACCTGCCGCTTCTTCAATAAATACCCGCAAATCTTCTGGTTTGGCTTCCACCAGACGATTAATCATACCTTGCTCAATCACCGCATAAGAGCGCGGCCCTAAGCCTGTACCCAAGAAAATATCAGTAATATCACGGCGGCGGCAGCGCGTACCATTGAGATAATAATCTGACCGTCCATCACGACTGACTTGGCGTCTGATCGACAGCTCACTATATGCGTTATATGCACCGCCTAACTTGCCAAATGTATTCTCGAAATGCAGTTCAACGCTGGCTTGCCCAATGGGTTTTTTGTTGACTGTTCCTGCAAAAATCACATCACTCATCGCTTCGCCGCGAAGCTGACGCGCAGAAGACTCACCCATCACCCAGCGAATCGCATCAATCACGTTCGATTTACCACAGCCGTTCGGCCCCACGACGGCAGTAAGGTCTTGCTTAAACGTTAAAGTGGTCGGATGTACAAAGGATTTAAAACCTGCCAAACGTAGACTACGCAGACGCATAACGACCTCGTTTAGCATCATCTCGTTTGAACTGACGAATTAACTGTTGTGTTGACTGATGCATTGATGACACAAAACACAAAAGACGGCTTTGTCTATGCACAAAACCGTCTATGTCATTTATCTTTCGCGCAATGATCTTTCGCACAATCAGCAATGCACCCAATGCTATTTCCCACGACGCGAACGCTGCGCCCAAGCCAATTCAATTTGCTTCATTCGCGCCAAAGAATCTAAAACTAGATTGCGCAAATGACGGCAAAAATCTTCCATAAAAATAGCAGACTGCTCGCCTTTACGAATCAAAATCGCATCAATTACTAATTTAAATAGATCATACGCTTCTTGTAATTCACGCTTTGATGTATTCAATGTCAAAAAGTAACTTCTGCGGAATGCAGGCAATAAATTATCAAAAATATCACGTAAATAAGCGTTACCAACTAACGTGTGTGTACTTTGCAAGAATGCAAAAACCGTATCGTAAAAATGCTCAATATCACCCGCTTTGACATGCACAGCTAATTCAACGAGCAATAGATTCATTCGCTCGCCATCCATTTGTCGCCACGCTTCGCTAGTTCGATGAACCATCGCACCCAACATCAACGTTCCCGCTTCAAATAACGACTTAATCTGCTGCACCGACAATTCAGAGACCATCGCACCACGGCGAGGATAGATTTTAATTAAATAACTGCGCTCCAGAATCAACAATGCTTCGCGGACTGAGCCACGACTCACATTCAGATCCTTTGCGATACGCAACTCTTGGATGCGTTCGCCTTCGACCAATTCACCTGTAATAATTTGCTCGCCGATATGTCGTGCGATTTGTTCCGACAAACTTTCTGCCGCCAGAAAAGCCATACAACCACCCCTAAGGACCATGCGCTAGGCAAACAAAAACCGATATGCATCAGACCATGTTATCTATCTGCGTTTTATCCAAAAACCACAACATCCAAAGACGATGCCGATGAGTATTTTAAACACGCATATATTACAACTTTGCAATTTAATTCATGGTCTTATACTGTTGTTTTGGTGTCACTTTGAGTCTCTAAACATCACGACTATTCAGTGATTACTCTTCGTTCAAAAATCAGATTAAGATTATGTACTATCGCAAACTTTGTATTTTCTTCCATGTACAATTGTCAGACAATAAATGTAAGAATACCAGCTTTATTCATTATTTTCCGATGAAACACTCTATATCTGAGTATGGCTCAAATATTGACTCGGCGTGATGAAAATTCCACAAGAAAATAGCCTATGATGTTTGCTCTATTCATCAAAAAAATCACTCTACTCTCAAATACTTTAGGATCATTGGATAGATCTTTTTTATGATCATCACTTCTTTATGGAATGCCAGCTATGACGCTTAATTCAAACAGTAATATCGAACATCTCATCCGTGGTGATCGCCTGCATACAGCACTGAACGAATTATCAATTCCAGCATTCGATATGATCGACTGGCAAGAAAGCACGGCATCGACAAACGATGATTGCAAACTCTGGGCGGCACGTGGCGCAACTCGAGCGTTATCGATTAGCAACCATCAAAGCGCAGGACGAGGTCAATCTAACCGAACATGGCAATCTCCTGTCGGTAATTTATATCTATCACTACTCTCTAGTCTGCCCGTCGCGCTTGATGGTCGATTGGCGTTAGAAGTTGGATTAGCGTTGGTCAGCATGCCAATTCTGCAAAATATTGACCCATCTGTGAAAAGCCTATCTGTGAAATGGCCGAATGATCTCTATGCTGCTGGCGCAAAATGGGGTGGAATTTTGATTGAGCCAATTCAAAGCCATAACATGCAGCATGGCGCAATCATTGGAGTGGGAATCAATCTACAACCGATGCAAGAACTTGTGGCGGATCGACGCGTTACAGATTTGAATACGTTATTAGGAAAGGATTTAGATCATGTTTCACTTGCAACAGCGGTTGTTCAAGCGCTAGATCAGGCTTTAGATTCTTTTATCCAAAATTGTCCACAACTTCCACAGCGATTCCTCAACTGGGATGAGCTTGCCAACAAAGCCATTCAAATTGTTCAGCCAAATCAACCGATACAACATGCTCGGGCATGCGGGATTGCCGAAGATGGCAGTTTACAGATCTCAACCGTCCGAGGCATAGAACGCCTATATAGCGGACAAGTCAGTGTAAAAGAGGAATAAATATGGAAACTGTATAGATGAGATTCATTACACCTAGGTAAACATGTAATGGAGAAAGAAACCCAAAAATGCTTTGACTCATGAGTGTCAAAATGATGCAAATAATCGATAACTTACCAATTCCCACAGATGAAGATTGGGGAGATTACTCTTCAAATTTAGATTTACTATATATTTATAATAAGTTTAATGGGAAAAGTTATCTTCAAGTGTATGAAAATTTCAAACGTAGCCCCACAGAATGCTGCTTTGAACTTTATTACATGCCAATCAAGCCTTTCCAATACTATACATTAGCATTATCAACTTATATTTTGTCCGAGCTATTTACTGATGTATACAAATTCGATTTAGTGAATTGTTTTTTATGGCAGATCCAAAGAATATTAAACGATAAGCCTGAATATATAACACCCATATGGAACACAATTGAAACCACAAGTAATAAAATTATGAATAATAAGTTTTTTGCTGATTATGATGATCAAACGCATGGTGAACAATGTGATCAGATATCAAAAAACCGACTCGCATATAAAGAGCATCATAAGTTTTAGACTTTATTAATAACACCCTGTGAAAATCAATTCAGAAAACGAACCGTGTGATAAATAGAGTTTTATCACACGGTTCGCTCAAATATTTAAGCAACCATTGCAGGAACTAACTGAGCTGCTTCACTATCTTCAGGTAGCATGCCAATATATTTGGCATAAATCACTGCTTCTTTGGCATCAATAAACTCATTCGTCTTAGGATGAATAAATCCTTGCTCCGTATCAAAAGGCGTAGGCGCTAAACCTTGCTGATATAAACTATCGTAGATCGTGCTGTATTCAGCAGGCATTGGCAATGAATACACTTTACCATCATGACGAATAGCAATTTTTTCAATGCTTGGATATTTGACGATATCTAATGCCGAACCATCTTTACTCAATACATGATGATGAGTAGACCAACTCGATAACGACCAAATTGACTGTATATCTTTAATCTGGTGCGCATCCGATTTAGCAGACCGACACCAGTACACAATATTGTCTTCTGGACTACGAATAATGTGCGTCGTACCTTCGGGTCTTAAACGCCAATAATGATCATTAAACTGATCCAGTGCGACGGTTGAAATATTTACGGACTTATCTTGGCTATACAATAATGCATTGACTGCCGTCATACACTCCTCAAGCTCAAGAGATATTTTCTTAATTTTTTCAACAAGCTCTGGCGTTGCTTTGACATGTACGTTGTTCAGAACCTTATTCACCAAGATTTTCTTACAAGCAATTAACTCATGCTTCGCTTTATAGGCATCCAGATCACTATTTGACATATTGTTTTCCCTAAAATATACGCAAGATGAAGCAAGCTTTTTTGAATCCTTTGAGTCATTCAAAAACGAAATGACTGGGGCTAGATTGAAACGATTTATTGTTTCTTTCAAGTAGATTTTTAATATTTATACGCAAAATAATAGCAATATCATCATAAGACCTCTATTGTGTATCAACGTCACTATTTCTAGCTCTGACCGAAGAATGGAAAACTGAAGTATGATAAGTAAAATTGATTTATGATCAATGAGATAACCTAAATGATTTATGTGTTTCTGATTAACAGTCTAGTCGTGGCAATTGCAGTGATTATTCACTATGAGTTTCTCTACCGTTTGACGGTATACATCCCCAAAATGACAATAGGTCATCGATATCGGATTGTTTTTGGCGTGTTTGGTTCGTTAATTGCGCATGCTTTTGAAATTTGGATTTTTGCCGTGTCGTATTATTTGATGAATAATGCTGAGGGATGGGGAAATTTAAAAGGCGATTTTGATGGTAGTTTAATGGACTGTGCATACTTCTCATTTACCGCATTCACAACCCTCGGTACAGGAGATATTTATCCCTCAGGAGACTTAAAGTACTTAACAGGGATCGAAGCTCTGACTGGCTTAGTCCTCATCACATGGACGGCATCCTTTTTGTTTTATGAAATGCAAAGACACTGGAAATCACTATGAAACTGGCTTCCAGCTACTTAAACGCGACCATCCACAGCCTCCGCCATCCACGCTTGTCGCTGTTCTAATGCATGAAATAACTCTCGGCGAATCTCCTCAGCGCTTAAAAAATCCTCACCGTGAAAGCGCACCATCGGAATTCCTGCACTGATCAACGCCTTGTCTTTCTTTAAATCTGCGCGTGCACGGACACGATCTTCATGCGACCAATCATCTAACTCAATCGCGACCAATACACTCTGACCATCTTGATCAACCAGCACATAATCGACACTCATCCGATTAATACGGTTAAACCAGAATTTCTCATCCTCCTCATCAGTGCATTCAATCAAGCGCGACAAAGCGACCTGAGAAAAAATAAGATACTCAGGAATGGCTTGTTTCAGCTGATGAAAAAATCGTACTTCAGCATTGGTCATAAAGACGCGTGGCATAAATGGCCACACATCCAGATCGTCACCACGAACAGGTTTAACCTCTACAACGTGATGACGACGAGTACTCGACAGCAGTAAGATAAAAAATAAGGTGAGTATTGCAATTAAGATGTAGGTGGTTGCCAATTCGATACCCATGCGCCTTTAACATTCAAGCTGCCATCTTGCTCAATTTTATGCTTGGTTGCTGATGCAGCAGCAGCATCTTTTTCTGGACCCACTAAAACGCGAACACCTTTGTTTGTGGAGCTTGTGCGGACTTTATAACCTTTTGCACGGAGTTGAGCGACCATCGCATCTGCTTTTGCCTGTGACTCCGCCATAGCCACTTGAACCATCACCAAGGTATGTGCCGCAACAGGTGTTTTTGCTGGCGTAGATTTATCGTCGTCATCGCTTAACAGTGCACGAGCACGCGCAGTATCTTTAGCTTTTTGAGCATCTTGCGTTGTCGATTTATCTTTGCTTGCAGCATTCAACTTATCCAGTTTGGCTTGAAGAATAGCGGCTTCTTTTTTGTTTTTTTCAACTTCAGCTTGTAATGCAGCTTTTTTGTCATCACTTGCAGCAGATGTATCACCGCGTAATTTAGCGCGTTCAGCTTTTTCAGCTTGCAAGATTTTCAACTTGGCAGCTTTTTCTTCACTCAATTTTGCAGCAGCGGCATCCAGTTTAGCTTGCTTCTCTTGTGCTAATTTTTCCTTTTTCTGCTTTGCTTCTAACTCACGTTGTGCGACTTCGGCATCGTGTTTTGCTTGCTTCTCTTTTGCCAGTTTTTCCTGACGCTCCTTCGCAGCTTGGAGATGACGTTCGTTATCTGCTTGAATCTGAGCTTTTTGAGCTGCTTCACGATCCGCTTTTGCCTTTGCAGTACGCTCAACAGCCTGAGCTAATGTATCTTTTGCACTATCATTAATCGCATCTAGCTTCTGAACACGTAACCGAGATTGTTCTGCTTGATCTTCATGAGCTTGACGACGCTTTAAGGCTGCCGCTTGGACAGGATCATCACCCGCTGCAATATTGGCATCAGGCATTGCTGGATCAGTCGAACTGAGCGCATCATCTTTTGCACGTCTAGCTTCCAATCGTGCGGCTTGTTCCGCTGCGACACGACGTGCTGAATTTGCTTCAGCCTGTTGCTGACGAGCAAGAAATTCAGCGGTACGAGCTTCTTGCTCAGCAACGTTCTTTTCTCTCATTTCATGTTGGGCTGCCAGCAATTTTTTCTCTGTCTCAACGTCAACAGCCAGCGGCGTCAGCTGTACAGGTTGATCAGTAGCAGCATTACCCGCAATACTTTGATTACTGATGGCACTATTATCAGCACCATCAACTGGGCGCGTTGGTGCGCTTAATCGATGAGTGGGATCAAGATTCAGAGTTTTATCGACGGGTGCAACTTGTTGGGTTGGCGCATTTTTTTGCCCACTCCCTTGAAATAAGAAGCTCGCAAGAAGTGCACTACCACCGAGTAGGATTATACCGCCCATCCAACGTTGTTGATTTGCACTCATGTTTGCAGCCTCCTACTCTCTTACTTATTGTTAAATTGTTAATCAGTCCAAACATCATCAGACAAGAATCTAAATACTTAAAAAGCACATTCACACGAATAAAATTGTAACGCTCTAAAACGGCTTATCTTCCATTTGAATCTGCTGATAAATCGCCTCAAGCGTATAAAATGATCCCCATGCCAGCATGACATCGTCATTTTGCGCAACACGACTAGCACCCACTAATGCATCACCAATACTTTGATATACAGTGACTTTTCCAGACAAGGCTTCATTTTTCAAAGCGACTTGTAGTTGTTCCAGTGACGCAGCTCGCGGCACTTCTAACGCTGCAATATGCCAATGAAAAACACTACCCTTGACCATATCGACAACAGAATCAATATCTTTATCTGCGAGCATAGAGAATATAGCATGAATCTGGCGCGTTACATGTTTTTTACGATAGGCAAAAAGCTGTTCTAATAAAAAATGTACACCGTGAGGGTTATGTGCCACATCAGCAATCAGGCGTTTACCATGATATTGACGCTCCTCAAAGCGCCCAGCTAGCTTCGCACTCCAAATACCCTTAATAATTTCAGTAATTTGAACTGGGATTGGACTCACTAATACTGCACTCACTGCACAGCTAATATTGGTCAATGCTAAGTATGCTTTAGGCAATATCAACGTATGCGCATCCATTGTATAAATCGCAGATTGACTATTTTCTGAATGCGCTACATGTAACAAGCTATTTTTTTGATCTACGTTCTTGCCTACTTCGCGTGCATCCGCATCAAAGTTTTGCCAGAAATAATCTCGACCTGATTGATAAACTCGGCAATTTAAGACTTCGGCACGCTGTCTTACACTGTGAGGCATATCCACATCACCAAAAATCAGAGGAATATTTTGGCGCAAGATTCCTGCTTTTTCGAAGCCAATCGCTTCACGATTATCCCCAAGCCACTCCACATGATCGATACCAATATTGGTAATCACCGCAACCGTTGGATCAATTAAATTGACCACATCTAAACGACCACCTAAACCAACCTCCAAGACCCAAACATCGCATTTTTGCTGTTTAAAAATCACAAATGCCGCAAGTGTCGTCGCTTCAAAAAACGATAGCGTTAAGCCACAAGCAACCCGCGCTGCCTCGACTTCAACAAAAGCATTAATCAGAATTTGATTTTCAACGGGTACACCGCCCAAGCGAATGCGCTCGTTGAAATATTGGATATGAGGAGATTGATATAGACCGACTCGTAGACCCGCAGCCTGATAAATCGCAGCGATTACCGTCGTCGTTGAACCCTTGCCATTCGTTCCTGCAACCGTAATCACAGGCACTTGCGGATGTAAAATCGCTAAATATTCAGCGACAGGACGAACACGCTCAAGCCCCATATCAATCGCTGTGGCATGAATACTTTGCCAATATTCAAGCCACTGATCGAGGGAACCCTCTTGGGAGGGCGCATTAAGTTTAGGAGTAGAAAGCTGGCTCATCAAATCTAGTGTCGTCAAATCAAGCAGCGCCGCTTTGAACTGAAATATTGAGGAGTTTATTGAGTAAACGCTCAATCGTTGCTTTCATCTCGTGGCGATGCACAATCTGATCAACCACACCATGATCGAGTAAATATTCTGCGCGTTGGAATGGTTCTTTGAGCACTTCACGAACAGTCTGCTCGATGACGCGCTTACCTGCGAAGCCAATCATAGCCTTTGGCTCAGATAAATGAATATCTCCAAGCATTGCTAAAGATGCAGTCACACCACCATAAACAGGATGCGTCAAAACAACAATATAGGGAATTCCAGCTTCTTTTAAACGCTGAATCGCCGCAGCAGTACGCGCCATTTGCATGAGTGACAACAATCCTTCCTGCATACGCGCGCCACCTGATGCCGCAAAACATACCAAAGGTTGACGCGCCTTCAGTGCCGTTTCAGCGGCTAATACAAAGCGATCACCAACCACTGATCCCATTGATCCGCCCATAAAATCAAACTCAAAGGCACAGGCAACAAGAGATAATTGATTCAAGCGCCCTTGCATCGCGATGAGTGCTTCACTTTCGCCTGTTTTCTTTTGCATTGCTTTCATGCGTTCAGGATAAGGCTGACTATCGACAAAATGCAGCGGATCGCCCGCCACAAATTCTTGACCTAATTCAGCCTCAACATGATCAAACAATGTCTCCAAACGCATCCGCGCAGACATCTTCAAATGCTCATCACAGTGCGGACAAACATATAGCAATTCAAACAAACGGCTTTTGACAATTTCATCACCACATGAGGGACAGATCACCACAGGCACATGATCACGTGGTGCAGGCGCAGCAATTCTCTTTTCAAGTTTAGGAACAGCACGCTGTTGCCAATTCATACTCGTTGGTGTGACGATATCGTTAGAAGTCGTGTTGTTTGTTGTCATGCCAATGCTTCCTATTAAATGTTTCCTATTGAAGGTCATCCAATGCTTGTCTGAGTTCATGTATTTTTGCAACAATCTTGCTTTGGGCTTCAGCAACATCATGTTCAGCAAAAGAGCGAACCAATGCTGTACCGACGATCACGCCATCGGCTGCAGCACCAACTGCTTGCGCTGTTTGACGATCATGAATCCCAAAACCAACACCAATCGGTAAATCTGTTTTTTGCTTAATTGCATTGATCCGCGCTGCGACTTCGACAGTATCGAGTGCAGATGAACCTGTGACCCCTTTCAGCGACACATAATACACATAGCCACGTGCAGCTTTGACCACATGTTCAATACGCGCATCGGTCGTGGTCGGTGCAAGCAAGAAGATTGGATCGATGCTGTGCTTTGCCAACACTTCATCCAACTCGCCCGCTTCTTCAGGTGGCAAATCCACCATCAACAAACCATCCACACCCGCAGCCGCAGCACGTGCAGCAAAGGTTTCATAACCAATAATTTCAATCGGATTTAAATAACCCATCAATACGATTGGTGTTGTGCTGTCATTCTTACGGAACTCAGCAACCATATCAATGGCATGAAATGTACTTGTTCCACCTGCGAGTGCGCGCTCTGCTGCCAGCGCAATCACAGGGCCATCCGCCATCGGATCTGAAAATGGCAGACCCAACTCAATTAAATCCGCACCTGCTTTGACGATTTCATGCAAAAGCGGCACTGTCACCGAAGGGTTTGGGTCGCCAGCCATAATATATGGAATCAAGGCTTTACGATTATTCGACTTTAATGTCGCAAAACAAGCTGCTATACGAGACATCTCTTTATATTCCTAAATTTGTTTTAACTCTTTAATTCTTTCAAATGGCTAGTCTCCTTCCCCTGAAGAGGAGGAAGGTTGGGATGGGGGCTTTAAAGTCAAAAGCACCCCCATCTAAATCTTCCCCCTCAGGGGAAGACTTCAAAGCCCTTAATTAATCACAATCCCATCCATCTTCGCGACCGTCAGCAAGTCTTTATCGCCACGACCAGATAGACAGACCACAATGGATTGATCAGGTGACATGGTTGGTGCGAGTTTTTTAACATAGGCAATCGCGTGGCTACTTTCAAGCGCAGGAATGATCCCTTCGATCAACGTCAAATCACGGAAGCCTTGCAGTGCTTCATTGTCATCAATCGGCACATATTCAACGCGACCGACATCTTTCAAGAAGCTATGCTCAGGACCAACACCTGGATAATCTAGACCTGCAGAAATCGAATGTGTTTCAATGATCTGACCTTCATCATCGCTCATTAGATAAGTACGATTGCCATGCAATACACCGATACGACCTGCGTTCAAGGGCGCAGAGTGTTTGCCTGTTTCAATGCCATAACCCGATGCTTCAACACCGTACATTTTGACAGCTTTATCGTTGAGGAACGGATAAAACAGTCCGATTGCATTCGACCCGCCACCTACCGCTGCAACCAGCGCATCAGGTAATTTGCCAATTTGCTTCAAACTTTGCTCACGTGCTTCACGACCAATAATCGATTGGAAATCACGTACCAGCATTGGATAAGGATGAGGTCCTGCGACCGTACCAATGATGTAATACGTCGTATCAACATTCGTCACCCAATCACGCATCGCTTCGTTCATTGCATCTTTCAACGTGCGTGAGCCACTGGTGACTGCAACTACTTTTGCACCGAGTAACTTCATACGGTAAACGTTCATCGATTGACGATGCACATCATCATCACCCATGAAAATCACACATTCCATGCCTAAACGTGCTGCAATCGTTGCTGTCGCAACACCATGTTGACCTGCGCCAGTTTCCGCGATGATGCGCGTTTTACCAGATAACTTCGCCAGCAAGGCTTGACCAATGGTGTTATTGACCTTGTGCGCGCCAGTGTGATTGAGATCTTCACGCTTTAAATAAATCTGTGCGCCACCCAACTCACGGCTTAAACGCTCTGCGTGGTAAAGCGGTGATGGACGACCAACAAAATGCGCAAGATCATGATCAAATGCTTTCAGGAATTCAGGATCATTCTTCATGCGGCTATAAAGCGCTTCGAGATCTTCTAACGCAGCCATCAGCGTTTCAGAGACAAAGCGACCACCGTGCACACCAAAATGACCTTTATTGTCAGGATATTGGGTGAAATCAATACTGCTGAAATCTACATCTTTTAACGCTTCTTTAATCTGTGCTTTTGCGTCAATACTACTCATTACCTACTCCACTTATTTCTTAAAATCTTAATTTTTTACACCAGCTTTTACGTTACGGCAGCTTAGTCGCCGCAATAAAGTGCTGGATCAATGTCGAATCTTTGATGCCTTTTGCACTTTCAACGCCACCACTCACATCCACCGCAAAGGGATGTGTTTGACGGATTGCATCGGCGACATTATCAGGGGTTAACCCACCTGCAAGGATCAAAGGACATTGACGTTCAGTATTCAATGTGTCGTTCGGGGTTTGCTCATATTGAGGAAACCGTCGCCAATCAAATGCGTGGCCAGTACCACCAAATAAATCAGGATGCCAAGCATCCAGCAAAATCCCACTCGCGCCAGCCGCACGATAGCTTTCAATGATTGGATAAATATCTACATCAGGTTTCATTTGCAACGCCTTAATCCAGCGTTTTCCTGTCAATGCTGCCAAATGCTGACATTGTTCTGGAGTTTCATTGCCATGAAATTGCAAAAGATCAATGCGAACAGTTTTTAGAATATCGAGTAACTCAGCTTCACTGACATCAACAAATAGCCCGACAGGTTGTACAAAAGGCGGTACAAATTGGACTAATTGGGTAGCCTGCTCCGCAGTCACAAAACGAGGACTCGGCGGATAAAAGACGAAACCAACTGCATCCGCGCCGGCTTGAATAGCGGCGTGAACGTCAATCGTACGTGTCAATCCACAGATTTTGACGCGTGTGCGCATGGCATGCTGAACTGAATTCGACAACGGAGTCTCTGATTGATGAGGGTTTCGATAAGCGGACTATTCTAACGCATCTCGCGTAACTTTAAACGGTTAAGTCATCTCAAATCATTCGCTAAAATACTTCTCAAGGATACATTCCAGCGTCAACTCCAACAAATCAGTTACATCTCATTTACATTGCGGATATAATCGCCGCGTTCTGAGAATTCATTTTTATGATTCATCATCGAGATTCTTCATTCACGAAAATCCGATTGATGAATGGGAAGCTGGTTTAAGCCAGCACTGCACCCCGCAACGGTAATTGATTTATTGCATAAATCATCAGTCCGGATACCAATCTCAGTCATTTTCCCACCCACACGCTCACGGGGCTTGAGTGTTAGGAGTCATTATGTCTATTTCCAATGCACGTCCATTTTTACCTAGTGTACTGACACTTTCAGTTTTATCTGTATTTCACGCGGCACATGCCGATACCCCTGAAACTATTGAAAACCAACTTCCAGTCATCACAGTGACAGCAAGTCGTAACGCAGAACCAATTAATGTTGTTCCTGCAAGCATTTCCGTGATTTCCCAAGCGCAAATTCAGCAAGACCCAAGCAATGAACTCTCGAATTTATTGCGCCAAGATCCTGCGCTGAATATCGTATCGCTGGGTGGCTATGGTCAACAAACCTCAGTATTTACACGCGGAACAAATAGTAATCAAACCTTGTTCTTATTGGATGGCATGCGTCTCAACCCTGCCACAACATCGATTGCAAACGTACAATTCTTTGATAAAAGCGATTTAAACCAAGTTGAAATCCTGAAAGGTCCAGCTTCTGTACAGTACGGTTCTGATGCTGTTGGCGGTGTTGTACAACTCATCACCGCGAAACCGACCAAACAAAATTTCTTTACCACTTTTGAAGGTGGCAATAACGGGTTATATAAAGCAATCCTCGGTGCAGACCTCGTTCATAATGATGCTTATCTACAAGTTCGCGGCCAAACGATGGGCACTGACGGTTCTGAAGTCACCACCATTGCACAAGACAAATCAGGCTACGACCAAAAAGGCTACTCAGTTAAAGGCGGCATTGATAATGATCAATACGCGCTTTCTGCTGAAGTTCGCGGTAATCAAGGCAAATCAGACTATGTGGGCTACGATTACTCAAGCCCACTCTCACAAGACTTTAACAACCGCCTGATCAATCTAACAGGTCGTTATACTGTTGCGCCAAACCTTAATGTCAACCTACGCCTATCTCAATATCTAGATACGCTGAACCAAAACGATAGCACTGATTTTGCACATACTAACCAAAGCGAGTTAGACACTAATGTTCGTTGGGGTTTTACACAAAACCAAACGCTTCTGGCGGGTTTAACTGCACGTAATGCTGATGTGAATTATCAGAATGGATTTGATGCTTATAAACGCGATCTTGGGACAACTGGTTACTACCTACAACATCAATACCAAGATTCAGTTTTCAGTACTCAAGCAGGCGTGAGACTTGAAGACAACCATCAATTCGGGACACACACCACAGGGCAACTTGCGGGTCGTATGCAGGTACTTCCAAGCACCAGCATTTATACCAATCTTGGCACAGCCTTCCATGCGCCAGATGGAAACCAACTCTACTCTAGTTTTGGCGGCAATCCGAAGCTAAAAC
The DNA here is from genome assembly GCA_028868515.1 of Gammaproteobacteria bacterium. Classification (GTDB taxonomy): domain Bacteria; phylum Pseudomonadota; class Gammaproteobacteria; order Pseudomonadales; family Moraxellaceae; genus Aquirhabdus. Next base: position 71,175 of record JAGWUI010000009.1, read on the forward strand.
CAGAAGAAAGTACATCTTATGAGATCGGTGTTGATCAAAGCATTATCAAAGGTTTAGTCGCGAATCTTGCTGTATATCGTACTAATGTCACAAACCTCATTACTTACGATAAAGCCTTTAACCTTGCAAACATCAACAAAGCTCAGTTGACGGGTGGCGAAGCAGGCTTTAAGTGGAACTTTGATGGTGGCTGGTTTACAAACATTGCCTACGGTTATGTTCAACCGATCGCAGAAGGACAAAATGGCGCAAAGGACAGCGAACTTACTCGTCGCCCACGTCAGACCTTTAACGCATCAGCGGGTTTAGCACGTCCAAAATATGGTTTCAGTGCTGAAATCACCTCAAAAAGCGAAGCAAAAGATTACAACCTGAATTACCCAATTGGTGGCTATGCCGTCGGCAATTTACACGGCTATATCCAAGCCCTGCCAAATGTTCGTTTTTTTGCTAACGTCGAAAACGTCACTGACCGTAAATACCCTGTCGCGCTGGCTGGTGATGGGACTTATGGCTCAACACTCAGCTACTACTTGGCGGCACGCCGTCAGGCAACGCTTGGCGTGACTGTTAATTATTAAGCTGTAAATTTATTCGGCGATTAATCATTCAATACGAATATGGGTGTCTCTGGACGCCCTGTTCGGACTCACGAAACCCTCTAAAAACATAAATGATCCCAATGGATCTATCTTTCTAAGCACTTTCTTAGCAACATTCTGACCTCCAATAGAATGTTGCTTTTTTTCATCATGATTTTTATCACTCACCTTTTAAAATATACAATGTCTGCTCAAAACGCATTCTCAAATTCAGCGTTTAAACGTCCACTCTCAATTTTACCAATAATCTCAGTAACTTCTTGTTCGCTTAAAACCTCATCGGTTTTTGATTTAATGAATTTAAGGTAATCTTTTCCTTTTGTAACATTCTCTGGCATTGTAGATTTAAGCGTGCAATCACCGACAAACACGACTAACAAATGCATCTGTTCATGTGTCAAACCTAATAATTGCTGTAATATTTTGACTTTTTTATGATTTTCATAAAGTGGATTTTGAAACTGTGTCGTACTCTCATAAAATTTCTGCGACCATGTTTTGTCGCATTCACTACCAAAAATCAATCCTTTCACATATTTAGCTTCCAGCACAAAAACTCCAAACTTTGAAACAATCACATGATCAAGCTGGGTTGATCCATATTCATAAGGAATCGTGATGTCTTTCAATAAATGATATTGATTTGGATTCAAGCTATGCGTGATCGAAGTATTGATCGCAAATTCACCCAAAAACCCATTACACAAAGGGGATTTTAATAAAAAAATGATGACCAAAACTGGAATTAAATAACATGAGCCATGAAGCAATAGGATAAAAAAGGTCGAAAAACTCATCCATAGAACTCCTTTTCTATTTTACTTTCGATGATTTGTTCTGACCTTTAACTATACGTCACCATTTTTTTAATTAAACCTGTCATTTTTTCTCTCGACGATCACCTATTTTTCGTGCTGGGTTTCCAGCCACGATCGCATAACGTTCCACATTCTTGGTCACTACACTATCCATGCCTACAATAGAAAAATCCTCAACTCTGACGCCATCGACAACGCCGACATTAGCACCTAACCAAACATCCTGCCCGATATAAATACCGTTTGACGTCACAGCCTGCTCATGAATGGTCTGGTCAATCTTCATGCCATGATTAAACGCATACAAATGACAATACGCTGCTAATCGTGCTTGATCCGCAAGATGAATCCCTGCCCGTCCACCATCTAAAGTTGCATGATGATTAATCGCCACTTTCTGACCCAACGTCACAGGCCCATGAATCACACAATCCGCAGCAATAAAGGATCCATCGCCAATCACAATTTCTCGCCCAATCTCAGCAAATAAATGTGCATCAGGCGAAATAAAACAATCTTTGCCGATTTTGACAGTTTCCATCGATTGCAAATAATCCTGATACTCTTGCTGCCAAGCTTCCGCCCATACGCGATTTTTTGGCTTTAGTTTCCAATACAGCCAAGGCATATAACTTAAACGCTTCTTGTGTTGCTCTCGATATTTCAGCAGCGGATCAACAATACTTTCTTCAATCGTCATGATAACGTGATGAACTCTATAAATGATTCATCAAAAGTATATACTCCCAGTTGCTTTATATACTCCTAATTTCTTTGAGGATAAATAAAAATGGGACATCGCCTAAGCAAAATCTACACACGTACTGGAGATGATGGCACGACAGGCTTGGGGGATGGACAACGCGTTGCTAAGGACGATCTTAGAGTCGAAACTTACGGCACTGTCGACGAGCTAAATTGTGCAGTGGGTCTATTGCGCGCAAGCCTTAGTGAGCGCAATCAAGGCGCGGATATCGACCCGATACTCAGTCATATTCAGCATGAATTATTTGATCTGGGTGGAGAACTGTGTATTCCCAAGTATCGAATCTTAGAAGCAGAATACATCTCGCGTCTTGAGCAAAGCATTGATCAAATGAATCTCGACCTTCCTGCACTTAAAGATTTCATCCTCCCTGGCGGCAGCGTTCCAGCCGCACACGCTCACCTTGCACGAGCCATTTGCCGTCGTGCAGAACGCTTGATCACGACGCTTAAACATCGTGATGCTGATATTTCCGAGTTTGCTGTACAGTATTTAAACCGCCTATCTGACTGGTTCTTTGTCGCTGCGCGGATCATTGCGCGATATGATGGCGGAGCTGAAGTGCTTTGGGTCAAACAAAATCACCCCAAACATTGACCACACAAGGCTACTACTTTAAAAGCAACTTAAAAAATAATCATCTTGAATATGTCACATTGGCTAGGCATGCTATCGCTGGAATCATTGGGCATTTAAAGGACATGCAAAATGGCATTATGGAAACATTTGGTCGGCATCAAATCACCTCATGCAGAATGGTATCAACCACATGGACGTCATGGACAACATGGTGGAGACGAAGTTGAATTTACTTATCTCGGCACAGCGGGATTTGTGATTAAAAGTGCAGCACGAACCCTCGTCCTTGATCCTTATGTTTCTCGCCCAAATATTCGCACAACGTTGACCAAAGAACTCATCCCAAATGCTCCGCTCATTCGCCAGCTCATTCCTCATGCGGATGATGTGCTTGTTGGTCATGCACACTATGATCATGTTTTAGACTCACCAACATTATGTCAGCAGACTGGTGCACGGCTCATTGGTTCACGCGCAGTGATGATGGTCGGTCGCGCCGCAGGTTTACCTGAACATCAACTGGTCGAGACTGCGGGTCATGAAGATATTGCCAGTGGTTCTTGGACCGTTCGTGGCTTGCCATCTATACATGGCAAAGTGTTTGGACGTATTCCATTGCCAGGTGACATCACAGAGCCACCACCATGGCCACCTCGCATGCGTGATCTCAGACATGGACTGGTACTGAACTGGGTTGTGAATACAGGCCATCTAAAAATCATGCACATCGATTCTGCTGACTTTATTCCAGAAGAACTTAAAGGAATACAGGTCGATGTCCTCTGCTTATGCGCCATCGGTCGTCAATATCGTCCGAATTATGTCAAAGAAGTCGTCTCACTCGTCAAACCACGTTGGATTATCCCTTGCCATTGGGACACGATGATGACGCCAATTGACGCCGAGCCAGATCTGATTCCAACCGTGGATTTGCAAGGTTTTATCGAAGAAATTAAAGCCGAAGGCGTCGAGCCGTTGCTGACGCCAATTTTAGGCAAGCAAACTTTTGTATAAGATCAAGAGCTAAAACGCTTATCTCCTTCCTCTTCAAGGGGAAGGTTGGGATGGGGATGGTTTTAGAGTAAAATCAAAACCATCCCCATCTAAATCTTCCCCTTGAAAGGGAAGACTTCAAAGCAAAAGCACTTCGTGCTTCACATGGATGTGATTTACTTTTGGCGTAAAAAATCAAATTCAATCTCTTTCTCAATAACGAAAGCACATACATGAAAATTATCGGACATCGTGGAGCGCGCGGCGAAGCGCCTGAAAACACCTTAGGCGGCTTTCGGCATATTGTTGATTTAGGGCTCAAAGCCGTTGAGTTCGATGTCCGCCTACTTCACGATGGAACACTTGCAGTTCTGCATGATGCCACGCTACAACGTACAGCAGGCAAGCCTGATCAATTATCAAATCTTACTGAACAAGACCTCGCCAATTTCGACAATCGTCAAGGCTGGGACAATTGGGCTACACCAGAGCCAATCCCAACGCTACAACAGACACTCAATTTACTCACTCACTTCGAGCACATCGAAGTCGAAGTAAAAGCCGTCGAAGATCAAAATGCCGCCGTTAAAATTGTCGATCAATTGATCCAAGAATTAAATGATTGGTCAAACGTCGATGCCATTACGGTCACCTCATTTGACGTCAGAATCTTGGCAGCTTTACAACAAAGCCGAGTTGAAAATAAGCATCAACTGAAAACAGGACTATTGCTTGAACCCTCGTCTGACACACTCAATCAACCAATCACTCAAACGCCTGCACAACAAGCACTTTCACTGGGCTGCTCTCGCATTGGCTTATCAGACAAACTTGCAACTGAGTCTAGTATTTTAGCCATTAAAAACGCTGGGTTAGCCATCAGTATTTGGACAGTGAACGCACCAGAACGCGCCCAAGAACTCGAAAAATGGCAAGTGAATGGACTCATTACTGACCATCCAACACGCATGCTCAAAAACTCCATCGGAAATATTTAATCTTACAATTAAATATATAGTGCACAAGTGTACTGAAATGATAGAATGCTAAAAATTACCTGAAGATACCCGCAATAAATTAAGGCTGTTTCAGTCATTCTTTATCGAGTGTGTTCTACAGATAATCTTGGTATGATTGACGGATTGTAGATCATCATACTTTCACAATTTCAATGTAAATTCGCGCTATTTAACATTATTCGAGAGCCCGCAGGTTATGACCCAGACTCCTCCAGATAACGCACAAAGCACAGATGCACGTCCGCCGATTAACTGGCCGGGCGCTTTGGTGTTAACCATTACACCGATTGCAGCACTGATATTGCTGCCTCTGTATCTTTGGTCACACTCGATCAGTACAGCGGCATGGATTGTGTTTGCAATATTTGTCGCGTGGAATGGGCTAGGCATCACCGCAGGCTATCATCGCCTGTGGGCTCACCGCACTTATCAGGCAACATGGATTGTGCGCTTCATTCTGATGATCGGCGGAACACTCGGTATTCAAAACAGCATTTTATTCTGGGCGTCAGGTCATCGTACTCATCATCAGCATGTTGATGATGTTGACCATGATCCGTATTCAGCTAAACGTGGATTCTGGTACTCACATATGGGTTGGATGTTGCGTAATTACCCAAGTGGCACAGCGAACTACAAAAATGCACCAGACCTGCTGAACGACCCAATGGTCATGTTCCAGCATAACTACTACATCCCGCTTGTCCTATTGACCAACATTGCAATGCCTGCATTGATCGGTTGGGCTGTGGGTGACATTTGGGGCGTCATGCTCATGGCTGGACTTGTGCGCTTGGTCATCAGCCACCACGTCACATTCTTCATCAACTCTTTGGCACATATGTTCGGTACACAACCTTATACCGATGAAAACACTGCTCGCGATAACCCGTGGTTAGCGTTTGTGACTTGGGGCGAGGGCTATCATAATTATCACCATATCTTCCAATACGACTATCGTAATGGTGTGAAATGGTGGCAATTTGACCCAACCAAATGGTTAATTTTAGGTTTATCAAAAGTCGGTCTGACCTATAATCTCAAGCGCATTCCAACTCTGACGATTCTACATGCAGAAGTCGCCATGAAGTTCAAACGCGCTGAAGCAAATATTTCTACTGCTGTTTCGACTTACGGTCATGATATGCAACATGACATGGAACTGATTCGTCATCGTTTCAAACAAGAATACGAAGCATTCAGTACCACGTTAAATGAATGGACTTCTTTGAAAGAACAAGCATTTCAACTTAAAAAAGCTGAAATGTCGCAAAAAATTCAAGAAGTGGATGCTCGCTTAAAAACTGACTTCCATTTGATTGAACAACGTCTACATGCACATGCAGAGCGTCTTGAAATTGCTCTACGTGGTATCCGTTTTGTGAAAAAAGCCAGTTAATCTGACTCATCACATGCTTTATTGAACGTTCTTGCATACAATGAGTCATTACTCATTGAGCACTTGAAAAACTTAAAGTCATCAAGTGCTCGCAAGAACAGTTCAAACGCTCATGAAAATAGATAATCGCTACGCCCGCCTTGATCCTCGTTTGTTCCACAAACAACCTCCAGAACCTCTCAACAATCCCATTGCTGGGCACTTTAATATTGCTTTGGCAAAACAACTGGATTGGCAATACACCGATGCACAAGATTGGATTCCTATCCTAGCAGGACAAATCGTTCCCGAAGGCTTTGATCCGCTGGCAATGGCTTATGCTGGTCACCAATTCGGACAATGGGCTGGACAACTTGGCGACGGGCGCGGTCTACTTCTGGCACAAATCATTGATAAAAATGACAAGCTGCAAGATCTTCACTTAAAAGGCGTTGGTCTGACTCCCTACTCTCGGATGGGTGATGGACGCGCCGTCTTGCGTTCGGTCATTCGCGAATATCTAGCAGGTCACGCGCTCAACTCACTGGGCATTGCCTCCTCCAATGCACTCGGTTTTGTGTCATCTAGCACACCAGTACAACGTGAAAAACTAGAACGCGGCGCATGTTTACTTCGCGTTGCGGACAGTCATGTACGTTTGGGACATTTTGAGTGGATTAACAAATTCGCACCTGACGCTCTGCCAGCCTTTACGACTGCAATGATCGAGACTTATTTCCCAGAGTGTCAGAGCGCTGAATCACCAACTCTTGCCTTTGCTGAACGTGTGATTAAAAGAACAGCCAAAACCATTGCCGATTGGCAGCTTGTTGGTTTTGCTCATGGCGTCATGAACACAGACAATCTCAGCATTACTGGCAGCACTTTAGATTTTGGACCTTATGGCTTTATGGAGCGTTTTGAACCGACTTGGATTAACAACCATTCGGATCATTCGGGACGCTATGTTTATCAGAACCAGCCAAGCATTGCGCATTGGAATTTGTGGGTCTGGCTCGGACAATTATTACCTTTAAATGCAGTTGATCCACTAGTGACCAAAGAATCATTAAGCCAACTGCTTTCTATTTTTGAACCAGAATTTTTGCATCAATACACACTAGGCATTGCCAAAAAAATGGGACTTCGCGCAGACCAACAAGGTGTACTCGAACTCTCCTCAGACTTCTTGCGTTTACTTGAAAGAAATCGCCTTGATCTCACCAACAGCTTTAGATCTCTGTCTGATGACAGTGATCAAGGCTGGCGCTTATTACGCCTTGAATGTATCAGCATTGAAGAAATGGAAAAATTTGATGAATTTGCCGCACAGTATCAAACACTGATTACGGAATCGCGCTTGAGTGATCATCAACGAAAAACCCTCATGGATAGCGCAAACCCAATCTATGTGCTTCGTAATCACATGGCACAAACAGCGATTGAACGTGCAGAAACTGGAGACTTTGGCGAAGTGGCACGTTTGTTTGATTTATTAACAACTCCATTTACGCGTCAACCTGACCGTGAAGTGCCCGCAGATATAGCCCCACTTCCCGATGATCATCCACCTGTGAGCGTCAGTTGTTCGAGTTAATCAAATAGAAACTCTGTAGGGGCTCCCCTTGTGGGTGCCCTTTTTTGATTCTTAAACAACGTCAAAAGCGGGCGACCACAAGGGTACGCCCCTACAAACACATTAAAAATATGACACAACCCCAATCGCTTTAACCGATCACTTTCACTAACTTAAACCGCGCTTACACTTTTCCATGACCATTCAGTCACGGATTCCAAAGCCTCAAACATCAATAAACGCTCAAAAACAATAGCCAATGTGCTAAATTGCGCACCTGTTATCTTGTACTCCCTATTTTTTGATTCAAAAACGCAGGAATTCACCATGCCACAATACAAAGCCCCCGTCCGTGACATTAAATTCGTCATGTATGAATTGCTTAACTTTGAAGCACATTATAATTCTCTCCCTGCATATGCAGGCACTGATCGCGATTTGGTTGATGGCATTGTTGAAGCTGCTGCTGATTTCTGTGAGAACGAACTTTCTCCAATCAATCATTCTGGCGACCAAGAAGGCTGTCATTATGATGATGGTGTTGTCACCACACCAAAAGGCTTTAAAGAAGCGTACAAAAAATACATCGACCTTGGCTATCCATCATTGTCAGTTCCAGTAGAACACGGCGGTCAAGGCCTACCAGGTTCACTTGGCAACATCGTCAGTGAAATGGTTGGTACTGCAAACTGGTCATGGGGCATGTACCCAGGCTTGTCACACGGTGCGGTTCGTACTGTTGAACATTGGGGCAGCCCAGAACAACGCGAACTTTACTTAAGCAAGCTCGTGACAGGTGAATGGACTGGCACAATGTGCTTGACCGAATCTCATGCAGGTTCTGACCTTGGTATCATCCGTACCAAAGCTGAGCCAAATGCAGATGGTAGCTATGCGATTTCTGGCGAGAAAATCTTTATTTCTGCTGGTGAACACGATATGGCAGACAATATCGTGCATATCGTATTGGCACGCCTACCAGGCGCACCAAAAGGCACCAAAGGGATTTCTCTCTTTATCGTTCCGAAATTCAATGTTAATGCTGACGGCAGCGTTGGCTCACGCAACGGTGTACGTTGTGGTTCAATCGAACACAAAATGGGTATCCATGGCAACGCAACTTGCGTGATCAACTTTGATCAAGCAAAAGGCTTCCTCATCGGACCAGAAAACAAAGGTCTGAACTGTATGTTCACCTTCATGAACACTGCACGTATCGGTACAGCGGTTCAAGGTTTGTCTGCATCTGAAGGCTCGTTCCAAGGTGCGTTGGCTTACGCAAAAGAACGTCTGGCAATGCGTTCATTATCTGGCCCTAAAGCACCAGAAAAAGAAGCTGACCCAATCATCGTTCACCCAGCAGTTCGTAACATGTTGTTGACCCAAAAAGCATTTGCTGAAGGCGGTCGCGCATTGGTTTACTTCTTGTCTCAATTTGCGGACGTGGTTGAAGTCGCTGAAGATGCTGAACAACGTAAAGCTGCGGATGATATGTTGTCATTGTTGACTCCGATTGCAAAAGCATTCTTAACCGAAACTGGTTCAGAATCAGCGAAACACGGCGTTCAAGTATTTGGTGGTCATGGCTTTATCAGCGAACATGGCATGGAACAAATCGTTCGCGATACACGCATTGCATGTTTGTACGAAGGTACAACTGAAATCCAAGCACTTGACTTGTTGGGTCGTAAAGTTCTTGCAACTCAAGGCGCTATGCTGCGTAACTTCACCAAAATCATTCACAAATTCTGTGAAGCGAATGCGGGTAACGCAGCAATGGCTGAATTCCTCCAACCTTTGGCTGCATTAAACAAAGAATGGGGCGACCTGACCATGCGTATCGGCATGAAAGCAATGCAAAATCCTGATGAAGCAGGCGCAGCAGCAGTAGATTATCTGTACTTCTCTGGCTATGTCACACTCGCTTACTTGTGGGCACGTATGGTCAGCGTTGCGCTTGAGAAATTGGCTGGTGACACCACTGAGCGCGCGTTCTACGAAGCGAAAATCAAAACTGCACAGTTCTACTTCAAGAAAATTCTGCCACGTACTCAAAGTCATGTCGCGTCAATCGACACTGGCGTAGAGTCATTGATGGCGATGGACGTAGATCAATTTGCATTCTAATGAGTGATTAAAATTGTGATGTAAAAGCAAAGGCGGACTTAGGTTCGCCTTTGTTGTTTCTGGAGCTGAATGAGTATACTGTCAAGCAAGGGAATACAATTCACATTGAACACGGATTAAGCAGGAGAAAATCATGACAGAAATTCACGAAGGTGGATGTATTTGTGGTGCAATCCGATACCGCGTCACAGGTCAGCCAAAAAATGCTTTTGTCTGTCATTGCACCTACTGCCAACACGCATCAGGTACTGCATTCCAAATCCCTGTATTCTTCTTGAAAGAAAATGTCGAATTCAGTGGCGAACAACCCAGCACATATGAATATCAATCTCCCATCCATAGCCGAATGATCAAAACACAATTTTGCTCACGTTGCGGTACGCGAGTTGGGACAACGATCTCACGCGCCCCTGCTTTTCAACTGATCTCAGGTGGAACGTTCGATGACTTAGGTTGGTATAAAATTGACTTGCATATGTTTACCGAGTCAGCACTGCCTTGGATGACTTTTCCAGCCAATGTCCGCTGCTACGAGAAGCACTTCATCACAGAAGCAGGAGAAAAAGTTCATGCTCTCCCACGTCAATCAGAACCTTGGTGCTTCCATTCTGATGATATGGATTGATAGGACTCAAATGACCCAAACTCCACAAGATATCGTCAATGCCGTACAGACAGCATTTCCAAAGAGTGACACGTCTACAATCCTAGACATTCTTGACCTCTACGGCACTGAGCCTTATGAGAGGGAAATTAATCGCGTAAAGCTGGCAATCATCACTCTCAGTGAAGGTAGCGAAGACAAGCTCCTGTATTTTCTACAAATCGCAAAAACTGACTATCGAGATGTACTCTGCTGGGTAGATATGAAACCACTTACAGCAGCAGAAGGCGAACAGCAACAACAAGCGGTACGTCAACTGATCGCAATGTGGGGCAAGAAATAAAAATAGATAAATTTTCGTATTGTTCGTTTTGGCCGTCGAATTAAGTAAGACTACTTCAGATTAACTAGGCTTGACTTTACAACTTTATATGTCATTGTTCATATTCTATTAGACACAATTATAACTACACAAAGAATCTCACTCTCAGAGGTGACAACATGGAAGACTCTAAACGGCAATTGCTCTGGCATGGCATGTTCTTATTCTTGCTCGGACTGATTACAGGTCTCCTTGAGCTGAAGTTCACAAATACCCGCATGGCGCTCGCTGCACATCTCGAAGGCGTGATGAACGGAATATTCCTACTTGCAGTAGGTGCAAATTGGTTAGAAGTTAAGTTGTCTCCTCGATTAAAAACAGCGGCGTACTGGAGTCTTTTATATGGCACTTACGCTAATTGGGCATTTACGACACTTGCCGCAATTTTCGGAACAGCGGCCTTATCTCCGATCACTGGCGTGGGTCACAGCGGACAGCCTTGGCAGGAAACCTTGATAACTCTTGGCTTTATGAGTGTGGGAATCGTGATCATCAGCGCAACCATCTTGATTCTTTGGGGTTTGCGGCGAACCACTAAGTCATAATCCAAACATTCCTTGTCCCTTAGTGAAAAAGTTAAAGCGCTCCAGCATCAAACTGAACTTTGGTGCTTTCAGATGGAAGAAAAGTGAAGACGTGTATTGATACTTGTTTTGTTGAAAATTTATTTTGGGAAGTTCCTCCTGAAACTGGAAAATCCTACTGGCTTCTGATGCCAAAAAATCTACAAGAACTGTATATAAGGTTCTTTGGAACAGAACCAAATTATTAAGCAAAGACCCGAGCTTGCAACACCCTAAAACTATTCGTACCTTTCAGTTCAAACTTTCCCCCCGCAGAGTCATTGACTTTTGCTACAATACTGCCGCTCAAAATATACTGTTGACGGATAAATGATCTTTGCCGCCAACGATTTGTCACATCAATAAAAGTCAGGTGCCACATGCCAATCTATACCGCTCCCCTACAAGACATGCGTTTTATCCTTAATGATGTTTTTAAAGCAGATGCGTTCTGGCAAGCCACACCTGATCTCGCACACATCGACAGTGAAACTGTCAGTGCGATTCTTGAGCAAATGGCAAAATTCACTCAAGATGTACTCTTGCCACTGAACCGTACAGGCGACGAAGAAGGCGCAACATTTAACAATGGCGCGGTCACCACACCTAAAGGCTTCAAAGAAGCATTTGCTAGCTATGCCAATGACGGCTGGGTCGGTCTCGGTGCAGATGAGCAATGGGGCGGTCAAGGCATGCCAAAAATGGTTTCTGTCATGACCGACGAAATGTTGTTTTCAACCAACCCATCATTCATGCTCTACCCGTTGCTATCAGTTGGCGCGTCAATGGCACTGAACTCATACGCATCACAAGAACAAAAAGAGACATATTTGCCTAAGATTTTCACAGGCGAATGGTCAGGAACAATGTGCTTGACTGAATCACATGCAGGTACCGACCTCGGCATCATCAAAACCAAAGCAGTTCCAAATGCAGATGGCAGCTATGCAATCAGCGGCACCAAGATTTTCATCACTGGCGGCGACCATGACCTGACTGAAAACATCATTCACTTGGTATTGGCAAAAACCCCTGATGCGCCTGCTGGTTCACGTGGTATTTCCCTGTTTATCGTGCCTAAATTCCTCGTCAATGCTGATGGTTCACTTGGTGAACGCAACCCAGTTGGCCCAGGTTCAATCGAACACAAAATGGGGATCAAAGCATCTGCAACTTGCGTCATGAACTTTGACGGTGCAAAAGGCTTCCTCGTCGGTAAAGAAAACGAAGGTTTGGCAGCAATGTTCGTCATGATGAACTACGAACGTTTGTCGATGGGTATCCAAGGTCTCGGTGCATCAGAAGCCAGCTACCAAAATGCCGCTCAGTACGCCACTGACCGTCTACAAGGCCGTAGCGCAACTGGCGTTCAATCACCAGAAAAACCAGCGGACAGCATCTTAGTTCATGCAGATGTCCGCCGTATGTTGCTCAAAACCAAAGCACACAACGAAGCAGCACGTTGCTTCGCAATGTATGTCGCGCAACAACTCGACATGACCAAATTCAGCGATGATGCGACTAAAGCCAAAGCGGCTGACCGTGTTGCATTGCTCACACCAATCGCAAAAGCGTTCCTGACTGACAAAGCATTTGAAGGCGCAATTGACTCACAAATGGTCTTCGGTGGACACGGTTATATCCGCGAATGGGGCATGGAACAAATCGTGCGTGACTTGCGTATTTCTCAAATCTACGAAGGCACAAACGGTATCCAAGCTGCTGACTTGATCGGTCGTAAAGTCACCAAAAATGGCGGTACATTCGTTGCTACTTACTTAGCTGAAATTCGTGAATTTGCAGCAACCATGCAAACAGACTGGATGAAAGCTGCATTGCTGAAATCTGCTGATACTTTGGAAATATTGACCACTCGTGTCATTGAAAGTGCAAAAGTGAATCCAAATGAGCCTAGCGCTGCTGCGATTGATTATCTGCATGCGTTTGGCTTGACCTGCTATGCTCATATGTATGCGATGATTGTTGAAGCTGCCAGCCAGAAAGACGGCGCGTTCTACAAAGCGAAAATCGACCTTGCACGTTTCTTCGTGACTCGCATCCTGCCTGAGTTAGACACTCGCGCGAAGATCATCGAATCAGGTGCTGACTTGATCATGGGCTTCGATGAAGGCTACTTCACCTCGCTGGCTTAATATGTAAGTTATTCACCGACCTAAAACTTCTTTAGGTTAGTGAAAATAAAGAAAGCTCTGATAGCTAGATATTTTGGATTTCATCACAAAATACTGAGCTACTCAGAGCTTTACTTTTATGCAAAGAAATTATGCAAAGAAATATTTTTACCATCCAAAAGAACAACTAAACTCTGACTAAAAAATAGTCCTTTTAAGCCCCTCCCAATACTGCTACATTGCAAGTGTCACCTACAAGAATAAGGATATGGGACATCATGGAAGGAATAAAGCTGTGGCTGCAGCATAGATTACGCATTCGCGTGGTGATGGCCGTAATGATGGTCGTCGCAATCACGCTTACCTCGGTCACATTGATTAGCGTCAATTGGATCGGCTCACGCACGTTGCTCCTGAATGCTGCTGCCGACAAAGCTGATATGACCAGCCAGATTACCGAACAACATGTGCAGCAGATTGTTGGACCTGCTGAAGCCTTGCTTCGTGTGCTCGCCCTTGATCCCGTCGTCAATGCCACGTCTCTTGCAGATCGGATACAACGCCTACGCGTATTTACTGTCGATTTGCGCGCCAATTCAATTCTGACATCCGTCTATATCGGGTATGACAACGGCGATTATTTTGCTGTAAGTCCATTGAACCAAACCGCTTTACGAAGAAGTTATCAAGCACCAGCTCGAGCACAATATGTCATTCGTACTGCTTTAGGACAGGATGGTCAAAAAAGAGAACATATCCTGTTGTTTTACGATAAAAATCTTAATTTGATCGAACAACGCCCAGCACCCGATTATGTCTATGATCCAAGACAACGACCTTGGTATGGCGATGCACTGGCATCAGCCGATATTGCCATTTCAAAACCTTATATTTATGCAGATGCTCCTTTAATGGGGATCACCTTATCGATGCATAGCAGTAATCCACATGCAATCGTTGCGATGGATCTGCCCTTGGTTGGAATCAAAAGTGCACTACAACGAGTGATGATCACGCCGAACAGCCAAATTGCACTCGTTGATAGTCAAGGTGGCATTATCGCTGCTAATACTTCATCCTTTGGATCTAAACCATTAGCCGCATCGCAGAAGTTACGTCTCCCAACAGTACAAACTTTAGGAAACACACCATTATTACGGTTATGGCAACTCCAATCAGAGCGCCAAGTATTATCCTATCAAATTGACAATCAAGAATGGCTTGGTCGACGACTTCCACTCGCTCAATATCAGAATATGGGCTTACAACTATTGATTGCTACCCCGACCAAAGAACTCCTCAAAGATTTAAATGTACATAGTCGCAAAATGGTGGTGATTGCTGTTTGCTTAGGGATATTACTACTCGCGATTGGTGCATGGCTTGGACATCGCATCGGTAAAATTATCGAGCAACATATTCAGCGCGTCAGGCAAATGTCTAATTTTGACTTTAGTCGTCCAGCGCCAGATTTCACTCTACTCTATGAAGCGTTCCAGTTAACCGATGTCACGGATGATGTTAGTCGCACCATGGAAGCTTTATTAAAAATCAGTCAGGTTTTGCAAGCTGAACCGCAGATTGACACGATGCTGGCTCAGGTGCTGGATCTGTTCGTGGAGGCGGCTCGCTGCGAAAGTGGCGCAGTTTATTTGTTTCATCACAAAGAAAAACGTTGGAATAAATCCGCCGCTTGCGGTCCACAAGATAATCTTGACGAGATTGCGATTCGGCTCTATTCAGAGCCTGACTTACGCTTAAATAACAACGCAAAATGCCAAGCGTTTGCGATTCGAGCTCGAAACGGTGATGTTTTAGGTCATGTCATTCTGAAACATGCAGGTGATTCAGAACACACTTCACGTGACTTCTTGATTTTTAGTGAGCGTTTAACAAGCATGCTCGCCATACCAATCGAAACACGGCAATTGATCGAATCACAGAAAGCCTTATTGGATGCGTTTATTCTTGTTCTAGCTGATGCGATTGATACCAAAAGCGCCCACACTGGAGGGCACTGTCGTCGCGTACCTGAACTAGCCATGATGATTGTGGATCGCTTGTCCGCAGAAACAAAAGGTCAGTTTGCAGATTTCCAATGTCATCACGATGACCGTGAAGCTTTTCGCTTGGCTGCATGGCTGCATGATTGCGGCAAGATCACCACGCCTGAACATATCATTGATAAAGCCACCAAACTGGAAACGATTTATAACCGCATTCATGAAATTCGTACCCGCTTTGAAGTGCTACGGCGTGATGCACATATCGCATCACTCAATGCACAACTGACAGGAACAGATAAAGCAACTGCGGAAGCACAACGTGATGCACGATATGCTCAACTACAAGATGATTTTGCTTTTGTCGCGCAATCCAATGTGGGTGGTGAATTTTTAAGTGACGAGGTCATTGCACGCTTAGAGCAGATCGCACAACAGACTTGGCTAAGGAATTTTGATGACCATCTCGGTCTATCTGCACTAGAACTCGCACGCTGTGAAAAAACATCTGCGCCACTGCCTGCGATTGAACGATTACTCGCAGATAAACCTGAGCACATGGTACCGTGGGATGAGACGCTCAAACCTGTCGTTGAACGAGATGATCCACGAAACACTTATGGTTTTGATATGCAACTACCGCAATATCAAAGAAATAATGGCGAAATTTATAATCTCAGCATTCGTCGCGGCACACTCACCAACGAAGATCGTTTTGCGATTAACAATCATATTGTGCAGACACTCATCATGTTAACCAAACTACCTTGGCCAAAACACTTGCAACGGATTCCCGATCTAGCGACGAATCATCACGAACGCATGGATGGCAAAGGCTATCCAAGACGACTACAAGGGTCACAGATGTCTGTGGAGGAACGTGTACTCGCACTGGCTGATGTTTTTGAAGCACTCACCGCCGCAGATCGTCCTTACAAATCAGCAAAGACCATTTCCGAATCACTAACGATCATGGCCAAAATGTGCCAAGAAAACCACCTCGACCAAGAGTTGTTTATTTACTTCCTGCAAAGTCGTTTATGGCATGAGTATGTACGCAAATTTATACCTTCGGCGCAAATCGATGATGTGAATATAGATGAGCTTATTCGTATGGCAAGTTCATAGAATCTGCGCTATAGATACGACTAGGCAATTCATTTATAGCGATGCTTAAAATATGACTAGGCTTGAAAATATTGATGCCAGCTTAGGGCATTGAGCGAAGTCGAAATGTACGGGTGTGATTCTGTCACTTCAACTCCGAGCAATAGAACTACGATACGAGTCCTTAACCAATACAATTTAACCAATCATAAGGACTCTTTCTTTTGAATACGATCTCGTCAGTATCTTGCTAAACGTTTCCTCAAGTTTAGGTTATGATTGAGAGACGAGCTCATTATTGATATGCAGTAAAAAACTGAGCAACGATAGAATGAGTAATATGACAATTAACCTGAACAGGAAGTTCACTTCATCCAATGGCTAACTTTTATAAAGATAGCGATGTGCTGCCCCATCGCATCATCAGAAAAAATGTGGGAACGCAAATACGCAAAATTCGGACATGGCGTAGACGTCTTTCGGCTGCCTTAGAATGGAATGCCGTTGATAAAGGGCTAATCCTACTCGTCGCCATTTTACCGATCTACTGCCAATACTTACTGTGGTCTATTTATGTCCTTAGTCGACATGATCGTGAGCGTTTGGTGAATGTTCCCTTAGTCATTGATATTATGAAAATTGAGATCGTATTTATCGCGATCGGATTATCCATTCTACTTGCTGGATTATATTTACGTCGAAAAAAACCAGACAGCCTTATCTTTCAAACGATTACATTGCATTTCTTCGCACTCACTCTAGTTGCGATGAGTTACTCCATTGGGACAGCTTCTTTTTGCGCTGGCTTAGTCCTGCTTGGCGCTCCCGTTTTTGGTTTCATTCTCTTGGATCGCAAAGCCGTCTGGGGCACGACCATCACAGCGCTTCTGGTTCTCATTACTTTAAGCTATGTGACTGCGTATGGAATACTTCCTTATGCGCCCGTGATGGTGACACCAACCGATCAGACGAGTAACCTCTTCTGGATGAATAGTGTATTTTTCTTTGCTGCACCGTTCTTTATTCCGATCATTCTGATGGCAGATCAAATGCTCATGTGGTGGCGTGAGCGTGAAGAAAAAATTCGCCATATGAGCCGTACTGATGCATTGACAGGAACGCATAATCGATTCAGTATCTTGAATATTTTAGATCTCGAAGTTGCTCGTTCAATTGAATTTCAGGAGCCGCTATCCCTCGTTATTCTTGATCTAGACCATTTTAAAAAGGTCAATGATCAATGGGGACATCCAACAGGAGATCTAGTTCTTAAAACAGCTGCCCAAGTGCTACGCCAAAACATCCGTGAATGCGACTCGCTGGGTCGTTATGGTGGCGAAGAATTTGTGATTATCATTCCCAATGCAGATAAAACCGAAACTCTGAAGATTATTGAACGCTGCCGTGTTGCACTGGCACAAACAAAAATCCTCTCGGAAAGCCAAGTGTTGATTAACGTGACAGCGAGCTTCGGTGTTGTCAATATGACATATTCTGTAGAACAAACCATCGAACCTTACACATTGATTAAAACGGCAGATGAAGCGTTATATATTGCCAAGCATAATGGTCGCAATCGGATTGAAACAAAAATGCTCAATCCCACAACCTGAACAAAGAGCAGATCAATGCTGCTCTATTTAAACAATCGAGGTCACCTATGTACGATCACGAATCGATAGTCCCTAAGGCGAATGTTTTTATGATTCGTCGCTATACAGAAAACTCTATAGATCAATTGGAATATTTAAAAAATAATCTGCAATGGAGTTATGACGAAGCCTCTGGACGACGATTTTGTAACATGGGTGCGGACTATCTGGTCTTTGGTCAGGTGCACAAATCACAACCTTTTGACCCTGTTGTCTTGAAAATCATGCGTGAACTGAATGAGCAATTCAGCGTCGCAATGAATGCCTGCTATGCAAACTATTATGAAGATGGCAGCTCCATTGTTCCTTTTAGAAGAAATAAAGGTCTACAAACCGATCTCGACCAACCGATCATATCCGTTGCATACGGCGGTACCAGACTCGGTATTTTTAAAGACGTCGATACTGATGAGGAGCATGAACTCCTCATGTACGGCGGAGATCTATGCATCATGGGACTTGATAGTCAAGAAAACTATTTGCACGGTATGCGAGCCTCAGACACATTTACAGAGCCTCGAATATCACTCACCTTTCGAAAAATCAGCAGTTGGTCTGTGGCATAACCATACAAATTTCTACAGATTGTTTCAAAACTATTGTCTACTCTTTAAACGTAGTCTATAACCTTAGATAGACGCTAAAAAAACGGATTTTTTTCAGGAACCGCGTATAAGACATTCTTAATTGGCACAATCAAAAGGATATTGATGTAACGAATATGAATAACCTATTGCATACACATGGAGCCACCGAAGAAGAACTATCGACTGCATTGCGGTCTAAAAATCGACTGCTCACGTTTCCAGAAAAACTAGAAAAACTATTTCTTGATCAACATATTCCACGCTCCATTCGACGCTTTCATGTGTTAATGCCCGTTATTTTCTTCCTCTACGCCATTCTCATTACAGGCATTATCGGTGTTATTCCAAAATCAGGGATCGAACTTTGGCTAACCATCGTGATCTCTGTCACGCTGAGTATTCTCTGTACGATGGCGCTTTCTTTTTTTCCACGATTTAATCGTTGGTTTACCGTATACGGTGTTTTTGGAAGTTCTGTTGTCATTTCGGCAACCATTATCATTACCAATCAATTTCCATTAGGCCAAAACTCCCCGCTTTTGTATGCAGGGATTATTTTCGCCATACTGATTGTTTACACCTGTGTAGGGTTAACTTTTCTCTGGGGATTTGCTGCAAATTTGATTGGTGGCTTTTCGGCAATTGTTATCATGGGCTTCAGTCATATTGCCATCAATTGGTCGCTACTTAATCGGATTTATATCTGTTCGAGTATTCTAGGATTAGGGCTTAGCTATGCGCTAGAAAATCAAGAGCGCAAGAATTTTTTGAATACATTGTTATTACGCATCACGATCAAAAAAGGCGAGGATCTCGCTAAACAGCTTGAATCACTCTCTCGTCTAGACTCACTGACAGGAATTGCAAATCGACGCCATTTAGATGAAATCTTAGACGATGAGTGGAATCGCGCAATGCGCCAAAATCAGCCGCTCACGATTATGCTCATCGATGTCGACCACTTTAAACTCTACAATGACAAATTTGGACATTTGGCAGGTGATAGTTGTTTACGCCAAGTTGCACAACTTTTTGCAAGAATGACCAAACGAAGTGGTGAGTTAGCCGCACGTTATGGCGGTGAAGAGTTTGTACTAGTCTATCCTGCCATGGATACCACGCTCGCCAAAGAACAAGCGGCTCGCCTACTCCATCAAATTGCCAGCCTCGCACTTCCACACCCGAATGGACACTTTGTTTCATTCAGCATCGGTCTTTGCGTTTCTGTTCCTTCACCAGAGGTTGATGTTGCACAGTTACTACATCATGCTGACACGGCTCTTTATCAGGCAAAAGCCAATGGACGAAATCGCTATGAACTTTATGTAGAACCCAGCGAAGATTCATTAAAACAAGTCGACCAAGCCTTACATTCGTGACCACGAGATCCAAGCACTAGAAGATGCTAACTTTATTACGCTGAAAAAATACGGTTGAAAAACGCGCAAAATTAAGCTTGTCATCGCACTTTTATTGGCGCACTATAATCCCTAAATCTCAACAAAAATCATCATTACGTCTACCCGAAACTAAAAAAGAACTAAAGAAAAACTAGAGCATCTAGAACTCTAGTTTGTACAACATCAACTCCAACAAGGAGATTGTCATGCCTAAATTCATTATCGAACGAGATATTCCTGATGCAGGAAAACTATCTAGTCAAGAACTAAAAGCCATATCACAAAAATCCTGTGGGGTACTCAATCAATTAGGACCTCAAGTGCAATGGGTTCAAAGCTTTGTAACTGCGGATAAAATCTACTGTGAATATATCGCTCCAAGTGAGGAGTTGGTAAGAGAGCACGCTAGATTGGGCGGTTTTCCTGCAAATCGCATCTCGCAAGTCACATCCATGATTGATCCAACAACAGCAGAATAAGTACTCTCAGTGCCAATGGAGAGCGCTCCCATTTATTGCGGTATAAGGGAGATCATAAAAATGGAACATATTAAACAATGGGAAATCAACGCGCGGGAATTTTCTAACTGTAATTGTGCCTATGGTTGTCCTTGTCAATTTAATGCATTACCGACGCATGGGTTTTGCAATGCCGTAGTCGCCTTTGAAATTGACCACGGTTATCACGGCACAACTCACCTTGATGGTCTAAAAGTCGCAGGAATTTTTCGGTGGCCAGGTCCTATCCATCTAGGTGGTGGCGAAGCGGCACTCGTCATTGACCAACGTGCACAACCAGCACAACGAGAAGCTCTGCTGCGGATTCTAGCAGGACAGGATACCGAACCTGGGGCAACCATTTTCCAAGTATTTTCTGCCACTTTGGAAAAATTACATGAGCCAATTTTTGCGGATATTGATTTTGGAATCGACATAGAACGCCGCAGAGCACATCTGGCTGTCACAGATTTGATCGAATCTCGCGGAGAACCGATCCTGAATCCAATCACAGGTCTGGAGCATCGTGTCCGCATCGATATGCCGAATGGATTTGAATATACCCTTGCCGAAGTAGGACGTGGTTGGTCAAAGACCAATGGTTCAATCAAGCTTGATTTGAGTGATTCCTATGGACACTTTACCGTGCTACATCTGAACCAAAGTGGCGTCGTGCATTGATAATGAATGACACCGTACTAGAGCTTGTACTAAAGCGCGACCGACGTGTAGTCATCACCGCGATCATTGTGACCACGATACTTGCTTGGGTTTATATCTTCAAACTTGCTGCTGACATGAATGCAAGTGATATGTCTAGGATGGACATGAGTAGCAACATGAATTCGATGCTCATGCCTGTTTTTGAAGCATGGACATGGGATAAGTTCTTTTTCATGCTAGCTATGTGGGTTGTCATGATGATCGGCATGATGACCCCCTCTGTTGCACCAATGCTTTTGCTATACGCACGAGTAGGACGACAAGCACGACAACAGAATTATCCCTTTGCCACAACAGCTTGGTTCACCTTGGGTTATCTACTGATCTGGACGATCTTCGCCCTGATCGCAACGAGCACCCAATGGGCACTCGAACGTCTAGCATTACTCACCCCCATGCTGGCAAGTCAGAGTCATATTTTAGGTGGAGGATTATTGATTGCTGCGGGGATCTATCAGTGGCTTGCAGTCAAAGATATGTGTCTTACTCAATGTCAGTCACCCCTTACCTTTATCCAGCAACATGGTGGGTTCAGCGCCACACAACGTGGCACACTACGACTCGGTATTCAGCATGGGCTGTATTGCGTGGGTTGCTGCTGGGTATTGATGCTACTGCTATTTGTGGGTGGCGTGATGAACACGCTCTGGATTGCAGCACTTACGGTACTCATCTTGCTGGAAAAGATCATCCCAACAGGTCGCTTAATTCCACGCCTTGCTGGGATTTTCTTTATCTGCTTAGGCTTGAGCGTAAGCTTTCAGTTATATTCACTTCAGTAACAATGATTCCAACAACAATTACTCTAGTAGCCATCACAATTAGTAGCCATCACAATTAGTAACCATCACAATCAACCACGAGCCGTCACGATTTCAGCGCCATTTCTAAGTGTTAAAGTGACAGGCGTTTTTTCAGCAACTTTCAGCAATCCTTGCCAGACCTCATCACTCAACTCCAGATCTGTGCGAAGTACACGTTCAATACGCGTATGATCCTCACGGTCTTTCAATAACGTCAGCTCAACATGTAACTGACCAATCTCCCAGCCTTTATGCTGCGCATACATCCGCAAAGTAATCGCGGTACACGCCCCCAAGCCACTCAGGATAAATTCATAGGGCGCTGGGCCCGCATTTTGTCCACCAGATGCCAAAGGCTCATCGGCCAGCAAACTAAAATCGCCTGTTTTAATATGATGCGTATAATTCGTCGGTGTTGAATCCACAGTCGCGGTTGCTATCGCTTTCATGAATGTGCTCCTTTTAAATGAATGCCCTCAAGTGAAGGTGCAATCAAGCGCTTCCCTGAGGTCGCTTCATCCAGCGCGCCAAAACGCTCACTCTTTGCTTCCCAATCACGGCGAGCCTGTTCAACTTCCTCTTGAGTACGTGCCACAAAATTCCACCACAACACCAGTTCTTCTTTAAAAGGCTCTCCGCCGATCAGTAATATTCTTGTAGATGCATCACAACTGATCGAGACACTGGTATGCCCCTCAGTAAAATAAAGCAACGAACCTGTTTCCAGAGGCTCATCATTAACCAATGCTTTACCTTCTAAAACAGTAATACCATGCTCAAAACTTGTGTCTAACGGTAATTCAAATGTACCAGTCTTTTTTGCGAGCAGATCAACTGCAACGAGCGGGGTATACACTGAAACTGGCGAAGTCATCCCAAAACTACTGCCCACCAAAATCGTTGCATCAAATAAATCCTGATGAACAACGGGTAATGTAGGATAGTTTTGGAAACGCGGCTCTACATGACGATGCTGGTCTGGTAAAGCAATCCACAATTGCGCCGCGTGTAATCGACTTGCGTGATCCATTGGTGAAATCTCGGCATGAGAAATCCCTTTGCCTGCCGTCATGAGATTAACTTGATTTGGATAAATAACTTGGTCACTTCCGAGGCTATCAAGATGCCTTACCGTGCCCTCAATCATCCATGTAAACGTCTGCAAGCCAATATGAGGATGTGGCCCAACATTCATCCCCTCTCCTGCCTCAAAACTCACAGGTCCAGCATGATCCAAGAAACACCACGCACCAATGGTACGACGCATCCGACTCGGCACTAAACGCGCGATCTTCAATCCTGTCCCAATTTCCGCCACGCGACCTTCAATTCGAACAATATCTTCCCTTTCCATGGCTGCACCTTTGAACAATATGGTCTGATTCAACAACTCCAATCTCTTTGATTGTAGCGTATAAATCTCTGTCGCCTCAGCGCTTTATGTAAATCAATTGTTCATAAATAAAAGCCCTATCTATCATATAGAAAGGGCTTTTATGGAACCAAATCCGTTCAGTTTACTCGTTAGATGCTCATTAAAAGTCTGAGGAAAATAGAAACATGTTATTCATAAAAACAATCGATAAGAAACCTCGTCTTTAATGAATTTTGGTATTCACCACTAAAACAACGAGCTTATTATCCGCAAAGCTAGGGAGAAAAATCTCTTTTGATTGTTTATTCATGGTCATCGTTTTTGCTCCACTTAATGTTGCAAGATTCTGCGTCACACGATAACGATCAGAACTCAACTGATGTGCAATCGTCAAACTCCCATTTCCGCCGCCACTCGCCACAAAAACATTACGCGACTCAGAGTCATACAACACCGTATCCGCATCCTCGCCAATAGAGAATTGTGCAACATTTGCACCTGTTAATGCATTTGTCACGACTGCCACGCGATTATGACAAGCAGAAATCAAACGCGAATGATCAACATCAAATGCCAATCCTGATGGTTGATCACAATCAGATAATTTCCATGTTGACTCTAGCTTATCCGTCGTAGCATCAATCACATCAACACCCGCATGATCTTGGACATTCACATAAATATGCCCATAGTTATCTGTTACGGCTTGACTAGGTTTCCCTGAAGACTGGATTGAATGAATGACTTTCAGTGTTTTTGCATCGATGACATCAATTGTGCTGCTATTGCGATTGAACACATAGACTTTATGCACTGCTGGTTCATAGAGGATGCTTTCACCTCCAGTCACCTGAATATCAGTGATACGACGCAAAGATTCTAAGTTAAAAACCGTCACCGTATGGTTTTGACGATTACTGGTAAAGCCTAAATTTAAATCCTGGGCAAATGTGACACCACCAACACCATACGTCTCAGAAATCGCAGCCATCACTTTGTTGGTATCTAAATTAACGACATCGACTCGATCACCTCGTGTCACATAGAGACGTAAACGCTTATTGTCCACAGCAACAAAATCATACTTTGGCGTATCACCCAGCGTAAACTTCTGAATGATGTCATAAGCAGAATCTTCTGCAAAAGATTGTGTCGATAGTAGCGCGCTCAATGGAACTAATATTGCAAGTAATAGCGTAGAGATAATGCGGGTTTTCACGAGGAATTTCCTAGATACAACTAAAGAGAGAAGCAAGAAACAAACGAGGAAGAAATCTTTGAATCGATTCCAGTCATGGAAAATAGCGGACGGATCATAAATGCAAACACCATCACATTCATTGGCGTTTTTGAATAAAAATCATGACGATATTATCAATTGAAGATATTGCTATATGATTAAACATGCACTTACAGATCAAATTGGATATGGTCTATATTGAAAATTAAAATAATTAAACCTTGTGATTTTATACAAAAAATTTTCATAAAAAAACGCGAACTCTTGTCCGCGTTTTTTATTCCAAGATCATTATTTCAAGTTAACACATCAAGATTGCTTATAAAGAGTAATCAGCATCCGAGCGCCATCAGAAGCATGAGCAATCATGCTAATTGCTGAGAAAATACCATTTGCCCCATTCGTGGTCGCCGCAAAAAAGCGCATCGCGGATAATCCAGAAAGAGTACTCAAGTCGTTATTACACGTTGCACCTGAGCTCGGCAAACTCGAAGCAGCTAATGAAACATTAAATAAATTATGATTGGTATTTGGATCTGCTAATAATAAAGTACCTGTTATGGCGCAAAGATCACCACTCGTATTAGTGTAAGTTCCAGTAATTACACCCATATTATTGATGGAAAATTTATATTGATTGATTCCTGTATTGACAATCCAGTTGCCAGCTACACTAGATTGTGTCACTGCGTAGCCATTGGCTGGGCCATATGTCAAACTCAGTGGAGATGGATTTGTAGAAAAAGATTGAGTATTTGCAGTAAAGGACTGCTTAAGTAAAAATGATCCTGTTCCTGTCGCAGGTACAGATACTCGATTCGATGGTAATACATTAGAATAAGAAATTGACGATGAATTAAGTGTCCATGCAGAACCTGTAATTTGTAACGAACCAAACAAGCTGCTATTCACATCATAATATGCAATATTATTTGCGCTATCGATCAATGCCACTCCTGTCGGGGTAGTATAAAGCCCCTCAAAAGTTGTGGATGAATCCGCCTTCGTTGAACCACTCTCAGGAAATATGCTAGGTACTGGTGTAGCGCCGTAAGCAACCAATTGATTTGCTGCATCCACTGCAATAGTGAGAGACACAGGCGAAGCCGCTGAATATTGGCTATTACCTCCCTGAGTCGCTGTAATAATACAACTTCCAGGAACTGTGCTAATCACATCCAACATCATGCCTGAAACAGTACAAACAGTAGGCGTCTGACTTGTCAAAGTAATCGGAAAGCCTGAGGTCGCAGTGGAAGTTACTGGAAATACCTCACCAACCACTAATGGAGGAATTGCCAAATTAATGGTCTGCGCACCGACAACAACCGATTGAGTTACTGATTGAGCCGCAGAGAAAGAAGTATTACCGGCTTGATTTGCTGTAATACTACATGTTCCAAAAGATACACCCGTAATTGTATTACCCGAAACCGTGCAGATTGTAGGTGTTGTAGAGGTGTAAGTCACAGGAAGACCAGAAGTAGCCGTCGTTGTTACGTTGGCAGAAGTCCGAACCCCTACCACTGGAATCGAAAAATTATTGATTGATTGAGCTGTAAGTTGTTGTGTGGATGTCGTCGCAGCAGGCGGTGTTGTCGTCGTAGGAGTTGTCGATGATGAGCTATCGCCTCCACTTCCCCCACCGCAAGCAGATAAAAAAAGCGGCGTCGTTATTGCTGTAATTAATGCAATCTTTTTCATATTTATTTCTTGATTCATCTGGATATTTTTTCCTAAAAATGGCTGAGCTAACACGTTCGACCTTGTGCCGCCTGAGACTACAAGATTAGATATAGTGTTACAACTGTCAAAGTTTGCGAAACTAGATATTATTTTTTCTTTATTTTTTATAAAGATGATTGACAAAAAAATATCCCCCATAGATTGATTGCAACCTATGGGGGATATAAAGTCAGGCGACTAGAGTTTATTTAAACACTCAATGAAATCAAGAATGTGTCATATCGAGTGGTACAACCCATTGCGCAAACTCAGTTTCAGTCACGTAACCGAGCGCCAGTGCCGCTTCTTTCAGGCTTGTGCCTTCTTTATGTGCTTTCTTCGCAATCGCAGCTGCTTTGTCATAACCGATATGCGGGTTGAGTGCGGTGACTTGCATCAGATTCTTTGCCAAGTTTTCTTCGATTTTTGGCAGGTTTGGTTCGATACCAACCGCACAGTTATCGTTGAATGCCAAGCAAGAATCAGAGATCAATTGAATGCTCTCTAACACGTTATGAACCATGACTGGTTTGAACACGTTCAATTGGAAGTTACCTTGGCTGCCTGCGAATGCAACCGCAGCATCATTACCAAACACTTGCACCGCAACCATGGTCATTGCTTCGCTTTGTGTTGGGTTAACTTTACCTGGCATGATCGAGCTGCCTGGTTCGTTTTCTGGAATGTTCAACTCGCCAATACCGTTGCGTGGACCACTCGCCAACCAACGTACGTCGTTTGCCATTTTCATCAGCGCACCAGCCAGTGTACGCAGGCTTGCAGAAGTTTGCACGAGTGCATCATGTGCGCTCAATGAAGCAAATTTGTTTGCTGCTGATTTAAATGGGAAACCAGTTTCTTTTTCATAGTAGCTAGCTGCGAGCGCACCAAATTTTGGATGTGCATTTAAGCCTGTACCCACTGCTGTACCGCCGATTGCGAGTTCATACAAACCAACGAGTGCATGACGAGTTTCTGCAATGCAGTAGTCCAATTGAGCAACCCAACCACCGATTTCTTGACCCAAAGTAATTGGTGTTGCGTCTTGCAAATGAGTACGACCGACTTTTACCAAATCTTTGTACTGTTCAGCTTTTGCCGCCAATGTGTCACGCAGAACTTTTACGCTTGGGAATAATTTTTCGTTCAGTTCCAACACCACAGCGATGTGCATTGCTGTTGGGAATGTGTCGTTACTTGATTGGCCACGGTTTACATGGTCGTTCGGGTGAACTGGAGTTTTGCTGCCTAATACGCCACCAGCAATTTCAATCGCACGGTTTGAAATCACTTCGTTTGAGTTCATGTTGCTTTGTGTGCCTGAACCAGTTTGGAACACAACCAGTGGGAAATGCGCGTCTAATTTACCTGCGATGACTTCGTCAGCTGCTTGGATGATCAGTGCTGCAACTTCTTCTGAGATTTGACCTAAATCGCGGTTTGCTTCTGCTGCGCCTTTTTTGAGGATACCGAGGCTGCGAATCATTGGACGGGTGAATTTAAAACGATCTACACCGATTGGGAAGTTTTGAATACTACGTTGGGTTTGTGCACCCCAGTAACGGCTGTTTTCTACGTCCAGCGCGCCCATCGTGTCGGTTTCAATACGAGTAGTCATGGTATTCCTCTATTTAAGTGGTCGTTTAAATGCGCTCTTGTGAAGTACATTTTTTGTACGTGAAAAATATGTCGCGAGATTATACAAAAATTTGCTAATCCTTGGGTGGGTTTATGACATTTTAAAGTTTGATGTTTGGTATATCTTGAATATTGAAAAATAGACTACTCCAATAAAAACTATAAGTCTTCTTGACCTAACCTCGGCTAAATGACATATTCAGCGCTACATTTATTAATTAGAAATTCCTCAATTAGTACTTAAGTTTTACTATTTTTCAATAATTTATAGATTTTTCATGCTCACAAAATGCATAAATTCCATTAAAAAGCATACGTCCTAACTTTTTATTGATTGCTTTTGCATGAATCCCATTAATTTAGTTTTGACATCCTCCCTAACTATAAAAGGTAGGGATGTTAACTTTACACAGCATCTCTACGACAGTTAGAATCCAATTACTAAAACTAATAATCAAGGAACAGATATGGCTATTATTTCTTGCTATGAATGCGACGGAAAAGTAAGCGATACTGCTGCGAGTTGTCCGCACTGCGGCGCACCATCCAAATCAAATGCTCTGATAATAAACAATAACCTTATGACAAATAGCGAGCTTCTTCCACCTATTTTGGAGCGTACACAAAACAGAGAGTTGATCTATTTTGATAATACGTCCGTCATTGTTTCCAATACCCGCGTTCTGACTACAAGCAACGGTAAAACATTTGCGATACGCAATATTGGGGCTGTTCAAAAAAGAGTAAAAGAAGCTCCTAAACTAGCATGGATCATTATAGGTGTTCTTGTAGCCGCTTTTGGACATAGTTCTATTGTTGCAATTGCCATTGGTATAGCATTCATTGCCATCGGCTTATCACTAAAACATACTTATTTCGTATGTCTTACAATTGCTGACATTCCCAATCATGCAATACAAAGTACAGATGAGAATTTGATTGATAAAATAATTCAAGCAATCAACCAATCAGTAGCTGACTACCGTTAATACTTATATAAATAAAAATTTACGTAGGCTCTTACTTAATTTCTGCTGCAGGTTATGATCTACCTCAGCACCAACATTTAAACCACAAAAGCGAAGAGTTCTCGTATATGAAAGAAGTGAATATGGCTACGCCAAGCAATAAAGTTGACGTCAAACTAATCAAGAAGGACGGGTCGGAGGAAAAGATTTTGAAAGTCGAATTTTTTCCGAAAGCTAAAGTTCTTCTTTTGAACGGAACAAACTCAAATATCAATATAAATCAGAGTAGTATTGATGGCATATCAATACAAGGCGAGTCGTATGCCATTGCAAGTGTTGAAATAACCGAGAGTAGGATTACTCTTGTTCATGTTCAAGCAAAGTAAGGGAAATGGCTATTTCGACACTCCCTAACTATTCGCTGCAAGCGTGACGACTCAGACGAGCCATGACCTGAGTTCAATCGTTATTCCTCAACTTCCCGACAGTGAGCCGCTGATGAAAAAATTACTTCTTGCTACTAGCTTAGTTGCGATAGTTCCTACGATAGTGAATGCCGTAACCCTGATCGATTGCAAAAATGAAGATTCAAATAACTCAATAACGTCTATTTGGCCAGCGCCTTACCTATCTGATTCTGGTTTACTCTGTTTCGATGTTAAAGGATGGCCTAAATTTTCTGGCTCAAATTGTGTCGCCAATGGTAAAAAGATTCGTTGGACAGGTTTGGTAATCGTGTCGGAAGATGATGAATCACAAGGCAGAGACTCAACTAATTTTCGCGTATCAAAACCAACCGTCAACGAAAACAATATTGAGTACCTCATTGAATGGTCTCGCGGAAGCACGTGGAGACCTATGCAACATGTTGCAATAAATCGCCTTACAGGTGTCGCGGTGAATTATTTCGTGCTCGCACACGGTGGAGAAACATATCAGTGTAGTGCTGGCAAAAAAGTGTTCTAATTTTATTCAATGAAGCCCGAGCAGATCGCAATAAGCCCAAGCGCATTGCGACAGCAGAAATAAAACCCATGCACAGCATGTAAAATTCCAAACAATCCCACAAGTAAATTGTGTTTGTATATCATATGCACATGTCGCAATGCCCTTTGGTTATTGCGACCTACGCTTGCTTTGAACCAGTAGTAGGCAAGGAGAAAAGGCGGTTGCGCCTTTTTTCATATCAAATTTTCGAGATTTTAGGTGTTGGACGCGACATGAAAAAAACTGTCATCTTTGTAGTGATCATTGTAAGCGTGATTGTGCTGTCGGTTGTTGGCAGAAATTTTGTTAAGCAAAAAATGGCCGACCAAGCCGCCAAAAGTCCCGTCAATGTCGAACAGCCTGCCGTCGCCAAGGTCGCCTTAGCGTTTGATAATGCTGACGAAGCTGCACGATTTGAGGCGATCACGCATCTGATCAACGCCAAAAACAAAGACCTGTCTCTACCCCGCGAGATCAAGACAGGCATGTCGTTTGAGCATATCGACATGCAGGACGGCAGCAACATGATCGAAGCCAAGTTCCGCTTCACCAATGATATTGCCAAAGACGTACAAGTCGCCAAAGCCAAGTCTGAATTCCGCCAGATGAAAATGAGCCTCTGCGCCATGATGACCAACCTATCATCAGAAAACCAAGCTGCTCTGTTCAATCAACATACTTTCTATCGGGTCAAGTTTTACGATAAGAGCGATGTGTTTGTGGCGAACGAAGATTTGGAATTAGTGAATTGTGTGGGATGATTTGGGGTTGTTCGAGGGCTATCAAGCACTATCGAAAAAGTCGCGTAAGAAAAAATCAACTCCCTTCAAAAACAAACCAGAACCTAATACACAAAAAAGCCCAATATTCACCGAACATTGGGCTTTTGATTTGTAAACAACTTACTTCGTTTCGTTAAACAACTCACGACCAATCAGCATACGGCGGATTTCTGAAGTGCCCGCGCCGATCTCGAATAGCTTCGCATCGCGCCACAAACGACCTGCTGGGTAATCATTGATATAACCATTACCACCCAAGACTTGAATCGCTTGGCCTGCCATCCACGTTGCTTTTTCCGCAACATACAGAATCGCACCCGCCGCATCTTTACGCACAGGCTCACCACGATCAGCAGCCTTTGCAACCGCATACAAGTAAGCCACACATGCATTGTAGCCTACATACATATCCGCGAGTTTGCCTTGCATCAATTGGAACTCACCAATCGCTTGACCAAACTGCTTACGCTCATGGACATAAGGCACAACCAAATCCAGCGCAGCCGCCATAATTCCCAATGGCCCTGCACCGATCACGATACGCTCATAATCCAGACCTGACATGAGTACCTTCACGCCGCCATTCACTTTACCCAAGACATTCTCAACAGGAACACGGCAGTTTTCAAAAATCAGCTCACAAGTATTTGAACCACGCAAACCGAGTTTATCGAGTTTCTGTGCAGTGCTAAAACCAGCAAAGCCTTTCTCGATAATGAACGCGGTAATGCCTTTTGAATGGGCTGCCAAGTCGGTTTTGGCATAGACAACCAACGTGTCTGCATCTGGACCATTGGTAATCCACATTTTATTACCGTTTAGAACGTAATGATCACCATCCAAATCGGCACGTAACTTCATGCTAACCACGTCAGAACCCGCACCCGGTTCAGACATTGCCAATGCGCCGATATGCTCGCCGCTGACCAGTTTCGGTAAATACTTTTGCTTTTGTGCTGCGGTGCCATTCAGATGAATTTGATTCACACACAGGTTTGAATGCGCGCCATAAGACAAGCCCACTGCCGCCGATGCACGAGAGATTTCTTCTGCGACGATCACATGCGCCAAATAGCCCATATTCACACCACCGTATTCTTCGGCTACGGTCATGCCGAGAACACCCAAGTCACCCATCTTGCGCCACAGCTCTAATGGAAAATGATTTTCCTTATCGAAGTCTTGGGCAAATGGCGTGATTTCTTTGGCTGCGAATTGACGCACGCTATCGCGTAAGGCAACTAATTCAGGTGACAAATCATGATTAAAACTGGAGATATACATAATGGTTTAGCATCCTTAAAAACATTTTCTAAAAAATAACGATTTCGAAATCAACATTAAAAACGGGTCTTCAAAAACTTCCTCGCAGGATTTTTTTATAGTTCTACCTCAATACAAGGTATCATGACGTGATTAGCGCAGCCCAAAACAGACACATGACATCGAATTCGACCCCATCCACTCAAAGCAAACCTAGTCCAAGCAAACAAGCCGATCCTTTACACGGTCTAACGCTTGCCGTTTTGCTGGAACGCCTCGTCACGTTATATGGCTGGGATGAACTCGCGCGGTTCGTCAATATTCGTTGTTTCACGCATGACCCAAGCATCAAATCCAGCTTAATTTTCTTGCGCCGTACCCCTTGGGCAAGGCAACAAGTTGAAGATCTTTACGTCAAATATGGTCATGCTGATTGGCAAGAATCCAAATTAGATTAACCTCACTTTGCATCTCAAATTCTATTCAAACTTTTCACATTTAAAGCTGGGAACACACCATGAAAATCATTGCTCGCAACCTATCTCGTGAAACCACTGAAGCTGAGCTTCATGCACTCTTCGCCGAGTTTGGCGAGGTTCAATCCTGCACTTTAGTTTTAGACAAAGCGACAGGTAAATCTAAAGGCTTCGGTTTTCTTGAAATGCAACTCTACGAAGCTCGCACCGCCATCAAACGTCTAAACGCCAAAAAGATTGGCGGCAGCGTGATTCGCGTCAAAGAAGCTGAAGAAACACCGAAGTAATCCCTAACGCTTTGAAGTCTTCCCCTGAGGGGGAAGATTTAGATGGGGATGGTCTTAAAGTAAAAATCAAAAGCGTCCCCATCCCAGCCTTCCCCTTGAAGGGGAAGGAGCTTCAAACATCAATCCGCCGTCACCTGCAACAACACCTGACGTTTCTTCACTTGCATTCCAACCGTTGCACTAATCGCACCGACCACGCCATCACAGTTTGATTTAATTTGCTGCTGAATCTTCATCGCTTCCAAGATCACCAGCGTTTGGTCTTTGACCACTTTCTCGCCTTCCGCAACAAGGATATTGACGACTGCACCATTCATCGGTGCGCGGATTTGACCATCACCCGCCTCATCCGCTGCCGCTGGCGGCGCATGGGTCACATCAACGATCGTCAAATTACCATTCGCCATATCGAGGTATTGCGTATCGCCAGCCTGCACATAAGCAACTGTTTTACGAATGCCTTGCCAGATATAAACCAACTGATTTGCGGTACAGGATAAGACTTCGAGACTCTCCGTTTCACCGTCATGTTGCAACGTAAAGTGATGACCAGCCTGCTCAATCGCGAGCTTATGGACTACATCCCCGACTTGCAATTTCAGGGGAATCGGCATGGCAATGCCTGTATGCCAGCCACTACGATCTGATTTGTACACCAGCAAACTTGCGGCAATTGCCAGTGCTTCATGCGATGCGACCGCAGGTTTTAAACTGACATCATCAGAGAAATGCTCAGTAATAAATGCAGTATTGGTATCACCTGAGACCAGCACTGGGTTCTGGAGAATATTCACCAAGAACTGTTTATTGCTATTCACACCGAGTAACACAGTGTCTTGTAATGCACGCGCAAGCAGGCGAACAGCATCGGTCCGCGTTTTGCCATACGCAATGACTTTGGCAATCATCGGATCGTAATGTGGACTGACCTCACCTAGACTCGTCATCCCATGATCAACACGGACACCCGGCAACATCGGCGGTTGCCATAGCAGGATTTCACCTGTTTGCGGGAGGAAATTAACGCCCGGGTCTTCAGCATATAAACGCACTTCAACCGCATGACCAGTCAGGGTTAACTCATCTTGTGCAAGCGGTAACTTCTCACCATTTGCCACACGGAGTTGCCATTCGACCAAATCCAAACCAGTGATCAATTCCGTCACAGGATGTTCAACTTGCAAACGCGTATTCATTTCCAAGAAATAGAAGTTGCCTTGACTGTCGAGCAAGAATTCAACCGTACCCGCTCCAACATAGCCGCAAGATTTTGCTGCTGCTACAGCTGCCTCACCCATGCGCTGACGCAGATCAGGCGTCATGACTGGACATGGGGCTTCTTCAACAACTTTCTGATTACGGCGCTGAATCGAGCAATCACGTTCAAACAAATACACATGATTGCCATGCGTATCGCCGAAGACTTGAATCTCCACATGGCGCGGTGCAATGACAGCACGCTCAAGAATCATCTCGCTAGAACCAAACGCATTGAGTGCTTCTGATTGTGCAGTCTCCAGTGAAGATTTCAGCTCACTCTCAGCATGTACTAAACGCATGCCGCGACCACCACCGCCTGCTGACGCTTTGACCATGAGCGGGAAGCCAATTTTCTTCGCCTCAAGAATCAAATTATCAAGTTCTTGATTCCCACCTTGGTAACCGGGAATACATGGCACATTGGCTTCAAGCATGGCGATTTTGGATAAACGCTTGCTGCCCATCAGCTCAATCGCATCGGGTGTTGGGCCGATGAATGTGATATTCGCCTCAGCACAGGCTTTGGCAAATGCAGAGTTTTCTGACAAGAAGCCATAGCCGGGATGAATCGCATCTGCGCCAGTCTTCCGCGCAGCGTCAAGAATATGATCGACCCGCAAGTAGGAATCGGAAACCTTTGCTGGGCCAATGCAGACCGCCTCATCAGCAAACTGCACATGAAGTGCGTTGGCATCAGCTTCGGAATAGACTGCAACGGTGCGATAGCCTAGAGCCTTTGCAGTGCGCATCACACGCACTGCAATTTCACCACGGTTCGCAATCAGGACTTTGGTAAATGCCATACAGCCTCCAACAACATCTATTTAATAAATTTGTTTATTCAATGGTTTTGCTTTGAAGTCTTCCCTTTCAAGGGGAAGATTTAGATGGGGATGGTTTTACAATAAAATCAAAACCATCCCCAACCCGACCTTCCCCTTGAAGGGGAAGGAGAAAAACCCTCAAGAATTTTTCAGTTTCAACTACTAACGAGTACTTAACTTTTAATCAAAAATCCAGATCAACAATTTACTCAGCCCAGCTTACTCTGTTGCCCAACTAGGTAAACGCTTCTGTACAAATGCCAGCGTTCCCTCTAAACCTTCGGTCGTCGCCGCTTCTGCAAATTTGACTGCGACATCATCAAGCAATCCTTCCAGAGGCTCTTGCCCTGCTGCACGATGCAAAATATCTTTAGTCACGCGGCTAGCATTCGGTGCGGTTCGTTTGATCTGACTCAGCACTTCATTCAATGCGTCATCAAGCTGCTCAACAGTCGCCAGAGATTGATGAACCAAACCAATTCGCTCAGCTTCCGCACCTTCGAAGCGGTTACCCAAGAGCGCATAACGACGCGCTTGCGTTAGACCGATACGTTGCACGACAAACGGTGCAATCTGTGCTGGAATCACGCCTAAGCCTGTTTCAGGCAAACCAAACTTAGTATTGTCTAGGCAGAGCGCCACATCAGATACACACGCCAAACCAAAGCCGCCGCCCAGCACAGCACCTTCCAATACAGCCACCACAATTTGCGGTGCCTCATTCACGATTTGAATCAACGTGCCAAAGCTACGATTAAACTTCACGTAGACTTCGCTGCCCTTTTCTACGGCTTGCATGCGTAAACCTGTCATATCTTTCAGGTCAGCACCCGCACAAAAGCTACCACCTTCACCGCGCAAGACAACACCGCGAACCGTCGCATCATCTTTAATGCTGGCAAATACCGCAATTAAATCGGCAACCATTTCTGAGCTCATCGCATTACGCACTTCAGGACGATTGAGACGCACATGCAAAATCGCGCCGTGCTGTTCAAGAATAAGCGTTTGGGTAGCTGGCAAAGTCATAGTTCGTACTCATTCATATTTATAAATAATTCATTCAGCTTCATCGTATTGAAGTCTTCCCCTGAGGGGTGAGCTAGGATCAGCAAAGCACTGCTTTGCCCTAGCGCAAGAGATGGGGGCTGCTTTTAAAGCAAAAATCAAAAGCACCCCATCCCGACCTTCCCCCTCAGGGGAAGGAGGCAAAAGAATTAAGACTTCTGCTTACTCGGCAAGATATCCATGAGCTTACAGATAATGCCCAACATGATTTCATCTGCGCCACCACCAATCGAACCTAGACGACCATCGCGATAGAGTTGTGATGCAGGGTTATCCCACATAAAGCCGTTACCACCCCAATACTGCAAACAAGCATCCGACACTTCACGAGTCAGGCGTCCTGATTTCAATTTTGCCATCGAAGCGAGCATCGCGACGTTTTCACCAGCGATATGTTGTTCACACGCTTGATAAGTCAGAGCTTTCAACGCTTCAACTTCGGTCATGAGTTCTGCAAAACGGAAATGCACATACTGATTATTGATCAGTGGTTGTCCGAAGGTTGTGCGCTCTTTGGTATAGGCAATGGTTTGTTTAATACAATGTTCCAGACCACCAACCGCGTTGGCACATGCCCACATGCGTTCTTCTTGAAACTGCATCATTTGCATCATAAAGCCCATGCCTTCTGCGCCAACCAAATTGCGCTGCGGTACGCGAACATTGTCAAAATAAACTTGAGCCGTTGTGGTTGAACGCATACCCAGTTTATTTAATGGCTCAGAGAAGCTAATACCTTTGGTTTTTGCTGGCACAATAATCATCGATTTATTGCTATGCGGCTTGGCATCTGAAGTGTTTGCCAATAAACAGAAGAAGTCGGCTTGCAAAGAGTTGGTAATCCACATCTTGCTGCCATTGATGACGTAATCATCGCCGTCTTTTTTTGCAGTGGTTTTAATCGCAGCAACGTCTGAACCCGCATGTACTTCAGAGACCGCAATCGCAGCGACATATTCACCTTTAATCGCAGGCACTAAAAACTCGTCGCGCAATTCTTTGCTACCAAAGCGCGCCAATGCTGGCGTTGCCATATCAGTCTGCACGCCAATTGCGAGTGGCACACCACCACATGCAGCACGTCCCAACTCCTCTGCCACCACCAGATTGTAGGAATAGTCCAAACCTAGACCGCCATTTTCTTCAGGCTTACAAATACCAAGCAATCCCAGATCACCCATTTTTTTGAACACATCATGAATCGGAAAACGCCCTGCTGCTTCCCATTCTGGAATAAACGGATTGAGTTCGTTTTCAACAAACTGACGCGCGGTGCGACGAAGTGCTTCATGTTCTGCGGTAAATTTCATGACTGTTCCTTTAATCTGATCTTTAGCATAAATATTTAAAAACTAATCTCGCTTTTCTCCTTCCCCTTACAGGGGAAGACTTCACAGCAAAATCTTAGAAACGCGACACACCAAAACTAATCGGGTTCAACTCTCGCTCTTTTGCTTCAATTTGAGTCTTCAAAACAAAAATCAGCACATTGCGCGTATCACGAGGATCAATCAAACCGTCATCATGACCATGTGCAGTGTTATACAGTGCAGTCGTTTGTGAATCTAATTTAGCTGCGGTCGTCATCTCGATCATGTCGAGCATTTGTGGATCAGGCTCGATACCTGTCGAACGCTGTTTTTCTTCCGCAACAATTCGCATGACCTTACCTGCCTGCGCACCACCCATCACCGCAGTACGCGATGTCGGCCATGCAAAGAGGAAATTAGGTGCTAATGCACGACCACACATCGCATAGTTCCCTGCGCCGTATGAACCACCGACAATGATGGAAATTTTTGGCACAGAAGCATTGGCAACCGCTTGAATCAGTTTTGAGCCATGCTTCACGATGCCGTTTTGCTCCGCATCCGTTCCCACGATAAAACCTGTGGTGTTATGCAAAAATATGAGTGGTCGCTGAGTCTGCTCACACAGATGAATAAATTGAGCAGTCTTGGTTGCGCCTTGTACGGTGATTGGACCATTGTTGGTGATAATCCCTACATTCATGCCACCCAACTTTGCCCAACCGCAAACAGTCATCGCATCAAATTCTTGCTTGAACTCAAGAAAGTCCGAATCATCGACGATATGCGCAATGACTTCTTTCATATCAATCGGTTGCTTGATATCTGACGGGATCAATCCCATCAAATTATCAATCGGATAACGTGGCTCTAAATAATCATTTGGTGTCGCTGCGGTCTGTTCTTTCCAATTCAGCATTTTGACGATATCGCGTGCCTGACGAATACCGTCTGCATCATTTTCCGCCAGATATTCCGCCGTACCAGCGACCATCGCGTGCATTTCTGCACCACCCAAATCTTCGCCATTCGCCACTTCACCCGTTGCAGCAAGTAACAGCGGTGGACCCGCAAGGAACATTTGCGTGCGCTTACGCACCACGATAATGTAATCCGACAAGCCCGGTTGATACGCACCGCCAGCCGTCGCATTACCATGCACAACCGCAATCTGAGGAATACCAAGAGCAGACAACCGCGCTTGATTAGCAAAGGTACGACCAGCATTTACAAACACTTCGCCACCATAATTCAGATTCGCACCGCCACTTTCAGTGAGGCAAATCACAGGCAATTTATTCTCACGAATAATTTCATGCAGACGTAAGGTCTTGACCATTCCCGCAGGTGAAATCGTCCCGCCCTTGATCGCACTATTACTCGCGGTCACCATGCAGCGCACGCCCTCGACAAAGCCAATACCCGCAATAATGCCGCCGCCAGCATCAGAGCCATCCTTGTCGTCATACATGCCATAACCTACTAGCCCACACAGCTCCACAAACGGCGTTCCAGCATCCAGCAACAAGCGCACACGTTCATGAGGCAAAATCTGACCACGC
Source organism: Gammaproteobacteria bacterium (assembly GCA_028868515.1). Classification (GTDB taxonomy): domain Bacteria; phylum Pseudomonadota; class Gammaproteobacteria; order Pseudomonadales; family Moraxellaceae; genus Aquirhabdus. The sequence continues at coordinate 110,251 of JAGWUI010000009.1, forward strand.
TTCTCAAACTTAGGTTTTGCCTGCAATGACTTATCAATTACCTTCTGCTGAATCCCACGCATCGACCCTAAAGCCTGTTCAGCAAACTCACGGTTTGCAGCAAACTGCGGGCTATTCGGATCAAGTGCTGTTTCTAGAATTGCCATGTTGTTACTCTCTTAATGTTGCTAATCGTGATTGGCGATAACGAATCAAACCTACTTATTTCAAAACATCTGGAATAAAGGCACGATGAAATCCATTAAACGGCTCGTTGTTTTTGGCATCCATGAGCGGATATGACGGCGTTCCGAGCGAAGCTGCGCCATCTATGCGAATCGTCACGCCATTGACAAACGCTGCTGCCTCAGACAACAGAAAACACGCCACCGATGACACCTCTGATTCTGTACCCATGCGCTTCAGAGGAACTTTCTCAGCAAGCAAAGGAATCATGGCGCGGAATGCACCTTGGTATGTGTCCATCCCTGAGGACATAATCCAGCCTGGCGCAACACAATTCACACGTACACCCGATTTCGCCCATTCAATCGCAGCAGTCTTGGTGAGATTATCAACCCCAGCGCGCGCAGCACCTGAGTGCCCCATGCCCGGCATCCCACCGTGCATATCTGCCGCCATATTGACGATGCTACCGCCATGCTCACCCATCCACTGATTGTATGCTTCGCGCATCATCAAGAACGTGCCATGCAAATTATTACGAATGACTGAATCAAATCCGTTGTATGAAATCGACTCGAGTGGCGATGGAAATTGACCGCCTGCGTTATTAAACAAACCATCAAGACGTCCAAATTCTGCCAGCACCGCCGCGATCGTTGCTTTAACTTGATCTTCTTGGCGAATATCACAAACCAAACCACGCACCTTGCCACCGTCAGCTTTGATTTCAGCCACAATGGCGTCTAGTTTTTCAGGTTTGCGACCTGTGATTACAACTTGCGCACCCAGTGCCGCCAGCTCGTGTGCAGTACAGCGTCCAATTCCTGAACCACCACCCGTCACAATGACGACTTTGCCAGCAAATGCATCTGGGCGAAAAATTGATTGATACGACATGAACATTTCCTAAATTAAATTGAGCGCCGAAGTTTTTCAGTCAATCAAACTGAATGAACGCTGAAATCTATCACCACCATTAATTCATCAGCATTAGCAATTACTTACACGTTCAGTTGATATTTACAGCCATTTACTTAAAACAGCTCACTTCAACAATCATTACTTCAATAAATCGGCTGGAATCTGCACTGGCATATCGAGCAACTGCTGCGCCAAAGCCTTACCTTGCGGATCAATACGCAAACTCGCCATGCCACCACCACCAAGGGCATTGGTCATGAACAAATTAAATGCATTAAGCCCCGGTAACTCGAAACGATAGACTTTGCTATTTGCGCCATCCAATACATGCGCCATATAAGCTGCAACCGCATCGGTTGTCAGTGACGCACGAATCCACGGCAGATATTCAGGCCGACGCGCAAGTACGCCGATATTGGACGCATTCCCTTTATCGCCACTACGCGCATGTGCAACTTGAATCAGTGGTACTGTGATCAGCTCGCTTGTGCCCGCCAAGTTCGCCACTTCACCAGTCGCAATCGGCGCTGGCATCGCACTCGCATCACCTGCAGGAATGTTGACTACACGACGTTCGCCATTGAGATCAATCTCAACTTTGCAATGCGCTTTATCGAGTAAAAATGAAAACAATTTGACAACTGGAGAAACCTTTGGACGCCCGCCCATGATGCCCGCAAGCCCCGGCGCCATGCCTGTAGACGCTTGCGCAATCTCAGAAGCAAGAAATTGACAGGCCTGTTGTATTGGATGCGTCACAGCAATCTTGACCGCAACTTCGCGCGTTTCTGCACAACGACCGTGTGGACCATAAGTCGACTCTGTGCCGATGTATTCAATCGATTTTTCAGTGAAGCCAGACACACCACGCATTGCCAAAACACGCTCACATTTCGTGAGAATCGCATTAGCAACTTTTTCAGCTTTACGCTTGGCATCAATTCCAGCAATGACAAAGCTCACCAACACGCGATAACCATCGGCATAGGTTGCGCTGACTTTGTATTGATTGGTTGGCGCTCGACCTTTGGCACCACTGACCTTGACACGATTGACATCGACTTGTTCTAACTGCACATGGCTAAAGTCAGCCACGACATCTGGCAGGATATAAGACTGCGGATCATTGATTTCATAAAGAATTTGTTCGCCAATCGTAGCCTTGTTGATGAGACCACCCGTTCCATCAGGCTTACTGATTACAAATGAACCATCCGCAGACACTTCTGCGATTGGAAAGCCCATATTATCGTAGCCAGGGACATCTTCCCAATCGGTGAAATTACCGCCAGTACACTGTGCCCCGCACTCAATCACATGACCTGCCAGTGCAGCTTGAGCAAGATGATCATAATCACTCGTTGCCCAACCAAACTCATGCATGAGTGGTCCAATCACCACCGCAGAATCCACCACACGACCAGTAATCACAATGTCTGCACCAGTTG